>NZ_JBPUGH010000143.1:0-8737 GCF_051548005.1 Curtobacterium flaccumfaciens | reverse complement strand
ACGTCGCACCCACGCGCCGATCGCCGCCGTCCGGCGTAGCGTGCAGCCATGCGGCAGGAGTGGTGGGCACCGAGGACGACGAACCGGCCGTCGGTCGTCGTCCCGGTCCCCCTCGCCCTGGTGCCGTCGCTGCTCCGGCGAGCGGTCGATGCCGTCCCGGGTGCCGCCGCGATGGAGATCCGCGACGACGGCGCCGTGGTCGGACGCCGCACGTCGTTCGCCCTCCGCGCAGAGAACATCGTCTTCGCGTTCCACCGGGAAGGACTGTCGTCCTCACGCGTCGAGATCCTCCGCGAAGGACGCGACGGGCTCGACGCCGGACGCGTCCTGTTCGTCAGCCCGATGGCCCGCGCGATCCTGCGCGAGCTCGTCTCCGCGGCCAGCACCGTCTGACGCCGCCGCACGACGTCGAACCACCTCTGCGACATCGAACCATCCGCTCCGGCTGGTTCGATGTCGCGCACGTGGTTCGAAGCCGCCGGCCCGCCGGCCCGCCAGCGCGGCCTCGGCGCTCACCGGTACACCTCTCGTCGATGGGCAGCACGGACCACGGTGACGAGCAGCAGGTCGTCCTCGACCTCGTAGATCACCCGGTGGTCACCCACCCGGATGCGCCAGGCAAGTTCAGTGCCGCTCAGTTTCCGAGATCCAGTCGGCCGAGGGTCGTCGTGCAGTCCCTCGATGGCGTCGAGCAAGCGCGTCCGGACGTTCTTCGGGAGCTTCCGGATCGCTCTCGCTGCAGCAGAGGTGAACTCGACGCGGTACCGGCTCACGCCTCCCCGCGGAGGTCGTCGAAGGAGACCCGACGCCCGTCGTCCTCAGCCTTCGCAGTCTGGTAGGCGCGGAGATCCGCAGCGTCTTCCAGCTGCTCGAGGAGTTCAAGGTCGTCCAGACCGATGACGACGCCGGCGACCTTCCCGTTCCGGGTCACGGCGATGCGCTCGTGGCCGAACGTTGCGCGCCCCATGACGGCAGCGAGCTCGGCACGGAACTCCCTTGTCGTGAGCGATGCGGAGATGCTGTTCATGTGCACACTGTAGTGGATGTGTACACAATGATCAACGGTCGGCGGAACTCGTCTGCCGCGACCGCGCTGGCTTCGCCTGCGGCACCTTCGTCCCGACGACCTGGTCGATCACGTCCCGCGCGATCGCCTGCGCCGTGAGCCCGACGTCCTGCAGGATCTGCGACCGCGATGCGTGGTCGATGAACTCGTCCGGGAGCCCCAGCTCGTTCACGCCGGTGTCGACCCCTGCTGCACGGAGGTCCTGCCGCAGCCGGGTCCCGACGCCCCCGACCCGCACGCCGTCCTCGATCGTGATCACGAGCCGGTGGTCGCGCGAGAGGTCGATGAGCGACGCCGGGATCGGTACGACCCACCGTGGGTCGACGACCGTCGCGCCGATGCCCTGCGCCTCGAGCAGCGCGGCCGCTTCGAGCGCGACCGGGACCATCGACCCGACGGCGACGAACAGCACGTCGGGCTCCTGGTCGGCCGACGGGGAGCGGAGCACGTCCACTCCGTCGGCAAGGCGACGCTCAGCGGGGATGTCCGGCCCGACCTGCCCCTTGGACCACCGCAGCACGGTCGGGGCGTCGTCGACGGCCACGGCCTCGCGGAACTCCTCGCGGAGGGTCGCAGCGTCGCGGGGCGCGGCGATCCGGACGCCGGGCACGACCTGCAGGAGCGCGAGGTCCCACATGCCGTGGTGCGAGGGGCCGTCGGGCCCGGTGATGCCCGCGCGGTCGAGGACGAACGTGACGCCGGCCCGGTGCAGGGCGACGTCCATGAGCACCTGGTCGAACGCCCGGTTGAGGAACGTCGCGTAGAGCGCCACCACGGGGTGCAGTCCGCCGTACGCCAGACCGGCAGCGGTGGTGACCGCGTGCTGCTCGGCGATCCCGACGTCGATCACCCGGTCGGGGTGCTGCTCCTGGAAGAGGTGTAGCCCCGTGGGGCGGAGCATCGCGGCGGTGATCGCCACGATCTTCTCGTCCGAGGCCCCGACCGACGCCAGCGTCGAGGCGAAGACCGAGGTCCACGAGGGCCCCGACGACACGTCGAGCGACTCCCCCGTCTCCGGGTCGATGTGCCCGACGGCGTGGAACTGGTCGGCCTGGTCGCGGAGCGCCGGCTCGAACCCGTGGCCCTTCTCCGTGATGGCGTGCACGATCGTCGGCGCCCCGTAGGCCTTCGCCTGACGGAGTGCAGCCTCCATCGCGCGCTGGTCGTGCCCGTTGACGGGGCCGATGTACTTGATGTCGAGGTTCGAGTACAGCGCCTCGTTGTTCGTGAACCGCGACAGGAAACCGTGCAGCCCGCCGCGCATCCCCCGGTAGAACGCCCGGCCGGGAGCGCCGAACCGCGAGGCGACGGCCTGCGACTTCTCGAACAGCGCGCGGTACTCGCGCCGGGTCCGGACCGAGCTGAGGAAGCGCGCCATGCCGCCGATCGTCGGCGCGTAGGAACGCCCGTTGTCGTTCACGACGATGACGAGGCGGCGGTCGTTGCTGTCCGAGATGTTGTTGAGCGCTTCCCAGGTCATGCCGCCCGTGAGTGCCCCGTCCCCCACCACGGCGACGACGGTCCGGTCGGCCTGTCCGGTGCGCTGGAACGCGCGGGAGATGCCGTCCGCCCACGACAGCGACGACGACGCGTGCGAGGACTCCACGATGTCGTGCTCGGACTCGCTGCGCTGCGGGTAGCCGGCGATGCCGCCCCGCTCCCGGAGCCGCGAGAAGTCCTGCCGACCGGTCACGAGCTTGTGCACGTACGACTGGTGCCCGGTGTCGAAGACGAAGGGGTCGTGCGGGGAGTCGAAGACCCGGTGCATCGCGAGGGTCAGCTCCACGACGCCGAGGTTCGGCCCGAGGTGCCCGCCGGTCTTCGCGACCTCCGCCACCAGGAACCGCCGGATCTCCGCGGCCAGGTCGGTCATCTGCGCGTCGGACAGACGCTTGAGGTCGCGCGGCGACGTGATGCTCGAGAGCAGGTCCACGGGCGCTCCTTTCGTGGGGCAGGCCCCCACACTATCCGCGTGACCGGACGACGGACTGGAGGCCCTTGGCGGTGTCGCCCCTCCCTCGCAGGCTCGGTCGGCGCGCCCCACGTGGCGCTGGCGCGCCACCGCTCAGCGGGGCGCGCCAGTCCGTCATGTGGTCGCGTGAGCGACCCGCGCGCGCGTCGCGCGCCGTGCTCAGACGAGCGAGCGGAGCACGTACTGCAGGATGCCGCCGTTGCGGTAGTAGTCGGCCTCTCCGGGGGTGTCGATGCGGACGACCGCGTCGAACTCGACCGTCTGCTTGCCGGCGGGCGAGTGCTCGCTCGGCTCGGCCGTGACGTGCACGGTCTTCGGCGTCCGGCCCTCGTTGAGCTCGGTCAGGCCCGAGATCGACACGACCTCGGTGCCGTCGAGCCCCAGCGACTCGACCGTCTCGCCCGCGGGGAACTGCAGCGGGACGACGCCCATGCCGATGAGGTTCGAGCGGTGGATGCGCTCGAAGCTCTCGGTGATGACCGCCTTGACGCCGAGCAGGTTCGTGCCCTTCGCCGCCCAGTCACGGGACGAGCCGGAGCCGTACTCCTTGCCGCCGAAGATGACGAGCGGGATGCCCTGCTCCTGGTAGTGCTGCGAGGCGTCGTAGATGAACGACTGCGCGCCGTCGGGCGTCGTGAAGTCACGGGTGTAGCCGCCCTCCACACCGTCGAGCAGCTGGTTGCGCAGGCGGATGTTCGCGAACGTCCCGCGGATCATCACCTCGTGGTTACCGCGACGCGAGCCGTAGGAGTTGAAGTCCTTGCGGTCGACCCCGTGCTCGGCGAGGTACTTGCCCGCCGGGCTGTCGGCCTTGATCGAACCCGCCGGCGAGATGTGGTCGGTCGTGACCGAGTCGCCGAGCTTCGCGAGCACGCGGGCGCCGGAGATGTCCGAGACCGCGTCGGGCTGCATCGTCATGCCCTCGAAGTACGGGGGCTTCCGGACGTACGTCGACTCGCTGTCCCACTCGAAGGTGTCGCCCGTCGGGGTCGGCAGGTTCTTCCAGCGGTCGTCGCCCTCGAACACGGAGCCGTACTCGTGGGTGAACATCTCGGTGTCGATCGAGTCGTCGATCACCTGCTGGACCTCACCGGCGTCGGGCCAGATGTCCTTGAGGAAGACGTCGTTGCCGTCCTGGTCCGTGCCCAGGGCGTCGTTGTCGAAGTCGAAGTGCATCGAGCCGGCGAGGGCGTACGCGATGACCAGCGGCGGCGACGCCAGGTAGTTCATCTTCACGTCCGGGTTGATGCGGCCCTCGAAGTTGCGGTTGCCCGACAGCACCGCGGTGACGGCGAGGTCGTTGTCCTGCACGGCCTGCGAGATCTCCTCGGGCAGCGGGCCCGAGTTGCCGATGCAGGTGGTGCAGCCGTAGCCGACCGTGTAGAAGCCGAGGTCTTCGAGGTAGCTGGTGAGACCGGCCTTCTCGTAGTAGTCGGTGACGACCTTCGAGCCGGGCGCGAGGGTGGTCTTCACCCACGGCTTCGCCTTGAGGCCCTTCTTCGCGGCGTTCCGCGCGAGGATGCCGGCGGCCATCATGACCGACGGGTTCGACGTGTTCGTGCACGAGGTGATCGCCGCGATCGCGACGGCACCGTGGTCGATCGTGAACGCATCGCCGTCGCCCACGGTGACGCTCGTCGGCTTCGTGATCGTTGTGGGTGCGCTCGAGACATGCGTCTCGGCAGGGGTCTCGGACGGCTGCGCGTACTCGTCGTCCTGCACGGCGTGCTCGTCGCCGGGGGCCGCGGCAACCGGGTCGGACGCCGGGAAGGTGTCGGCGACGGCCTTGTCCTGCTGCGAGTGGTCGGCCGTGGCGTAGTTCTCGAGGTCGACCTCGAACTGGTCCTTCGCCTTCGACAGCTCGATGCGGTCCTGCGGACGCTTCGGGCCGGAGATCGACGGGACGACCGTGGAGAGGTCGAGCTCCATGTACTCGGAGTACGCGGGCTCCACCGACGGGTCGTGCCAGAGGCCCTGCGCCTTCGAGTACGCCTCGACGAGGGCGATCTGCTCCTCGGAACGGCCGGTCAGGCGCAGGTAGTCGAGCGTGACGGCGTCGACCGGGAAGATCGCGGCCGTGGAGCCGAACTCGGGGCTCATGTTGCCGATGGTGGCGCGGTTCGCGAGCGGGACCTCGGAGACGCCCTCGCCGTAGAACTCGACGAACTTGCCGACGACGCCGTGCTTGCGGAGCTCCTGCGTGATGGTGAGCACCACGTCGGTCGCGGTCACGCCGGCGGGGATCGAGCCCGACAGCTTGAAGCCGACGACCTTCGGGATGAGCATGGACACGGGCTGGCCGAGCATGGCGGCCTCGGCCTCGATGCCGCCCACGCCCCAGCCGAGCACGCCGAGGCCGTTCACCATCGTGGTGTGCGAGTCGGTGCCGACCAGGGTGTCCGGGTACGCGTACAGCTCGCCGTCGAACTCGCGCGTGTAGGTGACCTTCGCCAGGTACTCGATGTTGACCTGGTGCACGATGCCGGTGCCCGGCGGGACGACCTTGAAGTCCTCGAACGCGGTCTGGCCCCAGCGGAGGAACTGGTAGCGCTCACCGTTCCGCTCGTACTCGAGGTCCGTGTTGCGCTGCAGGGCGTCCTCGCGACCGAAAAGGTCGGCGACGACGGAGTGGTCGATGACCATCTCGGCCGGCGACAGCGGGTTGATCTTGTTCGGGTCGCCGCCGATCTGCGCCATCGCCTCGCGCATGGTGGCGAGGTCGACGATGCACGGGACGCCGGTGAAGTCCTGCATGACCACTCGGGCCGGCGAGAACTGGATCTCGGTGTCCGGCTCGGCGTCCGGCTGCCACGAACCGAGGGCGCGGATCTGCTCCTCGGTGACGTTCGCACCGTCCTCGGTGCGGAGGAGGTTCTCGAGCAGCACCTTCAGGCTGTACGGGAGCTTCTCGTGCCCGGGCACCGTGTCGATCCGGTGGATCGCGTAGTCGACACCCCCAACCGACAGCGTGTCCTTCGAGCCGAAGCTGTTGACTGCAGCCACTGTGCCGCCTCCCTGGTTGATCGGTGTGCCCCCATCCAAGCGGGCCGCAGAACGTCCCACCAGCAAGGCAAACCTAAACCCGCCAGCCCGCGAGGGTCCGGCGGAAAGTATCTCGATGTCGAGACAACTCTACACCGTGGCGGCGTCCTCGTCGTGCTTGAACACGGTCCGGACGAGCAGCCACGTCACCCAGAGCAGCGCGGCGTAGAGCGGGACACCCGTGATGAGCTTGATGCCCGCGAGCAGCTCGACCTGCGCGGTGAGGTACAGCGGGATCTCGATGAGCAGGCGGAGCGCGAACAGGCCGACCCACATCCAGGTCGCGACGGTGAGGACGCGGCGCTTCGCCGGGTCGGCGCGCCAGTCGGTCCCGGTGCCTTCCTCGTCCTGCGGCAGCAGCAGTCCGACGATCAGTCCGATGAGCGGGCGCCGGATCGCGAGCGTCACGAGCAGCACGACGAGGCAGACGGCGTTGATGAGGATGCCCGGGATGAAGTTGCTCTCGGCCTTCCCGGTCAACAGCGCGAGCCCCGCCGAGACCGCCACGCCGAGGATGCCCGCGAAGCTCATCGCGAGCGACTGCCGCTGGACGAGCCGGAGGACGACGAAGACGAGCCCGATCACCACCGGGATCACGACGCTCGGGACGAGTTCCTTCGTGATCGCGTACACGATGAGGAAGCCGAACCCGGGCAGCACCGACTCCGCGAGACCCCGGACGCCGCCCACCGCGGTGAGCAGGGCCCGGCCTGACGGGGCCTCACCCGGAGCGACCTGGCCGATGCCGGCGTTCCGGACCGCGTCACGCAGCTGGGCGTTGAGGGACAGCGGTTCCGCCCGCTCCTCCGCGAAGCGGTCGTCGGACGCCGGTGCGGCCGAGCCGGCCACGCGGCGGTCGGACGCGACCGGGTCCGAGCCGGCCACGCGGCGGTCGGACGGGACCCCGTCGGGTCGTGGGGTGTCGTCGTGGTCCGGCACCGTGCCTCCAGGCGGGGTCAGATCGCCGACTGCGTCGACTTCGGCATGTGCAGCGGGATGAGGTCGCGCGGCGGCATCGGGCTGGTGCCGCGGACGACGACCACGCTGCGGAACAGCTCCTCGATGTCGGAGGCGTCGTCCGGGGACTCCGCGGCCTTCCCGGCGATGACCCCGCGGAGGAACCAGCGCGGGCCGTCGACGCCGACGAAGCGCGCCGGGCGCACACCCTCGGTGATGCCGTCCTCGTTCGCGACCGGCACCTGCGCGCGGAGCTCCGGGCCGAACGGGCCGTCGACCTCGCTGACCTCGCCGCCCTGACGCTCGATCTGCTCGGCGATCTGGGCGCGGATCTCGTGCCAGAGACCGGTCGACCGGGGTGCCGCGAACGGCTGGACCTGGAGCGTCGATTCGTCGAAGTCGAGACCGACCGCGACGACGCGCTGCGAGCCCTCCTCGACCTCGAGGCGCAGGTGCAGCCCCTCGCGGGGCAGGACCTTCACCCCGCCGAGGTCGACGTAGGGGCGGACCAGGTTCGCCTCGGTCTCGTCGTGCGGGCCGTTCTCGGCGCGGTCCTCCGGGGCGGACTTGTCCGTCGGTGCGACCGCGTCCACCTCGTCGAGGTCGGCGTCGGCGTCCGTGGCGATGTCCACCTCGGGGGTCGTCTCGGCGACCTCCACCTCGTCGGCGGCGGCGTCCGCCACCTCGACCTCGTCACGCTTGCGGCGGCCGAACTTCATGCGCGGGTTCCTTCCTGGAGGTTCTCTGCGGCGCTGCTGACGGTACCGCTCCGGTCACCGTAGCCCGAGGAGCCGAACCCACCCTGGCCGCGGACGCTCTCGGGGAGCTCGTCGACGCGGGTGAACGTCACCCTGGGCACCGGCATCACGACGACCTGCGCGATGCGGTCGCCGACGTGCACCTCGTACGGTTCGGAGGCGTCCGTGTTGAGGAGCGCGACCTTGACCTCACCGCGGTAGCCGGCGTCGACGGTGCCGGGCGAGTTCACGATCGTGATCCCGTGCTTCGCCGCGAGTCCGCTCCGGGGCACCACGAACGCCGCGTAGCCCTCCGGCAGGGCGATGCGGAGTCCGGTCCCGACGAGACGACGCTCTCCGGGCTGCAGCACGAAGGCCTCGGCGGAGACGAGGTCGCCGCCGGCGTCCCCGGGGTGGGCGTAGTGGGGCGGGTTCTCCCCGGTCCAGAGGACGTCGACTGGTTCGGTCACGTGACGAGGGTAGTGCAGACCGTGACCGTTCCGTGATGTGCGGTCGGGACGCGGCCCGAGTCGTGGTGGGATGGTCTCGTGACCCTGTACCGCGAACGACTCTGGGCCCCGCCGGCGCTCTACCTGGCGACGGCCCTCGTGATCCCCGCCAGCCTGCTCGTCTTCCTCCCCATCAGCGTGCTGACCGGGGTGCTCGTGGCGATCGGGATGGAGATCGGCGTGCTCGTGCTCCTCTGGGCCCTCGCGCCGACCGTGGAGGTCACGGACACGGAGTTCCGGGCCGGCCGGGCACACCTCCCGCGGGAGCTCGTCGGCGAGGTCGAGGGCTTCACCGGCGCCGACGCCACGGCCCAGCGCGGGCCGCAGCTCGACGCGCGCGCGTGGACGCTCTTCCGCGGCTACGTCCGGGGCGTCGTCAAGGTCGAGGTCCGCGACGACGCCGACCCGACTCCCTACTGGCTGGTGAGCGTCCGTCGCCCGGACGAGGTGGTCG
>NZ_JBPUGH010000142.1:0-8759 GCF_051548005.1 Curtobacterium flaccumfaciens | reverse complement strand
GAACTGCGTCGCGCACCAGTCCTCCGGGCTGTGGCGCCACCCCCGTGACCGCTCGCGGCACTACAACGACCTGTCGTACTGGACCCAACTCGCGACGATCCTCGAGGGCGGAGCGTTCGACGGCATCTTCATCGCCGACGTCCTCGGGACCTACGACGTGTACGGCGGATCGAACGAGTCCGCGCTCCGGACGGGGTCGCAGGTGCCCGTGAACGACCCCGTGCTGCTCGTCTCGGCGATGGCCGCGGTGACCGAGCACCTCGGGTTCGGCATCACCGCCGGCACCGCGTACGAGCACCCGTACCCCTTCGCGCGGCGCATGTCGACGCTGGACCACCTCACGAAGGGTCGGGTCGGCTGGAACGTCGTGACCGGCTACCTGCCGAGCGCCGCCCGCAACATGGGGCAGACGGACCAGCTGTCGCACGACGACCGCTACGACGTCGCGGACGAGTACCTCGAGGTCCTCTACAAGCTGTGGGAGGGCTCCTGGGAGGACGACGCGGTCGTGGAGGACCGTGCGACCGGCGTCTTCACCGACCCGGCGAAGGTGCACCCGATCGAGCACCACGGGAAGCACTTCGACGTCCCGGGCATCCACCTGTCCGAGCCGTCCGTGCAGCGCACGCCCGTCATCTACCAGGCCGGTGCCTCGTCCCGCGGCGTCCGCTTCGCGGCCGAGAACGCCGAGGCGGTGTTCGTCGGGGCACCGACGCTGCCGCAGTTGGCCGCGACGGTCACGAAGATCCGGGACGCCCTGGAGGCTGCTGGTCGCGACCGGTACGCCGCCCGCGTCTACTCACTGCTCACCGTCATCACGGACGCCACCGACGAGGCGGCTCAGGCGAAGTACGAGGACTACCTGTCGTACGCCTCGGAGGAGGGCGCGCTCGTGCTGAACTCCGGCTGGATGGGCGTCGACCTGTCCCAGTGGGAGCTCGACGAGCCGCTCGGCGACGTCGAGTCGAACGCGATCCAGTCGGCGGCGGCGAACATCTCCGCGGCCGAGGGCACGGACGGCTCGAAGTGGACCATCCGTGACCTCGCCCGGCACACCGCGATCGGCGGACTCGGGCCGGTCGCGGTCGGCTCCGGCGCGACGATCGCGGACACCCTGCAGCGGATCCAGGAGCAGACCGACGTCGACGGGTTCAACCTCGCCTACGCGGTGACGCCGGGCACGTGGGAGGACGTCATCGAGTTCGTCGTGCCCGAGCTGCGTGCCCGCGGGGTCTACCCCGAGGGGTACGAGGAGGGATCGCTGCGGCACAAGCTGCACGGCCGCGGCGACCGGCTGCCGGAGGAACACCGCGGTGCCGGCTACCGGGTCGGCCAGCGGTCGGTCGTAGGCTGACCGGGTGACCGTACCGTCCTTCGTCCTCCGGACAGCCTCGGAGGGCGAGGACACCGTGTGCAGGGACCTCTGGGTGTCCGCCGTCGCCGTCCGGGACGGCCAGCCCGAGTCCGACGCGGTGCGCCGACGCGCCGACGCGAAGTTCCGGGAGGACCGCGTCGCGCTCGTGGTGGCGGAGGACGTCGGCGGCGTCGTCGGCTTCGTGCTCGTGACCGCGCCGGGCACCGGGGGCGTCGACGACCCGACCGACGCGGCGTACCTGTCGCTCCTGGCGGTCGCGCCGCGGGCGCAGGGGCGCGGCGTCGGCCGCGACCTGCTCGGAGCAGCCGTCTCCGAGACGGCGCGTGCGGGACACGCGAGCGTTGTGCTGCACGCCCTCGAGGACAACGTCCCCGCACTCCGGCTCTACCGAGGAGCCGGCTTCCGGCCCGTCGGCGAGCCGTTCGCGCACCCGGTCAGCGGTCGACCGACGCGCGCCTGGGTCGCCGGGGGCTGACCACGGCGACCACCGCTCGCCACGCGTCCGCCACGAGGGCCGACCACGCGGGTCCCGGTTCGGGGTGGAGCGCGTCGACGCCGCCGCGGCGGAACGGGGATCCGTCCGCCCAGGACGCGACGGCGGTCCGCAGCGCCGGTACGGGATCGCGCTGCGCGTCCTCGGGCGTCGGCCACGGCGCCCACTTCGCGCGGGGTGCGGTGAGCAGGTACGGCTGCGGGGTCGGGTAGCTGACGAGTTCGAGCGTCGAGCCCCACGGCGTGCGGGTGTAGACGAACCGGTTGCCCTCGCCGGCCTCGACACCGCGCAGCTCGCGTGGGTCGGAGTTCCGGACACCACCGGCACGTTCGACCTTCTCGAGCGCGGCGTCGATGTCGTCCACGTACAGCGCGAGGTGCTGCCACCCGAGGTCCGAGGGCACCGCGGGGGAGTGCTGGTCGGGCCCGAGGTACTCGAACAGCTCGAGCCCGGGCCCCTCGGGGAGCGCGAGCATCCTGATGGCACCCTGCGCCATCGTCGACGGGATCCCCAGGTAGCCGTGCACCTCCGAGGAACCCCGCGGTTCCTCGGTCCGGCAGCGGACGTCGTAGAGGAAGACGGCGTCGAGCGCCGCCTCGAAGAACGCCGTGGCAGCGTCGATGTCCGGCACCGTGACGCCCACGTGGTCGATCCTGAATCCCCTGCCCATTGCTCGAGTCTGACAGCGCGGGGTTCCCGAGCCCCGCCGCGTCCGGCTCCGGTGCGGAGAAGGATGCGGTTTGCCGCACACGCTGCAGGCCTGCTCAGGTAAGGCTCCCCTCACCACAAAACCCCAGATCAGGGCAGCCTCACCTTGCTGGCGCGACGTGCTCGACGGTGGCATCCTCGACGCATGTCGACCGCTACGGACCTCGTGCTCCCCACCACCGATCACGACGCCACCAGCGCCGCGAAGCTGAACTGGCTCCGTGCCGGGCTGCTCGGCGCGAACGACGGCATCGTGTCCGTCGCCGCCGTGCTCGTCGGCGTCGCCGGGGCGGGTGCCGGCACCGGTCCGGTCATCGCCGCGGGGACCGCGGCGCTCGTCGGCGGAGCGGTGTCGATGGCACTCGGCGAGTACGTCTCGGTCTCCGGTGCACGCGACGCGCAGCGCACCGGACAGGCCGCGGAGCAGGCGCAGCTCGAGGCCGACTCCGAGGACGCCGACACCATCGCCGCGCACTACCGCGCGCTCGGCGTCGCGCCGGACGTCGCCGTGTCGGTCGCCGCCGAGCTCGTCCGACCAGAGGTCCGGCAGCACCGTGCGGCCGCCGCGCTCCGCGACGCCGAGGACGAGGTCGTCAGCCCCTGGCGTGCCGCGTGGGTGTCCGCCGCGACCTTCACGACCGGGGCGGCGCTGCCGTTCCTCGCGATGCTCCTGGCGCCGGAGTCCGTCCGGGTGGCCGTGACCGTGGTCGCCGTCCTCGTGGCGCTCGCCGTGACGGGGGCGACCGGTGCGACCCTCGGCAGGGCTCCTCGCGGGCGGGCGACGGTCCGCGTGGTCGTCGGTGGGGCGCTGGCGCTCGCGGCGACGTACGCGGCGGGTGCGCTGCTCGGGGCGCACGCCGTCTGACGCCCGGGACGCGTCCCCGCCGGACGTCAGTCCGCGGTCGGCGGCGGGACGGCTGCGCGACGCGCCTCGGCGGCCAGCGCGGCGTTCCGGGTCGACAGCAGGCGTCGGAGGTAGCTGCCGAGGACGACGACCTCGGCGAGCCGCCCGAGGGGCCCGAAGGGCGCCGTGACGACGACGTCGTCGACCATCCGCGTGCCGGTCCCGGCGCGCTCGAAGCGGTGCTCGTGCCGGAACCGGGCGAACGGCCCACGCGCCTGTTCGTCGACGAACCGGTGTGGTGCCTCCAGGGCGGTGATGCGGCTCGTGAGCCGCCAGACGAACCCGAGGTGCCGCGCGCGGAAGGTGACGGTCTCGCCCAGCCCGATCGTCCCCGAGGTCACCCCGCCGACCGCACGCTCGCCGGTGTCGGCGAGCGATCGCTCGTGTGCGCCGATGTCGAGCGACAGCGCGAAGGCTCGCTCCGGCGAGCAGTCGAGGTGGGTGTCGAGGCGGAACCGGACCGTCATGCGTCAGGCCGGCCGGACGGGGCGGCGGGCCGACCCTGCGGAGCGGCGGGCCAGCCCTGCGGAGCGGACCGGTCGTCGTCGCGGAGGACCGCGGCGAGCGCCTCGTCGTGCCGTCGGCCGCGGTGCACGCTGCCCGAGCGTCGCAGGCCCTCGAACGACATGCCGACGCGGCGCGCGACCGCCGCGGAGGCGAGGTTCGTGGCGATGGCACGCCACTGCACCCGGACGAGCCCGAGGCCGTGCGGTGGCTCGGCGAAGGCCCAGTCGACGACGCGGGCGACCGCCTCGGTCGTGAAGCCGCGCCCGCGGCCGTCGGGGTGGACGGCGTACCCGACCTCCGCGGAGCCGTCCGCGATCCCGAAGAGCTCGACGGTGCCGAGCAGGCGAGGGTCCTCCGGGCGACGGATCGCCCAGGCGAGCCGCGTGCCGGACTCCCAGCCGGTGCGGCACCGCTCGAGCCACTCCGCGAACTCGGCGTGACCGTACGGCACGGGCACCGGGGTGTACGCGATGACGTCGGGGTCCGTGGCGTACGCGATGACGGCGTCGGCGTCGGACCGCTCGGGTGGCGAGAGCACGAGGCGGTCCGTCCTGAGCGTCACGGGGTCCATGCGGCGAGCCTAGCGACGGGCGGGCTGCGGTACCGTCGGCGGATGACTGCCTTCCCGGTGATCGACGGCCACAACGACCTGCCCTGGGAGCGGCGCGACCACCACGACTCAGCGGTCGAGGGGATTGACACCGAGCAGGGGTCCCTCCACACCGACGTGCCGAAGCTCCGCGCGGGCGGCGTCGTCGGACAGTTCTGGTCGGTGTTCGTGCCGTGCTCGGAACCCGATCCCGTCCGCACGACGCTGCAGCAGATCGACGTCGCGCTCCGGATGGTCGAGCGCTACCCGGAGACGTTCGCCCTCGCCCGGACCGCGGCAGAGGTCCGAGCCGCGGTCGACGAGGGGCGGATCGCGTCGCTGCTCGGTGCCGAGGGCGGTCACTCCATCGACGACGACCTCGCCGTCCTGCGGTCCTTCGCGCGCCTCGGGGTCCGGTACATGACGCTGACGCACAACGAGGACACGCCGTGGGCGGACTCGGCGACGGGAGCGCACCCGCACGGTGGGCTGACCGACCGCGGCCGCGAGGTCGTGGCGGAGATGGAGCGCCTCGGCATGCTCGTCGACCTCTCGCACACCGCACCGGCGACGATGCACGACACGCTCGACGTCGCGACCCGGCCGGTGCTCTTCAGCCACTCGTCCACCCGGGCCGTGTGCGACCACCCGCGGAACGTGCCCGACGACGTCCTCGAACGGCTGCCGGACAACGGCGGCGTCGTGATGATCACCTTCGTGCCGGCGTTCGTGTCGCGGGCGTACGCCGACTGGGAAGACGACGGGTCGGTCGGTGCGGCGCCGCTCGTCACCGTCGCCGAGGTCGCGGACCACGTCGAGCACGCCCGTGACGTCGCCGGGATCGCGCACGTGGGGATCGGTGGCGACTACGACGGGACGCCCGTGCTGCCGCCGGACCTGCGGGACGTGTCGCGGTACCCGGTCCTCGCGGAGGAGCTCGTCCGTCGGGGGTGGGGCGAGGACGACCTGCGGGCACTGGCCGGCGGCAACGCCCTGCGGGTGCTCGAGGCGACGGACGAGGCGTTCGGGCGGACCGTGGGCGTGCGCTGACCCGCGGCACCCGGTGCGGCCGGGCACGCGGCACGCGGCACGCGGCACGCGACACGCGACACGCGGTACGCGGTACCCGGTGCGGCTCGGTGCGGCGCGTCACGGACCAGGGGGAACCCGGCTCCGCTCGGTAGGCTCGCAGTGCACGCGCGCAGGAGCGCAGGAGCGCAGGACGCCGGACCGCCACCGACGGCGGCGCGGCCCGACCCGGAGGAACGGACCACATGAGCGGCACCATCCACGACGACATCTCGCAGGCGTTCGGGAACACCCCGCTCGTCCGGCTCAACCGGCTGCCGCGCGAGGGCAGCGCCGAGATCCTCGCGAAGCTCGAGTTCTACAACCCCGGCGCGAGCGTCAAGGACCGCCTGGGCGTCGCGATCATCGACGCGGCGGAGGAGTCCGGCGAGCTGCAGGCCGGTGGCACCATCGTCGAGGGGTCGTCCGGCAACACCGGCATCGCACTCGCCCTGGTCGGTGCAGCCCGCGGCTACCGGGTCGTCATCACGATGCCCGAGACCATGAGCGTCGAGCGTCGTGCCCTCATCCGTGCGTACGGTGCCGAGGTCGTCCTGACCCCCGGCCCCGAGGGCATGAAGGGCGCCGTGGCGCGCGCCGAGCAGATCGTCGAGGAGACCCCCGGGGCGATCCTGGCGCACCAGTTCGAGACGCCCGCGAACGCCGCGATCCACCGCCGGACCACCGCCGAGGAGATCCTCCGCGACACCGAGGGGCACGTCGACGTGTTCATCGCGGGCGTCGGCACCGGCGGCACGATCACGGGCGTCGGGCAGGTCCTCAAGGAGCGCGTGCCGGGCGTCCAGGTGATCGCGGTCGAGCCGAAGGACTCGCCGCTCCTGACCGAGGGCAAGGCCGGCCCGCACAAGATCCAGGGCATCGGCGCGAACTTCGTGCCCGAGGTCCTCGACCGGAGCGTCATCGACGAGGTGTTCGACGTCGAGCTCGACGATGCCCTGCGCGTCGCTCGCGACCTCGGCACCCAGGAAGGCATCCTCTCCGGCATCTCGTCCGGCGCGATCATCCACGCCGCGATCGAGGTCGGCGCGCGCCCGGAGAACGCCGGCAAGCGCATCGTCGCGATCGTCTGCGACACCGGCGAACGCTACCTCTCCACCGTCCTCTTCGAGGGACTCACTGCGTGACGGCAGCCCGACGGCGCAGCGTGCTGCGGACCATCCGGGAGGACCTGGCCGCAGCACGCCGCGGTGACCCCGCAGCACGCGGGGACCTCGAGAACGCGGTCGTGTACTCCGGCCTCCACGCGATCTGGACCTACCGGCTGACGCACCGGCTCTGGCTCGCCCGCGGATTACCGGGGTCGCGCTTCGCCGCCCGGGTCGTCGCGCAGGTCGCCCGGTCGGTCACCGGCATCGAGATCCACCCGGGCGCTCGGATCGGCCGGAGGTTCTTCATCGACCACGGCATGGGGGTCGTGATCGGCGAGACCGCCGTGGTCGGCGACGACGTGGTGCTCTTCCACGGGGTGACACTCGGCGGTCGCGGCGGCGAGCACGGCCCCGGGGCCCGACGGCACCCACGCGTGGGGGACCGCGTGGTGCTCGGTGCGGGGTCGTCCCTCATCGGGGCGATCACGGTCGGCGCGGACTCCGTCGTCGGCGCGAACACGGTCGTCACGAAGGACGTCCCGCCGGGCTCGGTGGTGACCGGTGTGGCCGGGACGGCCCGCCCGCGCTCCGGTCACGAGGGCGTGCCGCCGCTCTGACGGGCCGCCTGCGGTCGTCGACGAGCGCGCAGTGTGCGCTGAGCGACTCGTGGTCGCCGGGTCCGACCGGGAGGCACGACGCGCGTCGTGCGCGCCGGCTCCGTCCGGTGGGTGGTCGGGTCAGCTCTGCTCGCAGGCGATGCCGTCGGCGTCGCGGTCGAGCTTCTTGTTCGCCGCGTAGAGCTTGTCGTCCTTCTTGACGGTGCCCTTCAGCGCGCGGTAGGTCACCTTGCCGCCAGACGTCACCTTGTTCTTGGTGACGGACTTCTTCGCGATCCCCCCGGAGTACACGCGGTGGACGGCGTCACAGTTCTTGTAGACGGTGGGGGCGGCCTGTGCGGCCGAGGCGCCGCCGACGACGGCGGTGGCGGCGAGGACGACGCTGGCGGCCGCCATGCTGAGGGTTCGGGTCATCTGCATCCGCTCAGACTAGGCCCGCCGCGAGGATCACTCATACCCCCGATCGGGGCGCGCACTCGGGCATGCTAGGGGGCATGGACGGAGCTGCCCTGCACGAGACCGCCGCCCGGACCGCGATGGGTCTGCCCGCGGTCGAGGAGACCGCGCCCTTCGGCGAGGGTGCCCTCGTCTACAAGGTGGTCGGCAAGATGTTCGTCATGACGAGCGAGCTGCGGGGCGTCCCGATCGTCAACCTGAAGTGCGCGCCGCCGCACGGTGCCGCACTCGTCCGCGACCTCACCGAGGTGACGCCCGGCTGGCACATGAACAAGCGGCACTGGATCACCCTCGCACCCGGCCGCGGCATCGACGAGACCCTCGTGGAGGACCTCGTCGCGAACGCGTACGACCTCGTGGTCGCCGGGCTGCCGCGTGCGAAGCGGCCGATCGACCCCGTCCGCCGCACACTGCCCGACTGACGTTCCCCGCGCACCCGGAGGGCTCCGCGGGTCAGCCCCGCGCGAGCGCCTTGTCGAGCAGGACCCGCACCTTCGCGGGCACCGGACGACCCGCGTCGAGCACGGCACGCGCCCGCTCGGCGCTGACCCCCGCGAAGAGCTCGCCGATCGTCACCCCGTGGTCCGGCCGGTCGCGCACCTCGACGACGTCGCCCGACTGCACCGGCCCGGACCTGACCACGCGGAAGTACGCACCAGGACGGCCCTCCTCGGTGAACCGGCGCACCCACTTGTCGACGCGCATCCGGCGGGCGAAGGTACCGCAGGGGATCCGCGGGATCGTGACCTCGAGGACGAGCGACGCGCCGACGTGCCACCGTTCGCCGGTGACCGCCCCCGTGACGTCGAGGCCGCTGGTCCGGAGGTTCTCGCCGAACAGCCCCGGCGGGACCTCGCGACCGAGCACGTCGGCGAAGTACGCGGCGTCCTCGTCCGCGTAGGCGTACACCGCCTGGTCCTCACCGCCGTGGTG
>NZ_JBPUGH010000141.1:0-8829 GCF_051548005.1 Curtobacterium flaccumfaciens | reverse complement strand
GTGCCAGCTGGCACCGCGCCTCCATTTTGTGGGGTTCGCGCTGACTACGCGCGGTGACCGCGTCGCCGTCGCGCCACCACGATGCCCGTACCGGCGAGCAGCGCGAGGAGCGCGGCGACCGCTGCCGGGACGAGTCCGTCGGCGCCCGTGAACGCGAGCTCACCGTCCGGAGCCGCGCCGTCCGCGGCGGCGACCGTCACCGCGGTGGACCCGACGGTCACGCCGTCGACGACCACGACGATCGTGTGGGTCCCGGCGGGCAGGCTGGCCGGGACGGTCGCAGCGAGGGTGAACGCGCCGGCGTCGTCGGTGCGCACCGTGCCGAGCCGGACGGGTTCGGAGTGGATCTCGACCCGGGCGTCGGTGTCGGCCGCGAAGCCGGTGCCGCGGACGGTCACCGAACCACCGGCGACGAGGTCACCCGTCACGGAGACACTGCCGTGCACCGTGGTCGGGTCGGCGGGGTCCTCCGTGCCCGGGTCGGCCGGCGACGTCCCGGGGTCGGACGGTGCGCTGGGGTCCGTGCCGGGGTCGGTCGGGTCGGTGGGCCCGGTGCCGGGGTCGGTCGGGTCCGTCGGGTCCGTCCCCGGGTCGCCCGGCTCACCCGGCTCCGCGGCCAGGGTCTTCCGGTACTCGGTCATGTACGCGAGCTTGCCGGGCTTGTCCGACGAGTACGGCGCGGACAGCTTCGCCCACTCGCCCTTCGTCACGGCCTTGCCGTCGTTCCAGGCGGTCAGGGTGCTGAGGTCCGCGGCGGTGTACCCGCTCTCGGCGTCGACGACCTCGTCGCGGGGGAGGGCGACCTGCGCCTTCGTGATCCGCTCGACGAGCGCGAGCGAACCCGCGAAGCCGTCCTGGTCCCAACCGGTGAGACCGAGCTCCGGGTGCGCGCGGAGCCACGAGCCCCAGTAGAACTCCTGGAACGGCACCGCACCGTCGGCCGTGTAGCCGATGTCGCGGCCGAAGTACATGATGCTGCGGGCGCTGTCGTCCTGGAAGTTCGCGAGCCCGACGTTCTGCGGGAGCTGCGCGGGGGTGATGGCCTTGCCCGCGGTGTCGCGGAGCCAGACCCACCGGTTGTCCTGCATCGTCTGCCAGAAGGCGGACTCGCTCAGGCCGGACAGGTTGCCGAGGACGCGGAGCCGGACGTGCACGTCCGGGCCGCTGTCCTCGTCGAAGGACGTGAGCGTGTGGTGGCCGTCGGTGAGGTACAGCGTGCCGCCGGGACCGATCACGACGGTCTTCATCGGTGCGATGGTGTCCGCCGTCTCCGAGCCGACCGGCACCGTGCAGGTGAACGACGACGGGTCGGTGAGGGTGGAGGTCGCCGTGGCGGTGGCTGCCTCCTCCTGCCCGTTCGCCTCGCACCAGTCGTCGAACTTCTTGTTGACGGCGTCCTTGCTCAGCGCGGTCGAGTAGCGGCCGAGCTTGTAGTAGACCTCGTCGTAGCCGAGCGACGGTTGCGTCGGGTGCACGTCGCCGATGCGGACGTCGAGCAGGGTGTCCGGCGCAGCGCAGAGTGCCGCGGTGCTGTCCGCGGTGCAGCTCGTGTCGCGGTCGTCGGTGATCGGGCTCGGGGCGGCGGTCGCGGTCTCGGTGGAGACGGCTGCGGCGCCGAGGGTGGCGGTCAGAGCGGTGGTGAGCGCGATGATCCGCATGGTCCGGAGTGCGGGCACGGGGTTCCTGTCGGGAGGGGGTGGGCGGGGCTGAGTGTCCTCGCATGTTCGCGACCCGGGTTGACCGAGCGGTGGCCGACAGGTGAACGACAGGTGTTGCGTGTCGCGCAGGGTCGGCTACAGCCCCTCCACCGTGCGGCGGCAGACCTCCTCCCACGGCGTCGGCTCGATCCCGAAGTGTGCCCGTGCCGCCGAGTCGTCGAGCACGTACGGCCGGGTCCACTGGTACGTCATGTCGGCCATCTCCCGCATGAAGGGGACGACGAGCCCGCCGGCGCGGATGACGCCCGCGGGCAGTCGACGCACCGGCACCGGCGGCTTGCCCGCCACCGCCAGCATCTCCGTCACGGCCTGACGCTGGGACCGCGGGGCGTTCGAGGGCACGTTCCAGGTGCGTCCGTGCGCGGACTCGTCGAGGGCGGCCGCGACGAGGGTCCGTGCGACGTCGAGCACGTCCGTGAACGTGTGGGGGAGGTCGGTCCGGCAGAGCATCGTGACGGCCTTTCCCTGCAGCGCGGCGGGGAGCACCCGTGTGACGTGGCCGTTCTGGCCGACGCCCGGCCCGACGTAGTCCGAACCGCGGACCTCGACCGCACGCACGCGCCCGGCCCGGTGTGCCGCGAGGGCATCGGCCCAGAGCGTCGCGCGGAGGACACCCTTGTGGTCGGTGGCGGCGTCCGGCAGTCCCTCGTGCATCGGGCCGTCGACGGGGCCGTAGGGGTAGAGGTTGCCCGTGATCGCGTACGCCGCCCCGGTCCGCTCGGCAGCGGTGAGCATCGCGGTCATGAGCGGCGGCCAGGTGCGCTCCCACTGCGTGTAGTCGCCGGGGTTCGCGCAGTTGTAGAGGACTGCCGAGCCCTCCGCTGCCCGGGTGAGTGCGTCGGTGTCGGAGGCGTCGAGGGCGACGTGACCAACCCCCTCCAGGCCGGTGTCGCGCCCGGAGCGGGTGGCGACCGTGACGTGCTCGCCGCGCTCCGCGAGGACGGCGGCGACGTGCCGGCCCACCGGGCCGGCTCCGATGACGAGGTGACGAGCGGACATGGGTTCCTCCTTGGTGAGTTCGGAGAGCGGTGCTCTCGCAAGCACAGTCTGCACCGACTCCCGAGCATTTGCAAGAGCGGTGCTCTCGTTTGTGTGCAGTGCTCTCGCATGGCAGGGTGAGGGGATGGACACCAAGCCGCCGACCGCCCGCGCCCTGGCGCGCGAGGCCGTGCACGCGAGCATCCTCGCGGCGGCCCGCGCCCGACTCACCGAGGAGGGGCCGAGCCAGCTCGCCCTCCGTGCCGTCGCGCGGGACGTCGGGATGGTGTCCTCGGCGGTCTACCGGTACTTCGCGAGTCGGGACGACCTGCTCACCGCACTCCTCGTCCTCGACTACGACGAGCTCGGCGCGACCGTCGAGGCGGCCGACGCCGCCCTCGACCGGGCGGACGTCACCGGCCGCTGGCGCGCCGCCTGTCGCGCGATCCGCTCGTGGGCGGTCGCCCACCCCGGGGACTTCGCCCTGCTCTACGGCTCGCCGGTGCCGGGCTACGTCGCCCCGCGGGAGACGATCGAGCCGGCGTCGCGCACGACGCACGTGCTCGTCCAGGTGGTCGTCGACGCGTGGACGGCCGGGAGGCACGGTGCACGCCCGGCACCCACGTCGGCTCCCGGGGACCTCACGCCCGCCATCGGCGACGCCGCCGCGTACCTGCGCGAACGTGGGTTCGCGGACGACCTGCCGGACGAGCTCGTCCTCCGGACCCTGATGGCGTGGACCACCGTGTTCGGCGTCGTCTCGTTCGAGCTCTTCGGGCACGCGGTCGGATCGGTGTCCGACGCCGCGGCGTACTTCGACCATGTCGTCGCGCGTCTCGCGGACGACCTCGGCATCTCGGAGCGCCCTTCCGCGGGTGTCGGCTGACAGCGGACCCCCGCCTGCGGTAGACAGTCCTGTACGCGATCACTCACCAGGTCGCGCCAGCAGGGGTGGACCCTCCCGAGGGAAGGACGTGGATGAGCGCGCTCGACGTCAGCCGGCAGGACCGGCGCCGACTCACCACGGGCACCCCCCGCCGTCGCATGGTCGCGGTGCGCACGGTCGCCCTGCTCGCGTCGATCGCGGGCTTGAACTACATCGTCTGGCGGTGGGCGGCGTCGGTGAACTGGCACTCGTGGTGGATCGCGGTGCCGCTCATCCTCGCCGAGACGTACAGCGTCATCGACTCCCTCCTCTTCGCCTTCGGGGCGTGGCGGCTGCGCGAGCGCGGCGAGCCGCCGACGCCGCCGGGGGACCACGTGACGGTCGACGTCTTCATCACGACCTACAACGAGCCGGTCGACCTCGTCCTCCGCACCGCCCGGGCCGCGAAGGCCATCCGGCACCCTCACTCCACGTGGATCCTCGACGACGGCAACCGCCCCGAGATGCGCGCGGCCGCCGAGTCGCTCGGGATCGGGATCATCACCCGCGGCGCCGACTGGGTCGACCGTCCCCGTCACGCGAAGGCCGGCAACCTCAACAACGCCCTGCTCGCGACGCAGGGCGAGTTCCTCCTCATCCTCGACGCCGACCAGGTGCCGGACCCGGCGATCCTCGACCGCACCCTCGGGTACTTCAAGGACGACCGGATGGCGCTCGTGCAGACCCCGCAGTGGTTCGAGAACGTGCCGGAGGAGGATCTCCTCGGCAGTCAGGCCCCGCTGTTCTACGGCCCGATCCAGCAGTCGAAGGACGGCTGGAACGCCGCGTTCTTCTGCGGGTCGAACGCGATCCTCCGTCGTGAGGCACTCATGCAGCTCGGCGTCACCCGGTACGTCCGCGAGGTCGAGGCGTCGGTGCAGCGGACCATCAAGACGTCCCGGACGCTCCTCGCCCGTGCGCGCGAGACCGAGACCGATCCGCGCGTCCTCGGGGCGCTCGACGAGGCCGAGGCCGTGGTCGAGCGTGCCCGCGAGCAGGTGTCCCGCGGCGAACCGCTCGGTGACGTCACCTACGACTTCCAGCGGGGCATCGACGCGATCTCGTTCCGCTTCGCCGCCGCCGACCTCGAGTCCGTGCGGAACGACCTGCAGGAGCTCGCGGCCATGTCGACGGAGGCCGACACGTTCGCCGGGCTCGACGACGCCGCGCTGGACGTGCTCGGGCAGCGGGAGGCCTCGCCGGTCGCCGCGATCGAGTCGATCGCCGTGCTCGCCCGCGCGCTCGACGTGAACCGCGACGACGAGGCGCAGCCGATCATGCCGCTGGCGACGATCTCGGTCACCGAGGACATGGCCACCGCGATGCGCCTGCACGGCCTCGGCTGGAAGTCCGCGTACCACGACGAGATCCTCGCCACCGGGCTCGCCCCGGACGACCTGCCGACGATGCTCGTGCAGCGCCTCCGTTGGGCGCAGGGCACCATGCAGGTGTTCTTCCGCGAGAACCCGCTCGTGCAGAAGGGCCTCTCGTGGGGTCAGCGCCTCATGTACTTCTCGACGATGTGGAGCTACCTGTCGGGCTTCGCCGCGATCGTGTACATCGCCGCCCCGGTGCTCTGCCTGTCGTTCGGGGTGGTCCCCGTCCAGGCCTACAGCGTCGACTTCTTCGCCCGGCTCATCCCGTTCCTGGTGCTCAACCAGCTCCTGTTCTGGGTCGTCGCCGCCGGTCGACCGACGTGGCGTGGGCAGCAGTACTCGCTCGCGCTGTTCCCGGTGTGGATCGAGTCGGTGACGAGCGCCTTCGAGAACGTGTTCCGCGGCAAGCCCCTCGGCTTCCGGGTGACGCCGAAGGTCCGCGACGAGTCCGACCAGAAGCCGCGGTGGGACCTCGTGAAGCCGCAGCTGTACGCGATGGGCGCCCTCGTCGCGGCCCTCGTGATGATCGGCATCCGGTACGCCACCGGGCAGGCCGACGGCATCGCGCCGCTCGTCAACACGGCGTGGGTCGTCTTCGACCTGTTCATCTTCAGCATCGTCATCCGGGCCGTGCTCTACCGGGCGCCGGTCTTCACCCCGCCCGTCGAACACGAGTCGAGCACCGTGGGAGGTCCCCTGTGAGCACGACGACCTTCGAGGTCCCCGCGACCGCCGAGTCCCTCGACGAGGTCCAGGACCGCTTCGGCGCCTGGTGGGACGGCCTCGGCATCGACGACGTCGCCCTCCGCTTCAAGCTCGAGACGGCGCTCGCCGAGATCGCGGCCAACATCGTCGAGCACACCCGACGGACCGACCAGGAAGCAGGCAGGCGCTACACCGTGCACCTCGAGGCCACCGACCACGAACTCACCGCAGTCCTCACCGACAACGGCCGTCCGGCCGACGTCGACCTCGCGGCGGTCACCATGGCGGACGTCGACGAGGAGAGCGGCCGCGGGCTCGCGCTCGCCATCGCCGCGCTCGACCGTCTGGAGCACCGACACGAGCACGGACGGAACGTGTGGACCCTGGTGTGCGACCGGTGAGGCGGTTCCTCGCACTCCTCCTCGTCGTCGCCACGCTCGTCCTCGGAGGCGCGTTGCCCGCGTCCGCGACGACCGCCGCGAAGGACACCCCGTCCGGTCCGGCTGCGGGCGAGCGCTGGTTCGGTCCGGACCTCGACTGGGGCGACGACGCGCCGGACGGCTACGCGGGCCGCCTCGGTGCCGTGCCGTCGATGTACGGCGTCGAGATCGACTACCCGATCGACCGCGCGGCCGAACGCGAACTGCTCCGCGCGACCCGGGCGGCAGCCGCGCAGGGCGCCGTCCTCGTGGTCAGCCTCGAACCCGACCACGAGCTCTCGACCCTGACCACCGCGGACGCCCGGAAGGCGAACCGGCTCCTCGAACAGGTCCACGAGCAGTACGGCACGAAGGTCCTCGTCCGGTACGCGCCGCAGATGAACGGCACGTGGATGTCGTGGGGGCAGCAGCCGACCGACTTCACGCGCACGTTCCGGGCGCTGGCGAAGCAGGTCCACGCGGGGACGTCCGACGCGGCGATGGTCTGGGCACCGTCGTACGGCGCCGGGTACCCGTTCGGCGAGTCCGCCGGCCGCCTCCGTGACCTCTCCTCGACCGACGTCGAAGCACTCGACACCAACGGCGACGGGCAGCTGACCGCGGCGGACGACCCCTACGCCCCGTACTGGCCCGGCGCGTCGAGCGTCGACTGGGTCGGGCTGTCGATGTTCTCGTTCGGCAAGGGCAAGGCGACCGAGGCCGCCGGCCGCGACGTGCCGCTCACCCGCAACGACGCCCCGGAGTCCGGCGAGGTCCAGGCCCGGTTCGACGAGACCTGGGGCTACGAGCAGCCCGTGACCGAGGGCACCTTCTACGACCGGTTCGCGAAGGCTCGCGACCTGCCGATGCTCCTCGACACCGGTGCCCTCTACGACCACTCCCTGAAGGGAGCCGCGGAGCTCACCGTCAAGCAGGGCTGGTGGCGGCAGGTCATCGCGGCGGTGCAGGACAAGCCGCTCGTCGAGGGGATCACGTTCCTCGAGACGAACCGCCGCGAGCCCGAAGCCGGGAACCGGGTCGCCGACTGGCGCGACACGGCGGTCCCGGGCATCGCCGGCTCGTTCCGCACCGACCTCGAGCGCGCGGGCGACTTCGTGTTCGGCCCGGTCACCGAGCGCGTCACCCCACAGGACGGCGCCGCGGCCACGAACCAGCAGTACGACACCGGCGGCGACCAGATGGCGTGGATCGTCTGGCTGGCGGTCGGCCTCGCCGCGGTGTTCCTGCTCAGCGGGCTGTTCGGCCGGCTCGTGCCGAGCTGGCGGTACCCCGACGACGGCAAGCCCGGGCGCGACCTCCGGCTCGACCTGTTCCGCGGGTTCATCATCCTCGCCGTGGTCATCACCCACATCGAGATCGGTGGCCCGTACTCGTACATCACGCTGCACGCGGTCGGCGCCATCACCGGTGCCGAGATGTTCGTGTTCCTGTCCGGCATGGTCCTCGGCATGACCTACCCCTTCGCCATCAAGAAGTTCGGCGAGTGGGCCGCGGCCGTCGGTGCGTGGAAGCGGGCGCGCAAGCAGTACCTCGTGACGCTCGCCGTGATCCTCGTCGTCTTCGCGCTGAGCTTCGTGCCGTTCCTCAACACCGACGCGATCACGACCTTCACCGACCGGGGCACCGGGACCGGTGGCGTCGGTGCCGAGGGGCGCGTGTACGACCTCTACCCGAACGCGATGCAGCTGCTGGCCTACCCGCCGCCGTGGTTCGCGATCCGGCAGTTCCTGCTGCTCGAGATGGGTCCCTGGCCGTTCAACATCATGGGCCTCTTCGTCGTGCTCAGCCTCTTCATCCCGGTCTTCATGTGGGTGATCCGGCGCGGGTTCTGGTGGGCGCTCCTCATCGTCAGCTGGGCGCTGTACGTCTACCAGGCGCTCAACCCGGACTTCCGCCCGCTGAACTCGCAGTTCGAGGCGGTCTTCCCCCTGCTCACCTGGCAGGTGGTGTTCACGCACGGACTCGTGCTCGGCACCTACCGCCGGCAGATCATCGGCGCGCTGACCGGTCGGCTCGGGAAGGTGCTCATCGGCGTCGGCATCGTCGGCTACGCGCTGTTCCTCGTCTACGTCTGGGCAGGGAACCACTTCGGCTTCACCCCGGCGCCGTTCCCCGCGGCGATGTACGACCAGCTCTACAACACGGCGTACCAGCGGGTCGACCTGCAGTGGGGTCGGCTGGTCGACATCGCGTTCTTCGCGATCGTGTCCTACGCGATCCTCACGGTGTTCTGGAAGCCGATCGCGGCGGCCATCGGGTGGCTGTGGATCCCGCTCGGGCAGGCGAGCCTCTACGTCTTCGTGTGGCAGGTGTTCTTCGCGCTCGCGATCGCGTCGATCCCCGGCGTCGACTGGTTCAACGGGTGGGTCGGCTTCGCCGCGCACACCGCGCTCATCCTCCTGGCCTGGTACATGGTGCGGAAGAAGTTCCTGTTCTCGGTCATCCCGCGCTGACGCGCGCACGAGTCTCGTGGCCGCCGCCACGAGACTCGTGGTGAGCGACACGTCTCGCATTCGCGACCACGAGACTCGTCGCTGGGCACGAGACTCGCGCACCGCGCACCGCGCACCGCGCACCGCGCACCGCGCACCGCGCACCGCGCATGGCGAAGCGGACGGGAGGCCCGTGGCGGATCCGCCACGGGCCTCCCGTCCGGTCGCGGGTCGCGTCAGCGGACCGCGACGCGC
>NZ_JBPUGH010000140.1:0-8875 GCF_051548005.1 Curtobacterium flaccumfaciens | reverse complement strand
GGGTCGGCGTGCGCGGGGTCGGCGTGCGCGGGGTCGGCGTGCGCGGGGTCGGCGTGCGCGGGGTCGGCGTGCGCGGCGGTGCCGCGGATCGAGTCGACGGGCGGGACGGTTCCCCAACCGTCGCCGTCTGCGTGGTCGGTCATCGAGCCCCCGTCGCCGTACATGGTCGTGGTGCGGCGCGCCTCGCGGTGCCGCTTCGTGCGCGCGCTGTGTGCGCCAGCGATGCTACCGCGGGCCGCCGTCACTCCCCGGGGCGTGCGAGGCCGTACCGGAGGCCCGCGACTGGTGCCGGACCGTGGCGATCCCGCCGACGACGCAGAGGAGGGCGACGACCACCGTGCCGACGACGAAGGGGCCGAGCGCAGACCCCGCCGGGAACACGAGGAGCTCGGTCACGTCGCCACGGATCAGGGCGTAGCCGACCGCGCCGACGCCGAGCATCACGAGGTACGACGTCGCGGCGGCCACGAGACCCGTGACGCCCGGGTTCCCCTCCCGTGCACCCGTGCCCGTCGCGAGGAACACGACGATCGCGACCGCGACGACCATCGCGGGGCCGAGGTACGGAGTGGCGTCGGGCTGGGTGATCGGCTCGACGTCGGCGAGGAGCGCCTCGAAGCCGGACACGGCGACGACGAGCGCGATGAAGAGCACGGACGTCATCGTCGCGATCAGCCACCGGGACATGGGCCGATCGTATCGCCGCAGCCCGAGGCGCGGGCGACCGCCGCGGGAGGCGGCTCGACCGCGGGCGCTGCCGCTGCCGGCGGCGGCGGGGTGCTGCGGATCAGGCGTGCTCGTGCTCGGTGCGCTGCTGTGCGTGCTCGCGCTCGGTGCCCTGCTGTGCGTGCTCGTGCTCGCGCTCGGTGCCCTGCTGTGCGTGCTCGTGCTCGGCGCCCTGCGGTGCGTGCTCGCGCTGCGCGGCTGCGACCAGGGCGAGGGCGATCGTGGCGGTGATCACGGGCACGGTCTCGGTCATGGGAGCCGGCGCGACCGGTGCCTGCTCGGCGTCGGCCGCGGGGGCGCTCTCGGGCGCTTCCCCGTGGTCGCGGAGCGCCGGACCGACGACGGGCAGGACCGCCGTCGTGGTCGGCGGCTCGAGGAGGACCTGAGCCGTCGTCGCCTCCACCGGCTCGCCGCGCTTCGCCGCCCGACGTGTGCGCAGCATCTTCGTCAGGACGACGACGGCGACGATCGCCCAGATGCCGTTGACGATGAGCGACGGGATCGCGTGGTGGGCGCCGACGTTGACCGCGATGGCGAGGCCACCCACGAGGTTGAGCAGCTGGTAGACGGGCCCGTTCGGGAGCTTCCCGGTCGAGAAGAGGATGTAACCAGCCAATACGGTTACCGCTCCGAACCAGCCGAGGAACTCCACGATTCCGTTCAACACGCGCGACTCCGGGCACGACGAGGGACAGCCCACGAGCGGGGCCGTCCGAGAGGGGGATGAGCAGCCGCGAGTGCGGCGTCCTGAGCATCGTAGGCAGACGAGGACCCCCGGCGGAAGAGGGTGTGGCGTGGCGCGTCACACCCCAGTCCGCGGGGGTCCTGGGCAGGGGTGGTCAGCGGGTCGACGTCTTCGACGAACCCGTGTCGGTGAGGACGTAGATCGACCCGCCGAACGTCCAGGACGGCCCGTCCGCAGCGCTCGCGCCGTCGCTCGCGCTCACCGTCGTGACGGACGAGGAGATGGAGTCGATGAGGAAGAGACGAGGGTTCGCCTGCACGCCCTTCACGAACGCGAGGGCTTGCGTGAAGTCGCCGGTCACCGAGACGGACACGGGGATCACCGAGAAGTTGTCCGCGGTGATGCTGCCGTTCGTCTCGGTCGTCGGCGCAGCCGGCGTGGTCGCGGTCGGGACCGGTGCGGGCGTCGCACTCGCGGAGGGGCTGGCGCTTGCCGTGCCGGTCGCGCTCGCGGTCGGCACGTCCGCGACCGGCGGCGTGTACGCGACGGCGTCGCTCAGCGAGATCGTCGCCACCTTCACCCCGGTCGCGTTCGCGGTCGCGTTGAGCTGGCTGATGAAGGCCGACGTCGCCGCGGATGCCGGGACGGACGCCCGGAGCGCCGCGAGTTCCGACCGCATCTTCGGCAGGGACTTCGCCTGCTCCCGCAGGCGAGCGATCTCGGTCCGCGTCGTCTGGTTGGTGGCGCTGACGGTCTGGGTCTCGGCGTCTGCCGTCGCCGCTCGGGCGAGCTGGGGCTGGACTCCGAGGAAGAACCCTCCGGCGACGACGGCGAGCGCGGCGACGGCCGCCAGGACGAGCATCAGTCGGTTCCGGCTCATGACTTGTCCTTCGTGTCGTACTTGCCGTCGTACGCCTTCTCGTCGAGGTGGATGGTCATGTCGACCGTGTAGGTGTTCGTGGCGCTGTCGAGCGTGACGGAGTTGGCATTTCCGTCGACGAAGGCCGGGATGGTGCGGATCGAGTCGAGCCAGGCAGGCACGGAGGGCAGGGTCGGGCTCGCAGTGTCGATCGTGAGGGTCGCCACACGCTGTCCTTGCAGCGGTGAGGTGGCCTGCGCGTAGGACTCGAGCGGCGTGGCCGAGTCGATCTGGACACCGGTGATCGTGACCCCGGCGGGCAACGAGTCCTGCACGCGCTGCAGGGTCTCCTGCCAGTCGATCTCGGTCGATCCTCCGACGGCCTGCGCGGCCCGCAGGAGTTCGGACTGCGTCTCGGCGGAGCGGACGTCCCGGAACGCCTGCTGTTGGAGGAGGAGCGCGTCGGTCTCCTGCCGCACCTGCACGAGATGCGACTCGGACTGCACGGCGTTGGCCGACGCGAGCGTCACCGCGGCGGCGACGGCCACGGCGACGACGATCACCCCGAGCCACGCTCGACGGACCCCAGCACGCTGACGTCGATCGACGAGTACCTCGGTGGGGAGCAGGTCGACGCGCGGCACGCCGCCGATGAGCAGGTGGCTCGCGGCCGCGCGCCCCTGCCGCTTCGCGCGCTGCGCAGAGTCAGCGGCGATCCGTGCTTCGTTCGACGCGGTCCCGCGTCGCTTCGACGGTTCGAGGAGCTTCGTCATGCTGCAGTCCTCCCGGTCGCGAGTCCCCAGGCGACCGCGACGGACAACCCGCGTGCGGTGATGTCCTCGCGCCGGATCGCTCGGCTGGTCGTGGCGTCGGAGAACGCGTCCCCGACGACCACAGGGATGCCGGTCTGTGCTCGGAGCGCATCGACGAGGCCGGGGAGCTGTGCGCCGCCGCCGGCCACGACGATGCTCGAGACGCTGGTGCCGGGACGGGTGCCGACGAAGTAGTTGACGGTGTTCCTGAGACTCGTGAGCAACTCGTTGGTGAGGTCACGGATCATCGAGGCCGCTCGACGGTCGTCGGCGGTCTGGACTCGGGTACCGAGACCGATCCACCGTTTGACGGCTTCGGACTGGTCGACGGGGATGTCGAGCGCCGCGGCGAGCGAGGACGTCAGGTCGTCACCACCCGTCGGGATGATCCGGACGAACTGTGGCACGCCGTCGGTGGCGATGACCACCGTCGTCGTGTTCGCCCCGACCTCCGCGAGGGCGTGCGTTCCCGGGAACCGTGCCGCCGGGAGGTAGACACGGGTCAGCGCGAAGGGGATGAGGTCCACCCCCACCGGGTTCAACCCGGCGAGCTGCGCCGCTCGGACGTTCGCGAGGACTGCGTCCTTGATCGCCGCGATGAGCAGTCCGTGCACGACCGGGCCCTCGGCCGTGGTCGACTCGGACACCGGGTAGAAGTCGAGGATGGCGTCGACGACGGGGACGGGCAACATGTCCTGGACCTGGAACGGGAGCGATTCCCGGATCTGCGCGAGCGGAGCCCTCGGCACCGTCAGGTCGCGGGCGAGCACCCGCTGGTTGCCCATCCCGAGGACGACGTCCTTCGAGCGGAAGTGCCCGGTGCGCCACAGCTCCTTGAGGCTCGCGGCGATCGTGTTCGGTTCGAGCACCTCGCCTCGCTTGGTCGCTCCGACGGGCAGCGGAACCTCCGCCACGCGCTGGATCACCGGCTCGGGCCTGTCCGGGTTCGACACCTCGACGCCTCGGATGGTCTCGCCTCCGATGTCGATGCCGACGACGCTCTTCGCCATGTGCGGGTCCTTCCTCAGGCCAGGCCGATGATTCGCAGGTAGCCGTCCGCGAGCGTCCGACCGAGGAACACGCCGAGCCAGGCGCCTCCGAGCATCCACGGGCCGAACGGGATCCCGGACCCGCGCTTCGCGCGCCCGAGGACCATGAGGCCGATGGCGAAGCTACCTCCGAGGACGAACGCCCCGAAAGCACCCACTGCGAGGGGTCCCCATCCGAGGTACGCCAGGACGAGACCGAGCACCCCTGCGAGCTTGACGTCGCCGAGACCCATCCCCCCGGGCACGGCGACCGCGAGCACGAGGTAGGCGCCGCCGAGGACGACCAGACCGATGAGACCGCGCAGCAGCGCCGGCCAGTCTCCGTCGAGCGCCGAGGAGACCGCGAGGAGGACGCCGATGACCGGGTACGCGGGCAGCACGAGTGCGTTCGGCAACCGGTGCACGTCGAGGTCGATCAGGGTCAACGCCACCGATGTCGCCATCAGGTAGAGCATCGCGACGAGCTGCGCGGTGGCCGCGGCCGCTGCGAGCCCGTCGCGTGCCTCGACGAGGGCCGGCCCGAAGCGCAGCACGACCACGAGGAACAGGACCGCGGTGGCGGACTCGACGAGCGGGTAGCGTGCGGAGATCCGGGTCGAGCAGTCACGGCAGCGGCCTCGGAGCAGCACCCACGAGACGACGGGGACGTTGTCGCGGGCGCGGATGTCGTGTCCGCACCTCGGGCACGAACTGGCGGGGGCCACGACGGACAGGCCCGCCGGCACACGGTGGACGACCACGTTGAGGAACGACCCGACGACCAGACCCAGCACCGCGCCGAGGACCGTGACCGGGATCGCGGCGATCACCGGGGGTTCCCGGCAGCGTCGTAGGCGGCCTTGACCTCGATCTGCGACGTGACCTTGTAGGTCGTGATCACCGGTTGTGGGAAGAACGGCGGCGTGTAGCTCGCGAGGCTCGAGTCGTAGCCGTAGCTCTTCAGGTACCCGTTCGTCCCCTGCCCGACGGCGCCGCGGTACCGCTGCGCGATCGACCCGTTGACCGTGAGGGTGCCACGAGCACCGCCGTACCCGTAGTTCTGCACCGTGAAGGTGCCCTGGTTCGAGAGGATCGCACCGGAGACCGTCCGGTTGGCTGTGAGGAACGGGTAGGCGTTCCCCGTGCCGCTGACGAACATCGGGTTCCAGACCATCACGGCCTCCTGTCCGACGATGCCGAGCACGGTCGATGCCGACCGGTTCGCGGTGTACTTGAGGTCTCCCGTGACGTACACGTAGTTCTCCGCGTCGAGGGTCATGGACTTGTCGACGGTTCCGGACACGAACAGGTCGCCGTTCGTGCACCCGTACGCCGTGCTGAACGGGATCGACGCACCGGCGGTGTTGCGTGGGTTCGACTCGCTGTAGGTACCGCTGTACCCGGGCAGCGATCCCGAGTACGGGAAGCCGAGCCCGTTGTCCGCGACCGACGAACTCTTCATGCAGGCCGACGGTGCGTTCCGCGTCGTGTAGGTGGACCAGTAGTAGTTCGGGTTCGTCGCGCTCCCCGTCCCGGCCGATGCGGGTTCGTCCTGCACGTAGATCAGGTTGTTCGCGAGCAGGCTCGTGTCCAGTGTCGCCCCGGCACCACGGAGGTCGGCGATCGCTCCGCACTTCGCCGGGCTCGACCCGTAGGGGCTCGTCTTCTGCAGGTTGGTCGCGAGCGTCAGCGGCGAGCGCACCGTCATCTTCCCGTTGCCGAGGAACGTGATCTGCGTCGGTCCCGTGTACAGGCAGCCGGTCCCGGGACTCGTCCCCGTGACCGAGGAGTCGTCCGAGTACATCCGGTCGCGTCCGGCGCTGATGGTCGACGGCGGCGTGTAGGAGCCGACGACCTCCGGCTGGTACCCGCTGTAGTACTGGAACGACGGCGTCTTCGCGGGGCTGCAGACGCGGTTGCTCCACCCCTGGGCGGACTGGACCGTGCTCTTGAAGGTACCGCCGCAGATGAGCAGCATGTCGTTCGAGCGGATCGGCCCGTTCAGGACGTCACCGTCCTGGAACTGGATCCGACCGCAGGCCGCGTTGCCGTTCGACGGACGGGCCGTGTAGTCGGCGTTCTGGTAGACGTTCGTGCAGTTCTCGCCGGTGATGTCGGGGTCACCGGACTCGTAATCGGTCCAGTAGAGGTAGTTCGAGAAGCCGTCCGGCTTGACGTTGGCGACCAGGGTGCGCGTCGCGTTGCCGGCCTTGCCGGTCACCTGGACACGGACGATCCCCTGTTGACCGTAGATGCTGTTGTCGGCCGCGTAGCGGTAGTAGGTGGAGCCGCTCGAGCCGGACGAGTCAGGCACCGCGACCCAGCTCGTGAAGGCCGCGTTCCCGCCGGTGCCGCCGGCGAACTGGTCCCCGTTGCTGAACGCCTGGCTCGGGTCACCGTACTTCGTCGCGTACGTGTTGTCGGCGTTGACCCGGGACTGGTAGTCCGCGAGCCCGGCGTACGCCGCCGCCATGGCATTGGCGTAGTCGCGGTCACCCGACGACTTGGTCGCACCGGTGGCGGCGAGTCCCGCCATCGTCGCGGCCAGGATCATCACGACGGCACCGATCGCGATGACCGCTGCCAGCGCGACTCCGCGGTCGTCGTCGTGTGTCCGGATGGAGGCGAGGATGCGACGCACGGTCAGCTCCCGAACTGGAGGTTGGGCATGCCCACGGTGCTCGTGAGCGAGACGTTGTTGGCGGCGGCAGGCTTGGCGAGGTCACGCTCGCCGACCGTGAGCGCCACGGTCACCGTCCGCACGGACTGCAGCTGCAGCGCCGTGAGCCCCGCTGCGCCGGGCGTGATCGGGTTGCCGCCGGCGTCGGCGTACGAGAAGAGCGTTCCCGGCACGACCGAGGTCACCAGGTTGAGCGAGGAGGTCGGCGCTGCGGTCAGGGTCGGCGTGGTCGCCATGGGGAAGGAGTAGTAGCTGTTGGTGGCGTCGGTGGCCGTTCCGTTCCACTTCGTCTCGGTCAGGGTCCCCGCGTTGGTGTCGAGCGTGTACTGCACCTCGACGGGTTGCACGTCCACCGCCGAGTTGAGGTTGATGTAGGCGAAGAACCGGACCGAGGTGGCCGTGGCGTACTGGAACGCGTACTGGGTGTCGACGCCGCTTGCGACGGGGTTGTTCGACGCGACACGGAACATCCGTTCCATCTCGCGCATCGCCGTCGAGGCCGAACGGGTGTTGGCGTCGACGCCGCTGGTCGTCGTCGACGCGCGGGAGACCGAGACGAAGAACGCGCCGACCATCGCGAGGACGATCACACCGACGCTCATGGCGACGATGAGCTCGGCCAGGGAGATCCCCCGGTCCTCCTCGCGGAGCCGCGCGACGAGGCGCATCACGGGTTCCTCCGCGGGTCGAGCATGACCTTGTTCGACGATGTCGTGACGCCGGTAGCGGTGGTGGCGCTCGGCGTCCCGCTCGCGAACGTGATCGAGACCACGCCGGCAAGGATCGAGACGACGGTCCCCGAGCGGAGCGTGTACGTGCCGTAGGGGAGGGCGATCGTCGCCGTCCCGCCGACCGGGAGTCCCGTGAAGGTGTACGTGACCGGGGTCGCGCACCCGGGATCGCCGGAGTTGGCGTTCGGCGCGGTCGTCGTGGCCGTCAGCGCGTTGTCGGCCTTGCCGGCGAGCTTCACCGTGACGAGCTGGACCGGGGCCTTCACCGCGTTGGTCCCGGCGGCGGGCTGCGCGAGGTTCCGGGGCGCCACCGCCGTGCCGTTCGCGGTCGTCCAGTTCTCCGGGTCGACGCTCGCGCAGGTGGCGGGGGTCCCGGGCACCGCCTTGTAGCCGTCGGTGTACGGGAAGACCTGCGTCGTGGTGCCGGCGGCGAACGGCCCGTAGTCGGCCGACTTGCGGCGGAGCGTGACGGGCGCGGACGTGGGCGCGGTGAACGCGGTCGTGCTCGCGTTCGGATCGGACCACTGGGGCGCGACGGTGAGCGCCGTGTCGTAGTTGAAGTTCGCTGCCGAGGTCTGGCTCGTCTGCACGGTGACCGTCGTGGACGGGGTCGCCGTCTGGGCTCCGAGCGATCCGGAGGACGTTCCGTCGTCGATGTTGCCGGACTTGGACAGCGACACGTCGTACCGGCCGGGCTTGACGTTGAGGGCGTAAGTGCAGCCGTTGGCGTCCGTCGGCGCGATGGTCGAGGTGATGGCGCTCGCGCCCGCGGGGTTCGCCGTGTTCGGAGCGATGGAGACGTTCACCCCGGCGTTGCCGCTCCCGTCCACGCGGGACACGGACACGATGATGATGCCGAGGTTGGCCGCGGTCACCGACGACGTCGGGGCCACCATGCTGTTCATGGACACGGACTGCGCACTGCCCGACGACCAGCTCACGGTCATCGAGATGCGCTTGTAGGCGAGCGGCCCGCCGCCGCTGCCGCACGCGTTCGCGCTGCCCGAGGTGGGGACCCACCGAGCGACCTGCTTCACCGTGTACTGCAGCCCGCCGACGGTCGGCGTCGTGGTCCCGTCGACGACGGAGAACAGGTTCGTGGCGGTCCGGGCCCGGTCGATGGCGTCCTGGGCGAGGCCGATGGCGACCTCGCGGGACCGGGAGACGTGGGTGAGGGCGAGGGATCCGACGATGCCGGTCGCCACCGCGGCCGCGATCATGGCGAAGACCGTCATGGCGACGAGCACCTCGACGATGGTGAACCCGTCGTCGCCGCCGCGTGCGTTGCGCAGCACCGCGTTCAGCCGCCGCATGCTCACCTCCCGTGCGCTTCCAGCAGGTTGCCCGGTGGCGG
>NZ_JBPUGH010000139.1:0-8911 GCF_051548005.1 Curtobacterium flaccumfaciens | reverse complement strand
GGTGACGGCGGGTGGTACCTCGGAGCATCGATCGCTCCGGCCGAGACGGACGACCCGAACGACGACGACGTGACCGTCTGGGCGACCTCGTCCGACCCGACCTCGGAGGACTTCGACGGACCCCTCTGGCCGGTCAACCGCGCGGCGAAGGACGCCGCGGGCGACGACGACAGCGGGGCGTCAGCGCTGCCGTCGGCGTTCGCGGACGACTCCGACGCCGCGCGCTCGGTCCAGCAGTGCGTGGTGAACGCGGCGAACCGCTGATCCGGTCCGCCCCTCAGCTCTGGCAGCGCGGGCACCAGTAGGTGTCCCGCAGGGTGAGCTCCGACTCACCGAGTTCCCCGCGGCGCACCGGCGTCCCGCAGCGCAAGCACGGCTTGCCCGCACGCCCGTAGACCCACAGGCGGCGTCCGGGCCGGTCGACACCGGTGGTGATCCGGGCGTTGCGGTCGCGGTTGGCGACGATCAGCCGCGACGCGAGCGCGATCACCCGCGCAGGGTCCGGCACCTGCCCCACCGGACGGGTCGGGAGCACGCCCCGGAGGAAGCAGAGCTCGGCGCGGTACACGTTGCCGAGGCCGGCGAGCACGCGCTGGTCGAGCAGGGCCAGCCCGATCGGACGCTCCGGGTCGCGCGTGAGGTTCGCCAGCGCCAGGTCGGCGTCCCAGTCCTCGCCAAGGAGGTCCGGCCCGAGGTACCCCACGATCTCCGGCTCCTGCTCACGAGGGACCATCTCGAGGATGCCGAGTGTGAACCCCACCGTGGAGACGTCCGCCGCGTCGAGCACGACACGCGCCTGGTGCGCCGGACGGCGCCACCGCTCACCGGGGGCGTAGACGTCCCACCTGCCCTCCATCTTGAGGTGCGAGTGGACGGTGAGGTCGCCGATGCGGTGCAGCAGGTGCTTGCCGCGCGGGACGACCTCGTCGACGGTGCGGCCCACGAGGTCGAGCGTCGCGAACGCCGGCACGCGGAAGTCGCTCCGGGTGAGCTCCTTGCCGGCGAGTGCCGCGTGCAGTCGGTGTGCGGCTCGGTAGACGGTGTCGCCCTCAGGCACGGAGGCGCACCCCCTGCGGCGTCGCGGTGAAGCCTGCGTCGCGCAGCGCCTGGCCGAGGGGCGACTCGAGCACGAACGCACCGTCGACCCGCTCCACCGAGAGCTTCCCGAGCCCGCGTCGGACGGTCGCAGCGATGGACACCGCGGCGGCCGCGAGGTCCCCGGCGTCGTCGGTGAAGGTCAGGACGGACTTGCCGCCGCGTTCGACGTACACCGTCAGCGCGCCGTCCACGAGGACCACGAGTGCGCCGGCCTTCCGCCCGGGACGGTGTCCGCGGGCGGACTGCTTGCTCCCGGTCGCGCCCCCCGCCGTCGCTCCGCCCGCCGTTGCTCCGCCGGTCGCCGCGGTGCTGGCCGCTGCTGGCTCGCCGCGGGCGCCGTCCCCGTCCGCGTCGTCGCCCGGTCCCGCGCTGTCGTTCGGCCACGCCAGCGCCGCACCGGAGGGGGTCGCCGGGTCGGTCGCAGCGAGGGTGATCGCCTGCCTGGCCCGCTCCGGGTCGTTGCGTTCGTCGTCGTCGAGGTCGCGAGCGAAGGTGCGGAGCCGGTCGACCGTCGGGCCGGTGGCGAACTGCGCCGCGCCGAGTCCCTCGACGAAGTACCCCCGGCGAGCACGGCCGGTCTCCTCGAAGCGCGCCAACACCCGGTACACGCCCGCGAACCCGCCGCGGACCCCCTCGACCTGCACGGCCCCGCGCGTGACGACGCCGTACCGCTCGAGCAGCTGCTCCGCCGTCGCCGCGGCCCGAACCGTGGCATCGGTCTGCGCCAACGGCAGGATCGACCAGCGTCCGCCGACCGTCGGTGGCCCGGACTGCGTGGGCAGTGTCGGCCGCCGACGCCCGCGGTAGGCGCGGGCACGAGGCGTGCTCGTGCTCTTCGCCTTCCCGCCGAGCATCGACCGCAGCGGCGCGAGCGTGTCGTTGGTGATCTGTCCCGCCCACACGAGGTCCCACAGCGCGGTGGACAGCGCCTTGTCGTCCGTGCTGCCGACGGCCTGGGCGAGCTGGCGGAAGAAGTACGCGCCGCCGCCGGCGAGGGCCCCGAGGACGTCCCGCTGCAGTTCCGTCGTCTCGCCGCCGTCCGGCTCCGCCAGGGTCGTGTCGGCGGTCTCCGCGAGGTGGAACCGCACCCATCCGTCGTTGCCGGGCAGGGTGCCGCCGCCCGACCACAGGACCTCGCCGGTCGCGGTCAGCTCGTCGAGCATGCTCGGCTGGTAGTCGGTGACGCGGGACGGCAGCACGAGGGACTCCCACGCGCTCGCGGGCAGCGCGACCCCGGCGAGCTGGTCGAGGACCTGCAGCACGCCGTCGATGCCCCGCAGACCACCGCGGGCGCCCGGGGTGTGGACGTGCTGCCAGGCCGGCAGGAAGCGTGCGAGGGTGTCCGGCGACACCGGCTCGACCTCGTGCCGGAGCGCGGCGAGCGACTTCGTGCGGATGCGGCGCAGGACCTCGGCGTCACACCACTCGGCGCCCTGTCGATCGGGTCGGAACTCGCCCTCGACCACCCTGCGGTCGGCAGCGAGGCGTCGCAGCGTGTCCTGCACGACCGCGATGCCGAGACCGAGACGGGCTGCCGCCTCCTGCGCCGAGAACGGGCCGTGCGACCGGGCGTACCGGCCGACGAGGTCTCCGAGGGGGTCCGCGACCGGCTCGACGAACGCCGTGGGCACGCCGATCGGCAGCGGGACACCGAGGGCGTCGCGCAGCCGCGAGGCGTCCTCGATCACGGCGTACCGGGTCTGCCCGGCGTGCGAGAACGACAGCACACGACGATCGCGCTCGAGCGTCTGCAGTGCGGCGGCGACGGGCGAGGTGTCCCCCTCGGTGGCAGCCCAGCTCCGCGCGGTGAGCTCGGTCAGGTCGAGCGCACCCACGAGCCGCAGGACGTCGACGAGCCCCTCGGCATCGCGCGCCCGGCGGTCGGGCGAGAGCCGTTGGAGGTCCTGCTCGACCGAGGCGATCACGGCCGGGTCGAGCAGCTCCCGGAGCTCTGCGCGGCCGAGGAGCTCCCCCAGGAGGGTCGAGTCGAGCGACAGCGCCGCCGCCCGACGCTCGGCGAGGGGCGAGTCGCCCTCGTACATGAACGCGGCGACGTACCCGAACAGCAGCGTCCGGGCGAACGGCGACGGCTGCTCGGTCTCCGTCTCGACGAGCTTGATGCGCCGCCCGGCGATGTCGTCCGCGATCGAGAGCAGTGACGGCACGTCGTAGACGTCCTGCAGGACCTCGCGCACCGTCTCGAGGACGATCGGGAACGTCGGGTACTTCTGGGCGACCTCGAGCAGCTGGGACGCCCGCTGCCGCTGCTGCCAGAGCGGGGACCGCTGCCCGGGGTTCCGACGGGGCAGCAGCAGCGCCCGCGCCGCACACTCCCGGAACCGCGCCGCGAAGAGTGCCGACCCGCCCACCTCGTCCGTGACCAGGACCTCGAGCTCGTCGCGGTCGAACACGAACAGGTCGGCACCGGGCGGCTCGGCGTCGGTCTCCGGGATCCGCACCACGATGCCGTCGTCGGCCGCCATCGCGTCGCCGTCGATGCCGTGCCGCTCCCGCAACCGGGCACCGACCGCGAGGGCCCACGGGGCGTGCACCTGCATGCCGTACGGCGAGTGCATGATCATCCGCCAGTCGCCGAGTTCGTCACGGAAGCGCTCGACCACGAGGGTCGTGTCGTTGGGCACGTACCCCGTCGCGGCACGCTGGTCGCGGAGGAAGGTGAGCAGGTTCGTGACGGCACGCTCGTCGAGGCCGCCGGAGGAGACCCGGTTCCGGGCGTCCTCGTCGGAGGCCCCCTCGACCTCGCGCACGAAGGCACCGGTCGCACGGCCGAGCTCGGCGGGACGGCCGAGGCCGTCGCCCTTCCAGAACGGCACCCGTCCGGGCTGCCCGAACGCCGGGCTCACGAGCACCCGGTCGTGCGTGATCTCCTCGATCCGCCAGCTCGTCGCCCCGAGCGCGAAGACGTCGCCCACCCGGGACTCGTAGACCATCTCCTCGTCGAGCTCGCCGACGCGCGACGCCCGCTCGCCGACCATGAACACGCCGAACATGCCGCGGTCGGGGATCGTGCCACCACTGGTGACCGCGAGCCGCTGCGCCCCCGGACGGCCCGTCAGGGTGCCGTGCACGCGGTCCCAGACCAGCCGGGGCCGCAGCTCGGCGAACTCGTCACTCGGGTACCGCCCGGTCACGAGGTCGAGCGTCGCCTCGAACGCGGAGCGCGGCAGGCTGCTGAACGGCGCGCTCCGGCGGACGAGCTCGAACCAGTGCTCCACGTCGACCGTGTCCACCGCCCCCGCGGCGACGGTGTGCTGCGCGAGCACGTCGAGCGGGTTCGCCGGGACACTGATGGACTCGATCTCGCCCGCGACCATCCGCTCGACCGTCACGGCGCTGTTCACCAGGTCGGCGCGGTGCTTCGGGAACAGCACGCCGCGGGAGATCTCGCCCACCTGGTGGCCCGCGCGACCGACGCGCTGCAGGCCGCTCGCCACGGAGGGCGGTGCCTCGACCTGCACAACGAGGTCGACCTCACCCATGTCGATGCCGAGTTCGAGCGAGCTCGTCGCGACCACGCACCGGAGCCGTCCGGACTTGAGGTCGTCCTCGATTATCGCGCGCTGGTCCTTCGACACCGAGCCGTGGTGCGCGCGGGCGAGCACCGGCACGTCGGCGTCGGACCCGCCCCCGCCCGTCTGCCCGGACGCACCGATGACGTCGGCCGGCGGTCGCTTCGGCTGCGCGACCGGCGCGTGTGCGGACGCCCGGCCCGGTGACTGCATCACGCCACCGCCGGTGCCGCCCTCGGCAGCAACCGCGCCGGCACCGACGGCACCGGCCCCGGCGACGACGGGCTCGCCCACGCTCGACGCAGCGAGCATCCGCTCCTCGTGGATCTCGTTCAGCCGCGCGGTCAGGCGCTCCGCCAGCCGTCGCGAGTTCGCGAACACGATCGTCGACCGGTGCTGTTCGATGAGGTCGACGACCCGCTCCTCGACGTGCGGCCAGATCGACCCGTTCGTCGGCGACTCGGTCGCGTCCGCACCGACCGGCGGGGCGCCGAGCTCGGTCATGTCGTCGACCGGGACGACCACCCGGAGGTCGAACGTCTTCTGGGCGGGAGGAGCGACGATCGTCACCGGGGCCCGGCCGCCGAGGAACCGTGCGACCTCTTCCGGGGGCCGGACGGTCGCGGACAGCCCGATGCGCTGCACCGGCTTCTCGAGGAGGTCGTCGAGGCGCTCCAACGACACGGCGAGGTGCGCGCCACGCTTCGTCGACGCGACCGCGTGGACCTCGTCCACGATCACGGTGTCGACGTTCACGAGGGTCTCCCGCGCGCTCGACGTGAGCATGAGGTAGAGCGACTCGGGCGTCGTGATGAGGATGTCCGGCGGCTGGCGGAGGAGCCGCTGCCGATCGGACGAGGGGGTGTCGCCGCTCCGGACGCCGACCGTGACGTCCGGCGGCTCGAACCCGAGGCGCCTGGCGGTCTGGGTGATGCCGACGAGTGGACTGCGGAGGTTCCGCTCGACGTCGACGCCGAGCGCCTTGAGCGGGGAGACGTAGAGGACGCGCGTGCGTTGCTTCGCGGGCGGCTGGTCGGTCGCGCTGATGAGCCGGTCGATCGACCAGAGGAACGAGGCCAGGGTCTTGCCGGACCCCGTCGGCGCGATCACGAGGGCGTGCTGGCCGGTCGAGACTGCGTCCCACGCTCCCGCCTGCGCCGCGGTCGGAGCCGGGAACGCGCCGCGGAACCACTCCGCGGTCGCGGGGGAGAAGCGCTCGAAGACGTCCGTCATGGTCCGTCCCATCCTGCCCGCGGCCACCGACAACGGCCCGAGCGGAGAACGTGCTTGACAAAGCGATAGTTACCGATATATCTTTACTACATCGCGATACGACGAAGGCCGATCGGTCAGACCGGATCGCGAGCCGACTCAGCACGACGGAAGGACATCTCATGCGCTTCGACGACATGAACCCCCAGCAGCACCAGCACCCGCGTGGCCCCCGCTTCGGCGGCCCGCGACACCACCACGGCGCCGGCTTCCCCGGTCGTGACCGCGGTGACCACCAGCGCGGCGGCTTCGGCCCCGGCCGTGGCTTCGGACCCGGCTTCGGCCCGGGCTTCGGTCCCGGGTTCGGCGGTCCGGGCTTCGGCGGCCGCGAGCGCCGTCGCCGCGGCGACGTCCGTCTCGCGATCCTCGGCCTCCTCGCCGAGGGGCCGCAGAACGGCTACGCCGTGATCAAGACGATCGCCGAGCGCACCGGCGGCGCCTGGAAGCCGAGCCCCGGTTCGGTCTACCCGACGCTCCAGCAGCTCGTCGACGAGGACCTCGTCGTCTCGACCGGCGACGGTCGCAAGACGCTCTTCGAGCTCACCGACGCCGGCAAGGCCGAGGCCGAGTCGAAGGCGGACGAGATCGCGGCGGCGTTCGAGGCGCCCGGCATGCCGGACGCACAGCGCGCCTTCGTCGAGTCGCTCCGGAAGACCATGGGCGTCCTGCACATGTACCGGACGACCGCGACGGACGAGCAGATCGCTGCGGCCACCGAGAAGGTCGACCAGCTCCGCAAGGACCTCCTGCAGATCCTCGCGGACTGACCGCGTGACCACGTGACCACGTGACCGACGGGAGGCACGGTGCCAGCTGGCACCCCTCCCTCGCAGGCTCGGTCGGCGCGCCCCGCGCAACGCTTCGCGTTGCCGTTGAGCGGAGCGCGCCCGTCCGTTCGTCGGTCACCGTGGGTCCTCGGAAAGCGACAGATCTCGGTGTCGCTTCCGCGAGAGCGACAGTTCGGCGCGCGCAGGCGGCACGGTTCTGTCGCCTTCGCGTCGTCGACCGACCCCGGCCGCCGCCGCTACGGCCTCGCGCGCTCCGCGCCGTCGCCGACGAACGCGGCCACGTCCGCCAGCTCCGCGGCGGACACCGCGTGCGGGAGCCCCGCGTACTCCCGGTCGGTCACGTCCGTGTTCGCCGCGGCCCACGCCTGCGTCCGCGCGGTGGCCTCGGCCGGGATCACCGGGTCGAGGTCGCCGTGCCCGAGGAACACCCGCGGCCGGATCGCAGCCACGGCCTCGTCGCGCGAGTCCGTCACCCCGGGCACCACGAACCCGGACAGCGACACCGCGAAGGCGAAGCCCGCCGGTCGGGCACGGAGGAGCTGCAGCGCCATCGAGCCGCCCTGGGAGAAGCCGAGCAGCCCGATGCACGGGTGGTCGGCGGCGACCGAATCGACCCAGTCGAGCACCCCGGCCACGGCGTCGTCCACGGGGCCGAGCGCGGGGGAGCCCGGCGTTCCGAGCGGGTACCACGAGTACCCGGGCCCCCACTCGAGCGGCGCCCGCAGCGAGGCGACCGTCCAGGCCGGCGGCAGCGCGGGCGCGAGGCCGAGCAGGTCGCGCTCGTTCGACCCCACCCCGTGCATCGCGACGAGGAGCGGGGTGCCCGCACGGTCGGACGGGCCGCGGGTCCACTGCACGAGGTCGCTGTCGATCATGCGACCAACGCTAGCCGTGGCGTCCGCCGAACTCGCCGCCGTGCCTGGTAGACACGGTGCATGGCCTCGCTGCGCACCCCCGACCCCGACTCCGGCTGGCTGTCCGACGAGGAACTCGCGAACATCCGCCGTCGCCTGCCGATCTGCTACGTCGAGGCGATCCCCGTCCGCACGGACGGCCTCGGCGTCGTCACCGAGGTCGGGGTACTGCTCCGCGTGGCACCGAGCGGGTCGATCGCTCGCACGCTCGTGTCCGGCCGCGTGATGTACGGCGAGTCGATCCGCACGGCGCTGTTCCGGCACCTCGAGAAGGACCTCGGGCCGATGGCGTTCCCGCAGCTGCCCTCCAGCCCGACGCCGTTCACGGTCGCCGAGTACTTCCCGCTCCCCGGTGCTTCGGTGTACACCGACGAGCGGCAGCACGCGATCTCCCTCGCGTACGTCGTCCCGGTGACGGGGACGTGCGAGCCGCGCCAGGACGCCCTCGAGCTCACGTGGATGAGCCCGATGGAGGCCGCGTCCGACGCCGTCGCCGACGAGATGGAGGGTGGTCGCGGGGCGCTGCTCCGCGCCGGCCTCGCGTCGGTCGGCGCACTGCACTAGCGAGGCCCGGTACCGAACCACGCGAACGACTTCGAACCACGCCGTCGGGCTGGTTCGATGTCGTTCCCGCGGTTCCACCACGCGGAGCCAGCGCCGCCAGGGCACGACGCACCCAGCACACGACGCACCCAGCACACGGCGCACCCCGCACGCGGCGCACCCCGCACGCGGCGCACCCCGCACACGACGAAGCCCCCGGGACCACGTGGTCCCGGGGGCTTCGCAGCTCGGTCGTGCGACCGGCTTCAGTGCTTCTCGTCGCGGAGGCTGTCCGCGACGCCGTGCGCCGCGTCCTTGACGTCATCGACGCCCTGCTTGGCCGACGCCTTGGCCTGGTCGGTCTGACCCTCGGCCTTGAGCTTGTCGTTGCCGGTGAGGTTGCCGACGCCCTCCTTGACCTTGCCGACGAGCTTCTCGCCGGTGTGGTTCTCTTCGCTGCCAGCCATACGGTCTCCTTCCAACGACGGACGATTCCCCGTCAGCCGCTCGCGCGGCATCCGGTGCAGGAGAACCTACGCCCGGTGCCCGACCGCGTTCGGAGGAGACGTCAAGGTGGGGGACGTCCCGCGCCCCACGGGCTCAGTGACGGTCGGCAGCTCCCGCCGGACGGGAGGCACGGCGCGAGCCACGACGACGGCCTGCGCCCGACTCGGAGCCGGCTCCACGGCCTGCCGCGTAGCCGCCCTCGGACGACCACACCGGAGCGGACCCGCCCCGGACGACGTCGCTCGACGCGCGACGGCTC
>NZ_JBPUGH010000138.1:0-9269 GCF_051548005.1 Curtobacterium flaccumfaciens | reverse complement strand
GTGCGACGTTGGTCGTGCGGAGCAGCGGTTCGCGCCCTCGCACGAACAACGCGCCCCGGCGGACCGGGGCGAGTTGTTCATCAGGGGGCGCGATCGAGCGCGCGGCTCGCCGGCGGCCGCCGGCCGGCCGTCAGCGCGAGGCGGGCCCGACGATCGCGGGCTCGTGGAAGCGGCCGCCGAACACGCGCTCGGACGCGCCGGAGCGGTCGAGGTACGGGCTGATGCCGCCGGCCTGGAACGGGTAGCCGGCGCCGAGGATCAGCCCGAGGTCGATCTCCTCCACGTGCTGCACCACGCCGTCCTCGAGCATGCGGTGGACCTCGTCGGCGAGGGCGTCCTCGAACCGATGCTGCATGGTCGCGGCATCGACCGGCTTCGCATCACGACGAGCCGGTGCGACGAGCTTCACGGCCGCTGGGTCGTAGCCGGTCGCGTTGCCCTTCTTGTCGCGGGTGAGGATCGTCCCGTGCTCGGCGATCCGCTTCAGGCCGTCACCGGGGTAGAAGCGCTCCGGCCACGCGGCGTGGTGCGAGTCGAGGACGTGGGCACCGACCGGCAGACCGACGAGTTCGAGCAGCTCGAACGGCGACATCGGCAGCCCAAGGGGAGCGGCACCGTCCGCGACGGTCTCGAACGGGGTGCCCTCCTCGACGCCGCGCATCGCCTCGCCGAGCACCCGGGCGAGCACCCGGTTCACGACGAAGCCCGGCTGGTCGGCGGTGATGATCGCCGTCTTCTTGAGGGTCTTGGCGACGGCGAGGGCCGTGGCGAGGGCCTCGTCCGAGGTCTTCGCGGCACGGACCACCTCGAGCAGGGGCATCACGGCGACCGGGTTGAAGAAGTGGAAGCCGACGAGGCGCTCCGGGTGCTCGAGCACCGACGCCATCTCGTCGACCGACAGGGACGAGGTGTTCGTCGCCAGGATCGCGTCGGGGGCGATGACCTGCTCGATCTTGCGGAAGACGTCCTGCTTGACGGACATCTCCTCGAACACGGCTTCGATCACCCAGTCGGCGTCGGCGAAGGCCTCGTACGACACCGAGCCCGAGACGAGGGCCTTGATGCGGTTGGCATCGTCCGGGGATATCCGCTTCTTCGCGAGCAGCTCGTCGACCGAGGACCGGATGCGGTCGACGCCGGCGTCGACCCGCGACTGGTCGACGTCGGTGATGACGACGGGGACCCCGAGCCGGCGGGCGAACAGCAGCGCGAACTGCGACGCCATGAGCCCGGCGCCGAGGACACCGACCTTCGTGACCTTCTTCGCCTCGACGCCCTCGGGGGCGCCGACGGGCTTCTTCGCACGCTTCTGCACGAGGTCGAACGCGTACATCGACGCGGCGAACTGGTCACCGGCGAGCAGGTCGGCCAGTGCGTCGTCCTCGCCGGCGAAGCGCTCCTCGAGTGAACCCGACTTCGCGGCGGCCACCAGGTCGAGTGCACGGAACGGCGACTTCGGGACGGTGCCGATCTTCGAGGCGACCTGCTGACGGGCCACCTTCACGACGGTGCCCCACGCGGCCTTCTCCAGCATGCCCGGCTCGTTCTTCCGGACGACCTTGGTGCGGCCGGACACGACACCGTCGGCCCAGGCGACCGCGGACGGCAGGAACGTCACCGACGGGATGAGCGCGTCACCGATCCCGAGCTCGACGGCGGCCGTGCCGTCCATCAGCCGGTTGTTCTTGAGCGGGTTCTCCACGATGACGCGGAGCGCCTTCTCGGGTCCGATCAGACGGGGGAGCAGCGTGGCGCCACCCCAGCCGGGGATGATGCCGAGGAACACCTCGGGCAGGCCGATCCCCTGTGCCGCCGACGAGAACACGCGGTAGGTGCAGTGCAGCGCGATCTCGAGTCCGCCGCCGAGCGCGATGCCGTTCACGAACGCGAACGACGGCACACCGAGGTCGGACAGCTTGCGGAGCGTGGCGTGGCCGAGCGCACCGAGCTCGTGGGCGACCTCGCGCGAGGGGAGCGCGGCCGCCTGCGACAGGTCGGCGCCGGCGGCGAAGCAGTACTCCTTGCCGGTGATCGCGACCGCCTGGATGCTGCCGGCGGACGCCGCAGCGCGCAGGGTGTCGAGCACGTCGGACAGCTCGCGCATGGTGCGCGGGCCGAGCGTCGACGGGCGCTTGTAGTCCTTGCCGTTGTCGAGCGTGATCAGCGCGAGCGTGCCGCCCGACGGCAGCGGGACGTGCTTGACGTACGAGTGGGTGACGACCTCGTCGGCGCTGAGCTCGGTCAGCTGGTCGATCGGGGTGGTGGTCATCGTCAGGCCGCCTTCCGTGCCGCGCTCTTGCTGAAGTTCGGGTTCTCCCAGATGACGGTGCCGCCCTGGCCCAGTCCGATGCACATCGTCGTGATGCCGTACCGGACGTCCGGCCGCTCGGCGAACTGCGCCGCGAGCTGGTTCATCAGACGGACGCCGCTCGACGCGAGCGGGTGGCCGACGGCGATCGCGCCGCCCCAGGCGTTCACGTTCGCGGAGTCCTGCGCGATGCCGTAGTTGTCGAGGAACGCGAGCACCTGCACGGCGAACGCCTCGTTGATCTCGAACAGACCGATGTCGTCGATCGTGAGGCCGGCCTTGGCGAGCGCCTTGTCGGTCGCGGGGACCGGGCCGATGCCCATCACCTCGGGGTCGACCCCGGCGAAGGCGAACGAGACCATGCGCATCTTCTGCGGCAGGCCGTGCTCCTTCGCCGCGTCGGCCGAAGCGAGGAGGCTCATCGTGGCGCCGTCGTTCAGCCCCGCCGCGTTGCCGGCGGTGATCCGGCCGTGCGGGCGGAAGGGCGTCTTGAGTGCGGCCAGCGCCTCGAGCGTGGTGCCGGGGCGCGGCGGCTCGTCCTTCGTGACGATCTCCCAGCCCTCGCCGGAGTTGACCTCGACGGGGACGACGTCCGGCTGGAGCTTGCCGGCGGCCCACGCGGCGGCGTAGCGCTGCTGCGACTGCACGGCGTAAGCGTCGGTGCGGTCCTTCGTGATCGCCGGGAACCGGTCGTGCAGGCGCTCGGCGGTCGACCCCATCACGAGCGCGTCGGTCGCGACCATGCGCTCGGCGACGAAGCGCGGGTTGACGTCGGCCCCGAAGCCCATCGGGTGACGGCCCATGTGCTCGACGCCACCGGCGATCGCGACGTCTGCCGCGCCGAACGCGATCGCGCCGGCGAGGGTCGTGACGCTCGTCATCGCGCCCGCGCACATGCGGTCGATCGCGTACCCGGGGACGGACTTCGGGAGACCGGCCAGCATGCCGACCGTGCGGCCGAGCGTGAGCCCCTGGTCGCCCTGCTGGGTGGTGGCGGCCACGGCGACGTCGTCGACCGCCGCACCGTCGAGCTGGCTGTTCCGGTCGAGCAGACCGCGCATCGCGTGGACCGCGAGGTCGTCCGCGCGGGTCTTCCAGAACACCCCCTTCTCACCGGCTCGTCCGAACGGTGTGCGCACACCGTCCACGAACACGACGTCTGCTGCCTTGGCCAATCCGGGCCTCCAGATCCTCTTCGATCGAGTCGGGGCACGTTCCGCCCCGACCGGCCGGGCCGTGCCCGGCGACGGTACCGACGCTATGCCCGCAGCCTGGGCGGACGCATGCCGGTTGGGGTGTTCCTACGAGCCGGTGTTGCTCTCCGCAGCAGGCTCCTGTGCGGCCTCGACAAAGGCGTGCGCGATGATCGACGCGGTCTCCTCGACCTGCCACGGCCGGGCGTCGTGCGCGGCGAGGGCGGCACCGACGGTCTCGGTGGCGACCGGGGTCGGCGGCTCCCACGACACGGTGCGGAGGGTGTCCGGAGTGAGCAGGTTCTCGACGGGCAGGTCGAGCGCCTCGGCACGGGCGACGACCGCGGCACGAGCGGCCTTGTAGCGACGGTCGGCCTCGGGGTTGCGGTCGGCCCACGCTCGGGGCGGCGGCAGCGACGGGTCGCCGACGGCGCGGAGTCGTGGCAGGTCCTCGGTCGTGCGCCCGGCCTCGACGGCCGCCCACCAGCGGTCCATCTCACTGCGGCTCGCCCGTCCGGTGAACGCCTTGAGGCCGGCGAGTTCGCCCTTCGACGCGGGGTTCGCGGCGGCTGCTGCGACGATCGCGGCGTCCGGGATGGTGCGACCGGGGGCGATGTCGGCTGCGCGCGCGTACTCGTCCCGGGCCGTCCACAGCGCGCGGGCGATCGCGAGCGCACGGGCCCCGCGGAGGGCGTGCATGCCGGACAGCCGTCGCCACGGCTCGGCTCGGGGAGGCTTCGGCGCACGTGTCAGCACGGCGGCGAACTCCTCCTCGGCGATGCGCGTCTTGCCGGCTTCCTCGAGGACCGCGGCGAGGGCGTCGCGGAGGTCGGGGAGCAGCTCGACGTCGAGCGCGGCGTAGACGAGCCAGGACTGCGGGAGCGGGCGGGTCGACCAGTCGGCGGCGGAGTGGGCCTTCGCGAGTGTGATGCCGAGCAGCTGCTCGACGACCGCGCCCAGTCCGACGCGGGGGAAGCCGGCGATGCGCGCTCCGAGCTCGGTGTCGAAGATCCGCGTCGGCACCAGGCCGACCTCCTGCAGGCACGGGAGGTCCTGCGAGGCGGCGTGGAACAGCCACTCCTCGTCGACGATGGCGTCCTGCAACTCGGCGAACGAACCGATCGCGATCGGGTCGAACAGGAAGGAACCCGCTCCGCGCCGGAACACCTGGATGAGGTAGGCGCGCTGTGAGTACCGGTAGCCGCTGGCGCGTTCGGCGTCGACGGCGACCGGCCCGTGGCCACCCGCGATCGCCTCGACCGCGGCGAGGTACTCCGAGCGCGACTCGATCACGTGGACCGTCGCGTGGCCTTCCTCGAACGGCGACGGAGCAGCGGCGGCCGCCTGTTCGGTCGACGGAGCGGGGTCAGTCACGTGCGGTCCTCCTCGGAGCCAACAGGGTCACGCCGTCCGAGGTGGGCGGCAGGCCCGCGAGCATCGCGACGATGTCCTCCCAGGCCCGGACGTGCGCGGTGAGGTCCTCGTCGCGCGGCGTCCACGACGCACGCAGCTCGAGCTGCGCGCCGTCGCCCTGCGCCGCGAGGTCACCGTACCCGCGCGAGATGATCTTGGTGGCCGTCCCGGAGGCGTGGTCGTACGTCGCACCGTGCGCCGCGAGTGCGTCGACGAGCCAGCTCCAGGTGACGTCGGCGACGAACTCGTCGACGCCGATCTCCGGCTCGAGGGGCGCTTGCGCGAAGGTGACGATGCGGAACGCGCCGTCCCAGCCCTCCGGTTCTTCGGGGTCGTACAGGGCGATGAAGCGGCCTGTCCCGAGGTCGGAGTCGACCCCGTGCGCGGCACCGGAGACGTCGGCGGCGAGGGCCAGCGACCACGGAGCGATCCGCGACGGGGAAGGGATCTCGGTGACGGTGGTCTCGGTGCGCGGCCGGTCGGACGCCACGAACGCGCGGAGCCGGGCGAAGGCGTCGGGCTCTCGGGATTCGGACACGGATGCAGACTAGGCTCCCGGGCATGCCCGGATCCGCACGACCCGCCGAGGACGCACTGCAGCGATCGGCCCGGTCGGCCGGGGTGGTGGCGCTCGGAGCAGGACTCGCGGCCGCCACGATCGGCGCCGCCGTCGTCGGTGGGTTCGTCGCCGCGGTCGCGCGGGCCGTCGTCACGCCGGACCGCAAGCGCACCGAGCGGGTCCCGATCCACGCGGTCGACCCCGTGGCACGGACCGTGACGATCGAACGCACGGCGGACACCGAACTGCAGGGGCGGTACAGCCTCTGGTTCGGCGCCGGCACCGGCCACATGCGCGTCGGCGAGGTCCTCGGCACGACCGACACCACCGTCACCCGGCGCATCATCGCGATCGACGCCGGTGACCCGACGAACGCCCGGCGTGGTCGCTGGGGCGGATGGTTCTACCTGACCCCCGGCGAGCTCGACGTCCCCGTCGAGGACGTCGACGTCCCCACCCCGAACGGTCCCGCGCCCGCCTGGGTGGTCCGGGCGGACGACCCCGGGGCGCCGTGGGCGGTGCTCGTGCACGGCCGTGGCGTCACGCGCGCCGAGACCATCCGCGCCGTCCCGGTGTTCCGCGCTGCCGGCTACTCGGTGCTCCTCGCGTCGTGGCGCAACGACGGCGTCGCCCCGCGGAGCGTCGACGGTCGCTACGGCCTCGGCAGCACCGAGTGGGAGGACGTCGACGCCGCCCTGCGCTGGGTCGCGGGTGAGGGCGCGACCAGCGTGGTCCTGATGGGGTGGTCGATGGGTGGCGCGGTGGTCCTGCAGACGCTCCTGCGGTCATCGTCGGCGCACCTCGTGGACGGTGTGGTCCTCGAGTCCCCGGTCGTCGACTGGCACGCGGTCCTCAAGTCGCAGAGTCGGCTGCTCCGGTTCCCGAAGACGGTGCGGAAGACCGCGCAGTGGCTGCTCCGGGCGCCCGTGCTGCACCGTCTCGCCGGGCTGCGTGCGCCGGTCGACCTCCGCGAGCTCGACATGGTCGCCCGTGCCGACGAACTCCGCGTCCCGATCCTCCTGCTGCACAGCGACGACGACGGCTTCGTGCCCTCGTCGGCGTCGCACGACCTCGCGCGCGTCCGGCCCGACATCGTCCGGCTCGAGGTGCAGCACACCGCGCGGCACACCAAGCTCTGGAACCACGACGCGGACTGGTTCGACGCCCGCATCCTCGCGTGGCTCACCGAGGTGGTGCAGCACCAGGGAGCGGCGCGCGCGTCCTAGACGCGTCTCACGGACGGACTGCGCGACCCACTGACGGACTGGAGGCGCGGTGCATGCTCGCACCGCGCCTCCCGTCCGTCAGGTGCGCGCGATCAGGCGCCGGCCAGCGTGCGGACCTGCCGCTGCACCCGGCCGAGCATGCCGACCATGCCGCGGATGCGCAGCGGGCTGACCGCCTCGGACAGCCCGATGGTGAGCGGGTAGTCGGCCGGGACCGCGAGGACCTCGTCGACCGTCAGGCCGGACAGCCCCTGCGCGAGGATCGACGCGAACCCGCGGGTGGTCGGGGCCTCGCGCGGAGCGGTCGCGTGCATCCGGACGACGTCCGGGGCGTCGCCGTCCTCGCCGACCGTGACCGTGATGAACACGGGGGACTGACACTCCTCGACGCGCTCGAGCTCGTCCTCGTGGCCCCGCAGCCGCTCGGGCAGCGCCGGGAGTTCGTCGGAGAACTCGAGGAGCAGCTGCAGCCGGTCCTGCTGGGAGAGCTCGAGGAAGTCGTCGCGGATCTCGGCGAGCGTCGTCGGCAGTGCCGTGGTGTCGTCGCTCATCGGGCGGGGACCGCACCCGGCTCGGAGCCCTGGACGATCGGGACGCGGACCGCGCTGCCCCACTCGGTCCACGAGCCGTCGTAGTTGCGGACGTTCTCGTAGCCGAGGAGGTGCTGCAGCACGAACCACGTGTGGCTCGACCGCTCGCCGATGCGGCAGTAGGCGATCACCTCGTCGGCGTCGCCGATGCCGGCACCTTCCCGGTAGATCGCGTCCAGCTCGGCGCGGTCCTTGAACGTGCCGTCCGGTGCCGCTGCGGTCGCCCAGGGGATGTTGACGGCGGTCGGGACGTGGCCGCCGCGGAGGGCGCCCTCCTCCGGGTAGTCCGGCGCGGTGGTCCGTTCGCCGGAGTACTCCGGTGCGCTGCGGACGTCGATGAGCGGCTTGCCGAGGTGGGCGAGGACGTCCTCCTTGAACGCGCGGACCTGCTCGTCGCTCCGCTCGACGACCGGGTACTCGACCGGGGTGACCTCGGTGCGGTCGGTCGTGAGGGCGCGGTCCTCGGCGATCCACTTCGCCCGGCCGCCGTCGAGCAGCCGGACGTCCTCGTGGCCGAAGAGCGTGAAGACCCAGAGGGCGTAGGCGGCCCACCAGTTGTTCTTGTCGCCGTAGATCACCACCGTGGTGTCGCGGGCGATGCCCTTGCCTCCGAGCAGGCGGGCGAAGGCCTCGCCGTCGATGTAGTCGCGCTGCACCGGGTCGTTGAGGTCGGTGTGCCAGTCGATCTTCACCGAGCCGGGGACGTGGCCGGTCTCGTAGAGGAGGACGTCCTCGTCGGACTCGACGACGACCAGGCCCGGTGCGCCGACACCGGCGTCGAGCTGCTCCTGGAGCCACTCCGTCGAGACGAGGCGCTCCGGGTGGGCGTAGGCGGCGAACTTCTCGGACGGGTCGACCGGTGCGGTCATGGCGTACTACCTCCAGGTGGTGATCGGGCGCCGGACTAGGATCGGTCCTCGGTGCCTGTGGGCAACGGTACGCGTGCGCACCGTGCTCCAGCCGCAACGTTGCACCGCACGACACGCTTCCCGGAGGGGCCCCTTGGCTGAACAGGCTGGACGTACCGAGGCCACGCACGCGCGGCTCGTGGACCGTGACCCGCAGGTGACGCCGCAGCAGATGGCCGCCGCGCTCGTCCCGCCGCCGCAGTTCGCCGACGCGTCCTTCGACTCGTACCGACCGGACCCCGACCACCCGTCCCAGGCGGAGGTCCGCGACACGGTCGCCGCCTTCGTCGCGTCCGGTGCCGCCGCCGCACCCCGACGCGGGCTGTTCGGTCGGCGCCGGAACGCCGCACCCGAGACGGCCGCGAAGTCGGGCGTGTACCTCGACGGCGGGTTCGGTGTCGGCAAGACGCACCTCCTCGCCGCCGCCTACCACGCGGCCTCGGGGCGGAAGACCTTCGGGACGTTCATCGAGTACACGGCGCTCGTCGGTGCGCTCGGGTTCCAGGGCACCGTCGACCTGCTCCGTGGCACGTCGCTCGTGTGCATCGACGAGTTCGAGCTCGACGACCCGGGCGACACGATGATGATGACCCGCCTGATCAAGGAGCTCTCCGAGACGGGGACGCGCTTCGCCGCCACCTCGAACACCCCGCCGGGCGCGCTCGGCGAGGGGCGCTTCGCGGCGCAGGACTTCCTCCGCGAGATCCAGGCGATGTCCGACCGGTTCGACACGCTCCGCATCGACGGCCTCGACTACCGCCGCCGCGCGGTCGACGAGTCCGCCGCGGTGGTGTCCGACGTCGCCGCCTCGCTCCCGGACGGCGCGGTCACGCTCGACGACTTCGATGCGGTCGTGGCACACCTCGGCACCGTGCACCCGTCGAAGTACGTGGCGCTCGTCGAGGGGCTCGACGCCGTCGGCCTGACCGACGCGAAGCCCTTCGCGGACCAGACCGACGCGCTCCGCTGGGTCGCGCTCGTCGACCGGCTGTACGACGCGCAGGTGCGGATCGTCGCCTCCGGCACACCGCTCGACGCGGTCTACCCGGAGACGATGCTCGAGGGCGGCTAC
>NZ_JBPUGH010000137.1:0-9355 GCF_051548005.1 Curtobacterium flaccumfaciens | reverse complement strand
CGTCCCGCACCGCGCCTCGCACCGAGCGGGCGGCACGCCGCGCGCGACCGCACGGGCGGGGAGCGCCCCGCGCCCGACCCCACCACCGGCCGGGCCGGATGCACCCGCCGGACCCGCACCGCACCTCCCGACCGGCCGGTCTGTTGCGTCCGCGGTATACCAACCCGTAGCATCACCTCACCGCACCACAACCCCACAGGGCCCGGCCGTCACCACCCGACTGCCCGCCCGCGGCGAGCGCTCCGAGGATGCAGCGTGGCCGTCCGCTGCCTGTCGGCACACGCTCCACTGGACCCGCACGTGAACCACTCCTCCTTCGGTCTCTACGACCCTGCCCGCGAATCGAGCGACTGCGGGGTCGGTTTCATCACCCGTCTCGACGGCACGCCGACCCACGACGTGATCCGCAAGGGCGACGAAGCGCTCTGCTCGATCCCGCACCGCGGCGGCAAGTCCGCCGAGGGCGTGGGTGACGGCGCGGGCGTGAGCATCGGCCTGTCGGTGGAGTTCTTCAGCGCGATCACCGGCGAGGCCCTGCGCGCGGGCCACTTCGGCGTCGCGAACTGCTTCGTGCCGAACGACTCCACCCCGGCCGGGGCCGCCGAGCGCGCCGCGGCGCAGCGGGTCGTGACCGACGCGATCGAGCACGAGGGCTTCGAGCTCCTGCTCGTCCGGGACGTCCCGGTGGACCACTCGGTCGCCCGGCCCGAGGCCGAGCAGTACCAGCTGCCGATCGTGCAGTGGGTGTTCCGCGCGCCGGAGTCGTGGTCCCGCGCGGAGGTCGACGCCGCCGCGAACCGTGCGCTCCTCGCCGTCGAGCGTGTCTCGTACGCCCAGGCCGCCGAGGCGCACGCCGCGCACGCCGCCCTGTACCCGCTGTCGCTCAGCGCCCGGACGCAGATCCTCAAGGGCCGCCTCAACTCGGGTGAGGTCATCTCGTACTTCCGTGACCTCACGGACCCGCGGCACTCGGTGCGGACGCTGTACTTCCACACGCGCTTCTCCACGAACACCGAACCGCACCCGACGATGGCCCAGCCATTCCGCCTCATGGCGCACAACGGCGAACTGAACACCGACCGCAAGAACCGGCTCTCCGACGAGGCACTGGCGCGCGCCCGGACACGGAGCATCGTGCGTCCGCCGGGGCAGTCGGACTCGAGCCGGCTCGACCAGACGCTGCAGAGCCGGGTGTTCGACGACGGCCTGGACATCGTCGAGGCCGTGGTCTCGCTCATGCCGCCGGCGTGGGAGAACGACCGCACGCTCACGTCCGACGTGCGGGACATGCTCGAGTACTTCTCGCTGTACGAGGAGAAGAACGACGGCCCGGCAGCCGTGATCTTCAGCGACGGCGACGTCGTCGGCGCCCGACTCGACCGGCTGGGCCTCCGTCCGCTGCGGACGGTGCAGACGGACGAGTACCTGATGGTGGCGTCCGAGGCCGGCCAGGTGACGTTCGGGCCCGAGGGTGTCGTGCACCGGGGTCGGATCGAGGCGGGCGGCATGCTCGTCGTGGACCACCGCACCGGCTCGCTGATGCGCTCGGACGAGGTGCTCCGGATGCTCGCCGGGCGGCGGGACTACGGCACCCTGCTCGAGGCCGCGCGGGTGAACCTCGACGACCTGCCCGCGCCGGACTACGACCGCGGTACGAGCACGCTCGGCTACGACGGTGACCTGTCGCTCGCGGGCCGCTACGTGGCGTACTCGCTGAACCAGGAGAGCTTCCGGTTCATGCTCGACCCGATGCTGGCCAACGGGTCGGAGCGGATCTCGGCGATGGGCTACGGCAACGCCATCAACGCGCTCAGCGACACCGAGGGCGGCATGGCGAAGTACTTCTCGCAGCGCTTCGCCCAGGTGACGAACCCGCCGCTCGACTCGATCCGCGAGGCCGACGGCATGTCGATGCGCGTCGCCCTCGGCAGCAAGCCGGACGGGACGGGCAGCGGCGACGGTTCCCCGAGCCGGCAGCTCGTCGTGCAGTCCCCCGTGCTCGGGCACCTCGACATGGTGCGCCTGCGCGATCAGGACATCGTGCCGCTCGAGCGCTTCGACATGCTCTACGTGCCGGTCCTCGGCGACGAGCAGGCGAACGCGGGCGCGGTACGCACCGCGACGGAGCAGCTGGCGGACGCGGTGGCCGCGTTCGCCGAGCGCACGGGTGGCATCGCGGTCCTCACCGACCGCAGTGTCTCGTCGACGCACGCTGCCCTCCCCGTGATCCTCGCCGTGGCGGCGGTCAACCAGCGACTCATCGAGACCGGGCTGCGGCTGCGCGTGTCGATCGTCGCGGAGTCCGGTCAGCTGCCATCGTCACACCACGTCGCGACGGCCCTGGGCTTCGGGGCGTCGGCTGTGTACAGCCTGTCGGCACGGCTCCGTGCGGAGGAGAAGTACCCCGCCGAGGCTGCTCCGGCCGGCGAGTACACCGCGACCGACCTCGCCCTCAAGCGCTTCCGGAAGGCCGCCGAGAAGGCCCTCGCGAAGACGATGGGCCGCGTCGGCCTGTGCACCGCGGAGAGCTACATCGGCGGTGAGTTCTTCGAGCCGAACTACCTCGACACCGGCGACGACCTGTTCGCCCGGGTCTTCCCGCACATGGAGGCCCCGGTCGGCGGCGTCGGCTTCGCCCGGATCGCCCAGGCCGCGACGGACTGGCACGAGCGTGCCCGGAGCGTCGCGACCGAGGGCCAGGTGCCCCTGCTCGGTCTCTTCAAGGAGCGCTCGGACGGCGCCGGCCACTCGTTCGGTGTCGCGAGCGTCCGCGGCTTCGGCGGCATGACCGAGGAACGCCCGGCGTTCGAGCGCTCGGGCGACTCCGACGCGCTGCGACTGCTCACCCTGCGGCAGCTCGACGACTCGTTCGGCATCACCGACGCCGCGTACCGGAACACCGGGTACGACCGGCTGAGCGACGCCGAGATCGACGCCCACCGGGTCACGCCCGGCTACGTGTCGTTCCTGCAGACCACGCACGACGAGCGGTCCCGGCGCCCCGCGGCACTCCGCGACGTGCTCGCGCTGCCCGCGGACGTGACCGGCATCGACGAGGCGGAGGACTTCGCCCGCGAGCTCGGCCGCTTCGCGACCCGCGGCAACGCCAGCATCACGGTGCGCGGGCTCGCCGGCTCGCGCGCGTCCTCCGACGGACTGCCTGGGCCCACGCCGCCGGTTCCGGACCGACGCGCCAGCGGCGGGCCGGCCGTGCCGGTGGGGAGAGGCACGGATCGCTTCCGCCTGGAGCTCACGTCGACGGGGCACACGGGTGCACTGCGCCACCAGGCCCTCGCGGACGGGCTCGCCCTCCTGCACCCCGGCACGGTCGACGTCGACGACGTCGCCGACGACCACGTGACGCTGCGCGCCACGGGTGATGCTGCCGCCCTGCTCGGGCTGCTGCAGCAGGCCCCGGCGAGCGTCGACGTCGCCGAGGTGCAGCCGGCGCACGAGATCACCCGCACGCTGGCCTCGGGTGCGATGAGCCACGGTGCGCTCGTCGCGACCGCGCACGAAGCGGTCGCGCACGGCACGAACATGGTCGGCGGCATGTCGAACTCCGGCGAGGGTGGCGAGCACCACTCCCGGTACGGCACGATCCGCGGCTCGCGCATCAAGCAGTTCGCCTCCGGTCGCTTCGGCATCTGGGCGGGCTACCTCGCCGACCCCATGCTCGAGGAACTCGAGATCAAGATCGGCCAGGGCGCGAAGCCCGGCGAGGGTGGCCAGCTCCCCGCGCCGAAGGTGACGGTGGACATCGCCGCGGCTCGTGGTGGGACGCCGGGCGTGGAGCTCATCTCGCCGCCGCCGCACCACGACACGTACTCCATCGAGGACCTCGCGCAGCTCATCCACGACTGCAAGGCCGCCCGCGTCCGGGTGATCGTGAAGCTCGTGTCCTCAGAGGGCATCGGGACGATCGCGGTCGGCGTGGCGAAGGCCGGCGCGGACGTCATCAACGTCGCCGGGAACACCGGCGGTACGGGCGCCGCGGCCGTCACGAGCCTCAAGTACGCGGGGCGCTCGGCGGAGATCGGCGTCGCCGAGGTCCACCAGGCGCTCGTCGCGAACGGCCTCCGCCAGAAGGTCACGCTCCGCTGCTCGGGCGCACACCAGACCGGGTCGGACGTCGTCACGAGTGCGCTGCTCGGCGGGGACTCCTTCGAGTTCGGCACGACCGCGCTCATGATGCTCGGCTGCGTCATGGCGAAGAACTGCAACGTGAAGTGCCCGGCGGGACTCACCACGAACGCCGAGGCGTTCGAGGGCGACCCGCGTGCGCTGGCGCAGTACCTCCTCAACATCGCCCACGACGTGCGGCAGATCCTCGCGCGCCTCGGCCTGCGCTCCCTGCGCGAGGCCCGCGGGCGCACGGACCTGCTGCAGCTGCTCGACCACCCGGCGTCCGTCGGTCGGCTCGACGTGCGGAACCTGCTCGCACAGGTGCCGGAGAAGGTCGTCGAGGACCCGGAGTACCTCGAGAAGGACTTCCGCACCGACGACGCCCTCATCGAGCGGGTCCGTGCAGCCCTGATCGACGGCCACGAGCACGCGCTCGTCGTGGACGGCATCGCGCTCGGGAACGCCGACAAGTCCGTCGGCGGGCAGCTCGGCATCGACGTCGAACGCATCCTCAACCACGAGCTGCGCGGTGTCGACCTGTCGGCACACCCCGCGATCACGACCGACGACCGCGGCCGCCGGCGACTCGTCGACGGCGCCCTGACGATCCGCACGAGTGGGTCCGCCGGGCAGTCCTACGGCGTCTTCACGAACGACGGCACGACGCTCGAGCACGTCGGCACGGCGAACGACGGCGTCGGCAAGAGCCAGTCCGGCGGTCGGATCGTCGTCCGGGCGCCCGGCGGCGGCAGTGCTGAGCGCGGTGGCAACGTCCTCGTCGGCAACTTCGCACTGTTCGGTGCCACCGGCGGCCGCACGTTCGTCGAGGGCGAGGCCGGCGACCGGTTCGCCGTCCGCAACTCGGGCGCGACCGCCGTCGTCGAGGGCGTCGGTGACTTCGGCTGCGAGTACATGACCGGCGGGGCCGTGTTCAACCTCGGCGCCTACGGCAAGGGCCTCGGCAACGGCATGTCCGGCGGGTTCCTCTACCAGTACGACCCGTCGGGCGCGGTGACCGAGCGTGCGAGCACCGACTCGCTCCTCGTGTTCCCGGTCACCGAGACGGAGCGCGGCGCCTTCCACGAGGCCGCCGCGAAGCTCCTGCTCGAGTGGCACCTCGAGGCGACCGGTTCGCGCCTGGCCGAGCGGCTGCTCGCCGACTGGGACACCACGCGCGAGCACGTGTACGTCGGCATGCCCCGCGCGCTCCTGCTCAGCCAGGACGCCGACGAGATCCTCGCAGCCGCGACCCGGCCCGAGCTCCTCGACGAGCTCGCGAACTCGGTGGCGACCGACAAGCTGCGGGCGTTCAAGGTCGACTACCGCGACCAGCGGACCGTCCTCGACGGCCGCGCCCCCGCGCTCGGTGACCAGGGTGAGGACATGTTCTCGCTGCTGTCGTCGTACACCGTGCTCGGCGTCGCCCAGGACGTGGCGCAGGAGCGGGTGCCGGGCGCCGGCGCCTCGGACCCGCGGGTGACGGAGGCGGTCCGGAACCTCATCCTGACCGAGGACTTCCAGGTGAAGCAGCGCGTCGTGAAGTACCTCCGCGGCACGTTCGACCGGTTCGCGGACGACGAGCTCGCGACCCTCATCGCCGTCAAGCGGCTCGACGACTCGAAGCGTGCGCTCGCGCAGCGGAACAACCGCAGCACGGACATGCCGGGCACCACGGGGTGGATCATGCACCAGAACGCCAAGAACGCCGGCCGTGTCCGGGCTGCCCGCTTCGACGAGCTGCTCGCGAACGCTGCGCTCGAGGACATCGCCGGCCGCGCACCGCAGGCCCCGACCGAGGTGGTGTCGGCATGACCACGCTCCCCCCGACCGGACAGCTGATCCCGGTCGACGCTCCGTTCTCGGCCGCGCAGGAGTCCTGGCTCGCCGGGTTCATCGCCGGGATCGCCGCCGCGGGCAAGCGCGCCGCCGGTGGTGCCCCGACGACGACGATCGACGTGCTGTTCGGCACGCAGACCGGCAACGCGGAGTTCCTCGCGGACGAGCTCGTCGCCGGCGCGAAGGCCCGTGGCCTCGGCGGCCGAGCGACCCCGCTCGACGCCGTCACGCCGGAGCAGCTCGCCGGGATGTCGCACGTGCTCGTCGTGACCTCGACGTACGGCGAGGGTGAGATGCCCGACAACGCCGGGCTGTTCTGGGACGCGATCCAGGCGTCCACCGTCCCGCGCCTCGAGGGGCTGCAGTACGCCGTCCTCGGGCTCGGCGACACGAGCTACGACGAGTTCTGCCAGGCCGGCAAGCTCCTCGACACCCGCTTCGAACAGCTCGGCGCGACGCGGATCCACGACCGCGTGGACTGCGACGTCGACTTCGAGGACCCCGCGGCGCTGTGGAGCGCTGCGGTCCTCGACCGCCTGGCCGCCGAGGCAGGGGCGCAGCCAGGTGCTGGTGGCCCCGCCGCCGGGGCGACCACCCCACCCGCCGCAGCCGGCGGGGCGGAGTCGAGCCGTGCCTCCAGGCCGGGGTCGCAGTGGAACAAGCGCAACCCCTACCGCGCGCCGCTCGTCGTGAACCGGCTGCTCTCCTCGCCGCGCAGCGCGAAGGAGATCCGGCACTTCGAGTTCGACCTCGGGGACTCGGGCATCGAGTACGCGGCCGGCGACGCGCTCGCGGTGATGCCGCACAACGACCCGGCGCTCGTCGACCAGCTCCTCGGGCACCTCGGGGCGGACGGCTCCGCGGACTTCGACGGGCGGCCACTCGGCGAGGTCCTGCGACTCGACCGGGAGATCCGCACGCCGTCGAAGGACCTCGTCGCCGACCTCGTGCAGCGCGCTCCCGCCTCGGAGCTCGCGGCCGTCGTGTCGCACGGCGACAAGCACGAGCTCGACCGCTGGCTCTGGGGGCGCGACGTCCTCGACCTCCTGCGCGACGCCGGGAGCGCGGCACCGACGATGGAGGAGCTGCTCCCGAACCTCCGCGGGCTGCAGGCGCGGCAGTACTCGATCTCGTCGAGTCCGCTCGCACACGCTGGCCGGGTCCACCTCACGGTCGCGTCCGTGCGGTACGGCGACGTGCACCGCTCGCACGCCGGTGTCGCGAGTACGTACCTGGCGGACCGGGTGCAGGCCGACGGCGAGGTCGACGTGTACCTGCAGCCGAACGCCGCGTTCGGGGTGCCGGCCGACGGCGACGCCCCCGTGGTCATGATCGGCCCGGGCACCGGCATCGCACCGTTCCGCGGGTTCCTGCACGAGCGGGCCGCTGCCGGAGCGACCGGGCGGAACTGGCTGTTCTTCGGCGACCAGCACCGGGACACCGACTTCGTGTACGAGGACGAGCTGACCGAGCTGCAGGAGCGGTGCGTGCTCACCCGGCTCGACCTCGCGTTCTCGCGGGACCAGGCCGAGAAGGTCTACGTGCAGACGCGCATGCGGGAGCAGGCGGCGGAGCTGTACCGGTGGCTCGAGGACGGCGCGTTCGTGTACGTGTGCGGCGATGCCTCGCGGATGGCGAAGGACGTCGAGCAGGCGTTGCTCGACGTGATCGCGGAGCAGCGCGGGCGCGGGGCGGACGACGCCGCCGCGTACCTGGCGGACCTGCGGCGCGCGAAGCGGTACGTGCGCGACGTGTACTGAGCGGCGGCGCGGCCGGCCGCGAGTCTCGTGCGCAGCGACAAGTCTCGTGCGCACGGGCACGAGACTCGTCGCTGAAGCCGAGCCTCGTGCGCGGCCGGCCGAGTCTCGTGCGCGGCCGGCGGAGTCTCGCGAGAGCGCGAGCGCGCGACGAACCCCTTGCGCCGTGCGCGCACCGGGCGTAACGTGCAACCAGATGGTTGTACGAACCGAACTCACCGACGCCGAGGTCGATCGCGTGTTCCACGCGCTGGCCGACGCCACGAGACGGGACATCGTGCGGCGGACCCTCGCCGACGGTGTCACGGTCTCGGTCCTCGCGGCGGCCTACGACATGTCGTTCGCCGCCGTGCAGAAGCACGTCACCGTCCTCGAGGGAGCAGGACTCGTGACCAAGGAACCCCGCGGGCGCGTCCGCATCGTGCGCGCCGATCCCGAGCAGCTCGACCGCGTGCGCGGGCTGCTCGAGGAGTACGGCCGGCTCTGGCGTGGCCGCATCGACCGGCTCGACACCCTGCTGGCCGGCGACGACGAGCACTGACGAACAGCCCCACGACCACCCAGACGACAACGACGACGACCGCGAACCACCGACTCGACGAGGAGCCACCATGCCCGTGACCAGCGTCACCACCGATCCCGAAGCCCTGACGACCACGCTCGTCGCGGACTTCCCCGTCCCGGTCGAACGACTCTGGGGAGCGTTCACCGACCCCCGCCAGCTCGAACGGTTCTGGGGCCCGCCGGGCTTCCCCGCGACGTTCTCGGCGTTCGACCTCCGCCCCGGCGGCCGTGCCCGCTACGACATGACCGGTCCGGACGGCGAGGTCTACCGCTCGGTCTGGCTCGTCATCGCGGTGGACGCCCCGGCGCGCCTGGCCTTCGACGACCTGTTCGCGACCGAGGACGGCGAGGTCGACCCCACGCAGCCGACGAGCACGACCGTCCTCGACTTCGAGTCGACCGACTCCGGCTCGCGTGTCCGGGTCACGACGACCTTCCCGGACGCCGCGGCGCTCGACACCCTCCTCGCGATGGGCATGGAGCAGGGCTACACGGAGGCGTTCGGGCAGCTCGACCGGGTGCTGGCCGACCTCCGGGAGTACGCGCTCGGCAAGGGTGTGGTCACCGAGGTGCTCGACGACACCCACGTCCGCTTCACCCGCGCGTTCGATGCACCGCGGCACGTGCTCTGGCGAGCGCACACCGAACCCGAGCTGATGCGTCGGTGGCTGCTCGGACCGGACGGCTGGGAGATGACGGTCTGCGAGAACGACCTCACGGCTGGCGGGCGGTACCGGCAGGCCTGGGCGCCCGTCGGGGACACCGAGGGTGAGCCGTTCGGCTTCGAGGGCGAGAACACCCTCGTGCAGCCCGAGCGTCGGATCGTCAGCACCGAGGCGATGACCGGCGCCCCGTACCCGCCGAACACGAACGACCTGCAGCTCGCGGAGGTCGACGGTGCGACGCTCCTGACCCTGCTCGTCACGTACCCGAGCGCGGAGCAGCGGGACGCGGTCCTCGCCACCGGCATGACCGACGGCATGGAGGCGAGCTACCAGCGCCTGGAGCGCGAGCTGCTCGCGACGGCGTGACCGGTCGCGTCCGGAGGTGACCGGCAAGACGGCCGGGAGGCC
>NZ_JBPUGH010000136.1:0-9394 GCF_051548005.1 Curtobacterium flaccumfaciens | reverse complement strand
GCCGTCGACCGCGCGGTCCCGCCAGGCAGCGACCGCGTCGACGCTCGCTGCGTCCACGGTGCGTCCCGCCTCGACGCTGCGTTCGAGGCCCCAGACCAGTCCGACGTCCCGGCCCGTCCGGTCCGCGACCGCACGTGTCCACGACGACAGCGTGGTGCGTTCGTCCGGGAGGCACGGTGCCGGTACCAGCGCCGCTGCCGGCATCGCCAGCGCCGGTTGGTCCGCCGCGAAGACCGTCTGCACCGGTCCGTCCGCGGCTCGCACGGACCGGACCACCGGCCCGAGCCCGTCCGGGCCGGGCACGATCGAGGCGGAGTCGTCGCTCCACGGCAGGGCACCGGGGCGGAGGAGCCGGGCTCCGTGGCGCGCAGATCCGTCGGACAGCCAGACACGGGCCTGCACGACGCCGTGCCACCCCGCCTCGGCCAGCACCTGCAGGTCCTGGTCCGTCACACCGACGGTCGAGTCCACCACCACCAGGACGCGGCGGACCCCGCCGGCGACCCCGGCGTTCACGGCCGAGCCGATGCCGTCGACCGCGTCCGGCCGGACCCACGGGACACCGCGCGGCGACGGCACCACCGGCGAAGCATCCGCGACGTAGGCCACGGCCCGCACGTCCGCCTCGGGACCGAAGGCGGTCCGGGCAGCGACGACCATCGCCGGCACGCGGTCGTGGCGGTCAGAGCGGCTCACGAGGAGCACGGTGACGCCGTCCGGCCGGACCGGCACCGGGCCGTCGAAGCCGGCCACGCGCACCGGGCGGGCGGACGCGGCGGACGCGCCACGGGCCTCCCGGCCGGCGTCGGGAACGACCCCGTCGTCGTCGCGACGCTTCCGGCGGAAGAGGCCCACGGGCGGATCAGGCGTCGAGCAGGCGCTGCAGGTACACGCCGTACCCGCCCTTCACGAGCGGCGCGGCGAGCTCGGCGAGCTGCGCGTCGTCGATCCAGCCGTTGCGCCAGGCGATCTCCTCGATGCACCCGATCTTGAAGCCCTGCCGGTCCTCGATGACCTTGACGTACTCGGACGCCTGCATCATCGACTCGAACGTGCCGGTGTCGAGCCACGCCGTGCCACGGTCGAGGACCTGGACGCCGAGTTCGCCGGCGTCGAGGTAGCGCTCGTTGACGGTCGAGATCTCGAGTTCGCCGCGCGCGCTCGGCTCGATCGTCTTCGCGATCTCGATCACCTTGTTGTCGTAGAAGTAGAGGCCGGGGACGGCGTAGTTCGACTTCGGCTCGGTCGGCTTCTCCTCGATGGACACCGCGGTGAAGTCGTCGTCGAACTCCACGACGCCGTACGCCTTCGGGTCGGCCACGTGGTACGCGAAGATCGTCGCGCCCTGCACGTCGGTGTTCTTGCGGAGGTTCGTGCCGAGGCCGGTGCCGTGGAAGATGTTGTCGCCGAGGACCAGCGCGACGCTGTCGTCGCCGATGAAGTCCTCGCCGATCACGAACGCCTGGGCGAGGCCGTCCGGGCTGGGCTGGACCGCGTACTGGATGTCCATGCCGAGTGCCGAACCGTCGCCGAGCAGCGCCTTGAACTGCTCGTTGTACTCCGGCGTCGTGATGACGAGGACCTCGCGGATACCGGCCATCATGAGCGTCGACAGCGGGTAGTACACCATCGGCTTGTCGTAGATCGGCATGAGCTGCTTGCTGATGCCCTTGGTGATCGGCCAGAGGCGGGTGCCGGAACCCCCGGCGAGGATTATGCCCTTCACGGGTGCGTCCTTTGCTTCGTTACTTCGTCGTGCGGAGGGACTCGGTGTACGCGACGCACTCCTCGTACGTCGGCAGGAGTCCCTGTTCGGCGGCCTGCTCGAGCGTCAGCGCACTCGTGTCCTTCTCGGAGAGGACCGGCTCGCCGAGGCCCTCGGGCAGTTCGAGCCCGACGGTCGGGTCGAGGATGGTGATCCCCTTCTCACGCTCCGGGTCGTAGTGCGCGCTGACGAGGTAGTTCACGGTCGACCGGTCCTCGAGTGCGACGATCGCGTGGCCCAGCCCCTCGGACAGGTACACGGCCTTGCGGTCGACGTCGTCGATGCGCACCGAGTCCCACTGCCCGTACGTCGGCGACCCGACGCGGATGTCGACGATGTAGTCGATGAACGCCCCACGGACGGCCGTGACGTACTTCGCCTGGCTCGGCGGGACGAGGGCGTAGTGGATGCCGCGGGCGACGCCGGCCGACGAGACCGACATGTTCACCTGGCGGAGGTCGAGGCGGTGGCCGACGGTCTCCTCCAGCACGTCGGCGCGGTACGCCTCGAGGAACGCTCCTCGTGCGTCGCCGTGCTGGACGGGCGTGAACTCCCACGCGCCGGGGATCTTCAGTTCGCGGATCTGCACCGGAGCAGACTAGCAAGGCGGACCTGCCCGCTCGCCGCGCCGCTCGGAGCGCCGCGTTCCCGGCCGGACGCGGGATTCGCATAGGCTGTCATGGTTCCGTGCCAGGGGGCGTGCGCGCCGCTCGCCCCGGCGCGCGCTGCGAACCCCGAAACGAGACCGAGCGAGCCCTGTGAAGCTATTCGTCCAGATCCCCTGCCTCAACGAGGAGAACACCCTCGCCAGCGTCATCGACTCGATCCCGACGCAGATCGACGGCATCGACGAGATCGAGATCCTGGTCATCGACGACGGGTCGACGGACCGCACCGTCGAGGTCGCCAAGGAGCACGGCGTCAAGCACTTCGTGCACCACACCACGAACATGGGCCTCGCGCGCTCGTTCCGGGACGGGGTCGACTACGCGCTCCTCCACGGCGCCGACATCGTCGTGAACACCGACGGCGACAACCAGTACCCGCAGGCCCACATCGCCGAGCTGGTGCAGCCGATCCTCCGGAAGGAAGCGGAGATCGTCATCGGCGACCGCCAGACCCGGACGATCGAGCACTTCTCCGGCTTCAAGAAGCTCATGCAGCGCTTCGGCTCGTGGGTGGCCTCGCGTGCAGCCGGGCTCGACCTGCCCGACGCGGCCAGCGGCTTCCGCGCGTACTCGAAGTACTCGCTGATCCGCCTGAACATCGTCACGCGGTTCAGCTACTGCATGGAGACCATCGTGCAGGCCGGCTACAAGCGGCTCGCGATCGCGTCCGTGCCGATCACGACGAACCCGAAGACGCGCGAGTCCCGCCTCTTCAAGAACATCTTCCAGCACATGTTCCAGTCCGGGTCGGCGATCGCCCGGGTGTACCTCATGTACCGCCCGATGGCGCTGTTCGCCTGGGTCGCCGCGATCCTCGGCGTCCTCGGCGCCTGGCCGCTGATCCGCTACCTGGTGCTGCTCGCCATGCACACCGGCGGGAACCACCTGCAGTCGATCATCCTCGGCGTGGTGCTCCTCATCACGGCGGTCCTCGCGGTGGTGATCGGCGTCGTCGCCGACCTCACGCGGTTGAACCGGACGCTGGCGGAGGAGCAGCTCGACCTGCAGAAGCTGCAGCGGTACGGTGACTGACCGCGTGCCGGCACTCGATCGCCGGAGCCGGTTCGCGCTCTGGATCCGCCGACCCGGTAGCTGGGTCGAGATCGTCGCGTGGGGCGGACTCGTCGCGTTCGTGGTGCTGACCATCGGTCCGGCGCTCGTCGGCCACGGGACCTTCCTCAACACGGCCCTGCTCGCCCGCAACACCCCGTGGAACGAGGCGCTGCGCACGACGGCGAACTCCACGAACATCCTCAACAGCGACACGATCGACACCGTCGCGCCGCAGACCGCACTGCTCGTCCGTCTGGCCCACGAGGGGGTCTTCGGCGCCTGGAACCCCTACGTCGCGGGCGGTGCCGAGCTCGGCGGCGTCCCGGACTCCGGCGCCTGGTCCCCGCTCTCGCTCCCCTGGTGGATCCTCCCGCTCTCGTACGCGCCCGGCGCGGTCAAGCTCCTCGAGATCGTCGCCGTGACGGTCGGCATGTCGCTGCTCCTCCGCCGGTGGGGCGTCCCGCGCGCCGGCTGGCCGATCGCCTCGCTCGTGTACGCCTCGTGCGGGTTCATGGTCGCGTGGTCGAACTGGCCGCAGACCCGGGTCGCAGCCTTCATCCCGCTGCTCCTCTGGGCCGTGGACCGGGCAGCGGTCGAGCTGCGGGCCCGCGACGTCATCACGGTCGCACTGCCGCTCGCGGCGATGCTGCTCGGGGGCTTCCCGGCCATCGTCGGTTACGGCCTGTTCATCGGCGGCCTGTTCTTCGTCGCCCGCACGATCGTCGCGCACCGCCGACTCGTGCCGGTCCTCGTCAGCGCGGCGATCGCCGTCGGCGGGATCGTCCTCGGCCTCGTGCTGTCCGCGTGGCAGGTCGTCCCGTTCGCGGTGAACGCCGCCAACCTCGTCGACTTCAGCGGGCGTGGGCAGAGCGGCCCGAACGGACTCGGCACGCCGCCCCTCGTCAGCGCGTGGGTGCCGGACATCTCGTTCATCCAGAGCACCGGCGCCGCGTGGGGCATCCGCAACCCGGTCGAGGAGTACTCGTACATCGGCATCGCCGCCGTCGTGCTCGTCGCCGCCGCCGTCCTGATCCGGCCCGCTGTACGGTCCCGGCTGCCGCTCCCCGCCGACGCCGACCCGTCCGAGCGCTCCCACGCCGCGCTCGTCCGACGCCGGCAGCACGGGGTCGTCCCGATCGTCGCCGCGATCCTCGCCCTCTGCATCGTCATCGTCTACCTCGGCGGCCCGGTGCTCTCCGCGACCCGCGAGCTGCCCGTCTTCGACACCAACCCCATCGGCCGCGCGCGGATCATGGTTCTGGTCCTCGCCGCCGTCCTGGCCGGCGTCGGCTTCGGTCGCCTCGTCGAGCCCGAACACCTCCGCGACGAACTCGTCCGGTTCCGGGCCGCGACCCCGCTGCGCCGGACGGGCCGTCTGCTCGCCGTCGTCGTCGTGCTCTTCCTCGCGGTGGGCGTCGGACTCCAGACCTCGTCCGCGATCACGAAGATCACCGAGCAGTACGTCCACCGCACGAAGCTCGAGATCCTGCTGGTCGGCGTCCTCGGCCTCGTCACGGTCGTCCTCGTCCTGGCCGTGTGGTCGCTCCGCTCGCGCGTCGTCGCCGTCGTGGGGGGCATCGGCGTCGTCCTGCTGGTCGCCGCGCCCGCGGTCGTCGTCACGCAGCCCTGGTGGCCGATCGCCTCGACGTCGACGTTCTACCCCACGACGCCGGCGATCGACTACCTCGAGCAGCACGTCTCCGACCAGGACCGCTACGCCACGACCGGCAGTGCGATGCTCCCGGGGTCGTCCTCGTACTACGAGATCCGCGAGACCACGGGGCACGCCTTCCAGACGTCCGAGTGGAAGACGCTCATGCGCGCGGTCGACCCGGGCACGTACCCGACCGCGACGTACCTGACGTTCGACCCGAACCTCATGCCGAAACTCGGCAGGTCGGGCATCCTCGACCGCCTCAGCACGAAGTACCTCGTGGCCGACCCGTCCGCGCCCCTCGTCGGCACGGCCGAGCCCGGGGCGTCCCGCACGACCTGGACCGACCTCACGGCGGAGCGGTCCTCCGTCGAGTCGGCGAGCCACACCGGCCCCGTGACGGGCGTGACCTTCACCGGCCCGCCCGCGGTCACCACCGCGCCGGACGGGATGACCATGACGGTCGCCGTGGTCGCGGACGGCTCGGGGAAGACGCTCACGTCGACGACGAGCTGGGTCCCCGCGCTCGGCGGTCCCCGGAACGTCGCGCTCGCGGGTGCCGACATCCCCGGCGGGACGTCGTGGCACGTGCGCATCACCGTCACCGGGCAGGAGTCGGTCGTCCCGATCGGCACGGACGACGAGCACCGGGCCGTGATGAGCATCGTCCGGCCCGACGCCTCCGACGACGTCACGATCGTCCACACCGGCGACGCGACGATCTACGAGCGCTCGGGCGCGCTGCCCCGGGTCCGCTGGGCCTCTGGCCAAGTCGTCGAGCGCACGGGCACCGAGCGCGTGCGGACCCTCGCCGACCAGTCGCTCCCCGACTCCACCGTCGTGCTGAGCCGTCCGACCGACCACACGCCGGACGCGGGCAGCACCGCGAAGATCGAGCTCCTGCCGAGCGACGTCGACGAGACCCGAGCGTCCGTCGACGCGACCGGCGCGGGCTGGGTCGTCGTCGCCGACTCGCTCCAGCGCCCGGGGTGGACCGCCACCGTCGACGGCCGTCCGACCGACCTCGTGGCGGCGGACAGCGCGGGCGGCGCCGTGTGGGTCCCCGCCGGCGAGCACACGGTCGAGCTCCGGTACCACGTGCCGGGCGCCACGACCGGGTACCTCCTGACCGGCGCGGGTGTCGTGCTCGCGGTGCTCACCTGCGTCGTCGTGACCGTCCTCGGTCGGCGTCGACGCACCCGCGGCGAGCGTCCCCGGGGCCGGGCCGCCGCGACCGCACCCTAGAATCGTCTCCGATCAACCGTCACCGACTCCGCAAAGGAACCAGCACACGTGAAGATCCTCGTCACCGGCGGCGCCGGCTTCATCGGCTCGAACTTCGTCCGACGCACCCTCCAGGACGCCTACCCGGGCCTCGAGGGCGCCGAGGTCGTCGTCTACGACGCCCTGACGTACTCGGGCAACCTCGAGAACCTCGCGCCGGTCGCCGACTCGCCGCGGTACTCGTTCGTCCAGGGCGACATCCGCGACGCCGCCAAGCTCGACGAGGTCGTCCCGGGCATCGACGCGATCGTGCACTTCGCCGCCGAGTCCCACGTCGACCGGTCCGTCCGTGACTCCGGCATCTTCGTCGAGACGAACGTCGTCGGTACCCAGCGGCTCCTCGACGCCGCCCTCCGCCACGGCACCGAGCGCTTCGTGCACGTCTCCACCGACGAGGTCTACGGCTCGATCAGCGAGGGTTCGTGGGCCGAGGACCGCCCGCTCGAGCCGAACTCGCCGTACTCGGCGTCGAAGGCCGGCAGCGACCTGCTCGCCCGCAGCTACCACCGCACGCACGGACTGAACCTCTCCATCACGCGCTGCTCGAACAACTACGGGCCGTACCACTTCCCCGAGAAGGTCATCCCGCTGTTCGTCACGAACCTCATCGACGACCAGCACGTCCCGCTGTACGGCGAGGGCAACAACGTCCGCGACTGGCTGCACGTCGACGACCACACGCGTGGCATCGCGCTCGTCCTCACGAAGGGCCGCGCGGGCGAGATCTACAACATCGGCGGCGGCACCGAACTGACGAACAAGGAGCTCACGCAGCTCCTGCTCGACGCCACGGGCAAGGACTGGTCGTACGTCGACCGCGTCGCGGACCGGCTCGGCCACGACCTCCGCTACTCGGTCGACATCTCGAAGATCCAGGCCGAGCTCGGCTACGAGCCGCTCGTGCCGTTCGAGCAGGGCCTCGCGGACGTCGTGCAGTGGTACCGCGACAACCGCTCGTGGTGGGAGCCCCTCAAGGAGCGCGCGGCCCTCGCCTGAGGCGCGCGACACCATGACCCGCTTCCTCATCACCGGTGCCGCCGGCATGCTCGGACAGGACCTCCAGCAGGCCCTGTCCGGGCGTGACGTCACCGCACTCGGCCGCGCCGACCTCGACATCACCGACCCGGACGCGGTCGACGCGGCGGTCGCCGGCCACGACGTCGTCGTGAACTCGGCGGCGTACACCAGGGTCGACGACGCCGAGACGCACGAGGACGACGCGTACGCCGTCAACGCGACGGGGCCGAAGCTCCTCGCCGAGGCCGCGGTCCGACACGGTGCCAAGCTCGTCACGATCTCGACGGACTACGTCTTCGACGGCCACGGCACCGCGCCGTACGCGGAAGACGCGCCGACGGACCCGATCAACGCGTACGGCCGGACGAAGGCCGCGGGCGAGGCGTTCGTGCGCGACATCGCCCCGGACTCGTCGTACGTGCTCCGCACCGCGTGGATCTACGGCGCGCACGGCCCGAACTTCGCGGCGACCATGCTGCGGCTCGCTGCGACGCACGACACCGTGACCGTCGTCACGGACCAGGTCGGACAGCCCACCTGGACCGCCGACCTCGCCGCGCGCATCCTCGCCCTCGTCGACGCGGACGCGCCGGCCGGCACGTACCACGCGACGAACTCGGGCCAGGGCTCCTGGTACGACTTCACCCGCGCGATCTTCGCCGAGAACGGACTCGACCCGGAGCGCGTGCTGCCGACGGACAGCACCGCGTTCGTGCGTCCGGCGGCACGGCCGGCGTACAGCGTCCTCGGCCACGACGGCTGGTCCCGTGCCGGCCTCGAGCCCATGCGCGACTGGCGCGAGGCACTGCACGCCGCCACGACGGCCGGCGTGTTCTCGGCGTGAGCGACGTGGTCTCCCCCGCTCCGCCGACGCTCGTCGTCGGCGCCGGTGGCTTCCTCGGCCGTGCGGTGACCCGCGCGACGCGGGCCACCGGCGCCGAGGTGGTCGCCGCGGCAGTCCCGTGGTCGGACCCCGACGCAGCGGTGTCCGCCCTCGTCGACGCGGTCCGGTCAGTCCGTCGGGTCGACGGCCCGTGGCGCATCCTGTGGTGCGCCGGCACCGGCGTCGTCGCGACCGGTGCGGACGTCTTCGCCGCCGAGCAGGACATCCTCGCGCGCGTCCTCGCGACGACCGTGGACGACCCGGCGGCACCCGGCAGCCTGTTCTTCGCCTCGTCCGCCGGCGCCGTGTACGCCGGGTGCCGGAACGCTCCGTTCTCCGAGGACACCGAGCCCGCACCCCTCGCACCGTACGGTCGCGCGAAGCTCGCCGTCGAGCAGCAGTTCCGCGACTGGGCGACGACGACCGGGACCCGGTTGCTCGTCGGCCGCATCTCGAACCTCTACGGGCCCGGAGCGAACCTCGGCAAGGCCCAGGGGCTCGTCTCCCAGCTCGCGCTCGCCCACCTCGAGGGTCGGCCGTCGTCGATCTACGTGCCGATGACGACGACGCGCGACTACCTCTACATCGACGACGCGGCCGCGATGGTGCTCGACGCGCTCGACCTCGTCGACACCCACGCGCCCGGCACCGCGACGACGAAGATCCTCGCGTCGGGACAGCCGGCGACGATCGCCGAGGTCGTGGCGACCGTGCAGGACGCCGTCGGTGAACCGATCGACGTCCGGGACGGGGCGGACCCGTCGGCGACGTTCCAGGGCCTCGACCTGCGGTTCCGCTCGACCGTGCTGCCCTCGGTCGACGACCGCGCCTTCCTGCCGTTCGACACGGGCGTCGCCCGGACGGTCGACTCCCTCCGCGCCGCGCACCGCGTCTGACCGCACGGGCGAGCCCGACCGGGCGCGCGCCCTGCGGGCACCGGCCTGGAGGCGCGACCCGCGTCGTCGACGCGCTGCGTGCCTCCTAGCCGGGTCGGGTTGTGAGGCCGCGTCGGGTGGCGACGCCGGGTCGAGTAGCGACCCCGCGTCGAGCGGCGACGCCGCGTCGAGCGG
>NZ_JBPUGH010000135.1:0-9459 GCF_051548005.1 Curtobacterium flaccumfaciens | reverse complement strand
GGGGCCGCCGTTACGGTTTCCTTGACAGTGGCCGACGTCCGTCGGCCTGGTCGGCCCTGCCGGCCGACACCGGAACGGTCGCGATCGACGGCCCCGGTCCCAGAAGTTCGGAGTCCTCGTGTTCAGAGCGGTCGCGCGCATCATGCGCACCCCAGACCTTCGCAAGAAGATCGGCTTCACCCTCGCGATCATCGCGCTCTTCCGCCTGGGGTCGTACATCCCCGCCCCGTTCGTCGACTACGCGTCCGTGCAGAGCTGTCTCGCCAGCGCGTCCTCGCAGCAGGGTCTCTACGACCTGATCAACCTCTTCTCCGGCGGCGCGCTGCTGAAGCTCTCGGTCTTCGCGCTCGGCATCATGCCGTACATCACGTCGTCGATCATCGTGCAGCTCCTGCGCGTGGTCATCCCGCACTTCGACGCCCTCTACAAGGAGGGGCAGTCCGGTCAGGCCAAGCTGACGCAGTACACGCGCTACCTGACCATCGCGCTCGGCGTCCTGCAGTCGACCACCCTCATCACGGTCGCGCGGTCCGGTGCCCTCTTCGGCACGAACGCCTCGGCCTCCTGCTCGTCGATCATCTCGAACGACAGCTGGTACGCGATCATGCTGATGGTCATCACCCTGACCGCCGGTACCGGCCTCATCATGTGGATGGGCGAGCTCGTGACCGAGCGCGGCATCGGCAACGGCATGTCGCTCCTGATCTTCACGTCGATCGCGGCGCAGTTCCCGTCCGCGCTCTGGGCGATCGAGCAGTCGAACGGCTTCGAGGTCTTCCTGCTCGTCATCCTCGTGGGCCTCGTCATCATGATGGCCGTCGTGTTCGTCGAGCAGTCGCAGCGCCGGATCCCCGTCCAGTACGCCAAGCGCATGGTCGGTCGCCGGACGTTCGGTGGCAACAACACCTACATCCCGATCAAGGTGAACATGGCCGGCGTCGTGCCCGTCATCTTCGCCTCGTCGCTGCTCTACCTGCCGGCCCTGGTCGCGCAGTTCAACCAGCCCTCGGACGGCTCGGCGCCGGCCGCATGGGTGACCTGGATCCAGACGAACCTGACCTCGGGCGACAACTGGTTCTACATGGTCCTGTACTTCCTGCTCATCGTCGGGTTCACCTACTTCTACGTCGCGATCACCTTCAACCCCGAAGAGGTCGCCGACAACATGAAGAAGTACGGCGGCTTCATCCCGGGCATCCGCGCCGGACGCCCCACCGCCGAGTACCTCGACTACGTCCTGACCCGGGTGACGTTGCCCGGATCGCTCTACCTCGGTCTGATCGCACTCATCCCGCTGGGCGCCCTCGCGTTCTTCGGTGCGAACCAGAACTTCCCGTTCGGTGGCGCCAGCATCCTGATCATCGTGGGTGTCGGCCTCGAGACCGTGAAGCAGATCGACTCCCAGCTCCAGCAACGTCACTACGAAGGGCTTCTCCGTTGAGCGCACGTCTCATCATCGTCGGACCTCCCGGAGCCGGGAAGGGCACCCAGGCCGGCCGCATCGCCGAGGCCTTCGGCGTCCCGGCGATCTCGACGGGTGACATCTTCCGCAAGAACGTCGCCGAGGGCACGCCGCTCGGTGTCGAGGCGAAGAAGCTCATGGACGCCGGCGAGTACGTGCCCGACGAGCTGACGAACGAGCTCGTCAAGTCCCGGCTGGCCGAGGCGGACGCCGAGCACGGCTTCCTGCTCGACGGCTACCCCCGCACGCTCAACCAGGTGGCGTACCTCGACGCGCTGCTGGGCGAGCAGGGCACGCAGCTCGACGCCGTCGTGCAGCTCGTCGCCGACCAGGACGAACTCGTCGGTCGGCTCCTGAAGCGCGCCGAGGACCAGGGACGCAGCGACGACAACGAGGAGACGATCCGTCGTCGCCAAGAGGTCTACGTCGAGCAGACCGCCCCGCTCGTCGGCGCCTACGCCGAGCGCGGACTCGTGGTGGACGTCGACGGCCTCGGCGGCATCGACGAGGTCGGCGACCGCATCCAGACGGCGCTCGCGTCGCGCGGGCTCACCGCGGGCGTCTGACCCGCGTGGTCCGCTTCCGCAAGCCCTCCCTCTACAAGACGCCGGAGGAGCTCCGCGCCATGGTGCGCCCGGGGCTCCTCACGGCGCACGCCCTCGACGCCGTCCGCGCCGCGATCCGGCCCGGAGTGACGACCGGAGAGCTCGACGCGATCGCTGAGCGGACCATCCGGGACGGCGGCGGCGTGCCGAACTTCCAGCTCGTCCCTGGCTACCGGCACACCCTGTGCGTGTCGGTGAACGACGAGGTCGTCCACGGGATCCCGGGGGACCGCGTCGTGCAGCCGGGAGACATCGTGTCGGTGGACGCCGGTGCCGAGGTCGACGGCTGGAACGGCGACAGCGCCTTCACGATCGTGGTCCCCGGTGGGGATGCTCCGGTCACCGAGGCGCGCCAGAAGCTCTGCGACACCACCGAGCGCTCGCTCTGGCACGGTATCGCCGCCCTCGCCGCCGCGAGGAACCTCAACGAGGTCGGGGCCGCGGTCGAGGACGCCATCGAGGAGACCGGCGCCTGGGGCATCGTGGAGGACTACACGGGGCACGGCATAGGGCGTTCCATGCACGAGGACCCGCCCGTCTTCAACTACCGCGTCCGCGGCGCCGGGCCGGCGGTCAAGCCCGGGCTGGTCGTCGCGATCGAGCCGATGGTGACCGCCGGGACGATCGACAGCTCGACCGACGACGACCAGTGGACGGTCCGGACCCTCGACGGTTCCGACGCCGCGCACTGGGAGCACACCGTCGCCGTGCACGCCGCCGGCATCTGGGTCACGACCGCCGCCGACGGCGGCGCCGCGGGCCTGGCCGCCCTGGGTGTGACGCCGGTCCCGATCCCGTAGGACGGGCCTCCAGGCGGTCCAGCCCGTCTTCGGGTCGCGACCCGACCGGCCGGGAGGCGCGGCTCGTCCCCGCCCCGTCGGCTCAGTTGCCGACGGAGCAGGTCTGCTCGTCCGCGTTCTGTCCGGTGATCGAGGACGGCAGCGGGGTCGCGCTGGCCGTCGGCTCGGCCGACGGCGACCCGCTCGAGGACGACGTCGACCCCGACGACGCGGCTCCGGAGGAGGTCGACCCGGAGGAGGTCGACCCGGAGGACGTCGAGCCGGAGGACGTCGAGCCGGAGGACGTGCCGGTCGACGTCCCAGCGCTCTTCGACTCCTCGGATGCGCGTCCGGTCGTCGAGTCGGAGAGCGACGTCCGCTGGTCGGTCTGCAGTGCGACGTTGAGGACGTGCGCCGCCTCCTGCGACACGATCACGCGCGCGTCGTCCGCGGGGTCGTCGACGACCGGGTACTGCACGAAGAGCATGTTCGACGTGCTCATGCCCCGGAGGGTCGTGGCGAGGCCGACGAGGCTCCGTGCCTTGGCCAGGCCGTCGGAGAGGGTCATGTTCTGCAGGGCGGCCGTCGCGAGGCGGTAGAGCGTGACCGGGTCGGACAGGGTGTCGCCCGAGGTGATCTTCCGCAGCAGCGCGGAGAGGAAGACCTGCTGCGAGCTGATGCGCGCGAGGTCGCTGCCGTCGCCGACGCCGTGGCGGGTGCGGAGGAACGCGAGCGCGTCGGAGCCCTGCAGCGTGTGCTCGCCGGCGGTGAGGTGCAGTCCGGTGTAGGTGTCGTTGATCGGCTGGGCCACGCACACGTCGACGCCGCCGAGCGCGTTCGACATCGAGATGACGCCGTCGAACGTGATGAGGCCGGCGTAGGGGATGCGGAGGCCGGTGAGGTTCTCCACGGTGTCGACCACGCAGGAGACCCCGCCGTTGCCGAGCGCGGTGTTGAACTGTGCGGAGGTCGACGCCGGGTAGGTGGTGCCGGTCGCGGGGTTGCTGCACGCCGGGATCGGCACCATGAGGTCGCGCGGGAAGCTCACCGCGGTCAGCTGCTGGTGGTCCTGCGAGATGTGCACGAGGATCGTGACGTCGTTGCGGGCGCCCTGCACGTCCTCGTCGGAGTCGAACTGCCCGACGCGGGTGTCGCTGCCGATGAGCAGGATGTTCGCCCCGCCCGGCATCGCGGTGATGTCGGCGGTGTCGGCGACCTGCTGGTCGTCCTTGCTCAGAGCGACCGTCTTCGGCTTCGCGGCGAGTGTCCCGCCGGCGATCGCTGCGACGCTGGTGCCGCTGACGAGGGCGACGGCGAGGACCGACGCGACGATGCCGAGGGCGGACGCCCAGGCGCGGTGACGCGGCAGTCGTCCGTGGCGGGCCAGGGGGCCGCGGGTCTTCGGCACGGTTCTCTCCGTTCGGTGGGCTGCCGTGACACGGTACGGCCGGAGCACTCGAGACGGCCCAGAACGGGCCAGACAACCACTGTGGAACGTTCAGGGTCGGACCGGGAAGCCCCAGGTCGAGGGGTCGGGGCCGGCCGCACTTGGCAATCCGGCCTCTGACAAGTAGGATCGATCTTTGGTGTGTCATGCCCTCCGGGCGTGGCGCCCGACCCGCAGACCGGCTCGGGGATCACACCGGTAATCCAACCAAGCGACAGTGAGGCTATGGCCAAGAAAGACGGCGTCATCGAGATCGAGGGCTCGGTGCTCGAAGCTCTGCCCAACGCGATGTTCCGCGTTGAGCTGACCAACGGACACAAGGTCCTCGCGCACATCTCCGGGAAGATGCGCCAGCACTACATCCGCATCCTCCCCGAGGACCGCGTGATCGTGGAGCTGAGCCCGTACGACCTGACCCGCGGCCGGATCGTCTACCGCTACAAGTGATCCGCGAGCTGGAAAGGAACGGCTCGGCGAACCCGCCGGGCACGAAGCCAGCGAGCACGAGGAACCAACCATGAAGGTCAACCCCAGCGTCAAGCCCATCTGCGAGCACTGCCGAGTGATCCGCCGGAAGGGCCGCGTCATGGTGATCTGCAAGAGCAACCCGCGCCACAAGCAGCGCCAGGGCTGAGCTCCCAGCAGGACCCACAACTCAACACCGAACACGCAGTACCAGAACCCGCGGCTCCGGCAGCGGGGGACACCTCGGGGCGGAGGCCCGGGCACCGGTACTGCGCCACACCTCCACCAACCACAGGAGCAGCCAGCACATGGCACGTCTAGCAGGCGTCGACATCCCGCGCGAGAAGCGCGTGGAGATCGCACTCACGTACATCTACGGCGTCGGCCGTACCCGGTCCGTCCAGGCTCTCGCCGAGACCGGCATCTCGGGCGACATCCGCGTCAAGGACCTCACCGACGACCAGCTCGTCGCCCTCCGCGACTACATCGAGGGCAACTTCAAGGTGGAGGGTGACCTCCGCCGCGAGGTCGCCGCCGACATCCGCCGCAAGGTCGAGATCGGTAGCTACGAGGGTCTCCGCCACCGTCGTGGTCTCCCGGTGCGCGGTCAGCGCACCAAGACCAACGCGCGTACCCGCAAGGGACCGAAGCGCACCGTGGCAGGCAAGAAGAAGGCCCGATAGGAGATCATCATGGCTACCCCCAAGACTGCCGCGCGCAAGCCGCGTCGCAAGGAGAAGAAGAACGTCGCCGTGGGCCAGGCCCACATCAAGAGCACGTTCAACAACACGATCGTCAGCATCACCGACCCGTCGGGTGCCGTCCTCAGCTGGGCGTCCTCGGGTGCCGTCGGCTTCAAGGGTTCGCGCAAGTCGACGCCGTTCGCGGCGCAGCTCGCCGCCGAGTCCGCCGCGCGTCAGGCGCAGGAGCACGGCGTCAAGAAGGTCGACGTCTTCGTGAAGGGTCCGGGTTCGGGCCGCGAGACCGCGATCCGTTCCCTCCAGGCCGCCGGCCTCGAGGTCGGTTCGATCAACGACGTCACGCCGCAGGCGCACAACGGGTGCCGCCCGCCCAAGCGTCGCCGCGTCTGACGCGAGGAGCAACCGGCCGTTCCCCGCTCGTTCCCTGACCGGGACGAGCGGGGCCGGCCATTCCTGGTCGTTCGATCGCGCACGACGAGCCGTTCGTGGCTCGTCGGTGCGCGTGATCACAACTCAACAGACCCGTCGGGGCCCGGTCGGCCCCGTCGTACCGCCGAGTGTCATATAGCGGACACTCCGCCGAAAGGAATCCCACAGTGCTCATTGCACAGCGCCCCACCCTGACCGAGGAGTCGATCTCCGAGCACCGCTCGCGCTTCGTCATCGAGCCGCTCGAGCCGGGCTTCGGTTACACCCTCGGCAACTCGCTGCGCCGCACGCTCCTCTCCTCGATCCCCGGCGCGGCCGTCACCAGCATCCGCATCGACGGCGTCCTCCACGAGTTCAGCACCGTGCCCGGTGTCAAGGAAGACGTCACCGAGATCATCCTCAACATCAAGAGCCTCGTCGTCTCCAGCGAGCACGACGAGCCGATCACCGCGTACCTGCGCAAGCAGGGTGCCGGTCAGGTCACCGCGGCGGACATCTCCGCTCCGGCCGGTGTCGAGATCCACAACCCGGACCTCGTCATCGCGACCCTGAACGACACCGCGCGGTTCGAGCTCGAGCTCACGATCGAGCGTGGCCGTGGCTACGTGTCGGCGACGCAGAACCGCTCGGAGTTCTCCGAGGCCGGTCAGATCCCGATCGACTCGATCTACTCGCCGGTCCTCAAGGTCACCTACCGCGTCGAGGCGACGCGTGCCGGTGAGCGTACGGACTTCGACCGCCTGGTCGTCGACGTCGAGACGAAGCCGGCGATCTCGCCGCGCGACGCCATTGCCTCGGCCGGCCGCACGCTGGTCGAGCTGTTCGGTCTCGCCCGCGAGCTGAACACGGCGGCCGAGGGCATCGAGATCGGCCCCGCGCCGGTCGACGCGGTGCTCTCGAACGAGCTGCAGACCCCGATCGAGGACCTCGACCTGTCGGTCCGCAGCTACAACTGCCTCAAGCGGGAGGGCATCAACACGGTGTCCGAGCTCGTCGCCCTCTCGGAGACGCAGCTCATGAACATCCGCAACTTCGGTCAGAAGTCGGTGGACGAGGTCAAGGACAAGCTCACCGAGCTCGGCCTGTCCCTCAAGGACACCGTCCCCGGATTCGACGGCGCCCACTTCTACAGCGGGTACGACGAGGACGAGTCCAACAACTGACCTCGCGCGCGAGCGCACGCGTGCTGAGTCAGCGCGCACCACTTTCACCACTGGAGAACTGACATGCCGAAGCCCACCAAGGGCCCCCGCCTCGGTGGCGGTCCCGCCCACGAGCGCCTGCTCCTGAGCAACCTCGCCAACGCCCTCTTCACGCACGGCCGCATCACCACGACCGAGACGAAGGCCAAGCGCCTCCGCCCGGTCGCCGAGCGGCTCATCACGTTCGCGAAGCGTGGCGACCTGCACGCCCGTCGTCGCGTGATCAGCATCCTGCGCGACAAGTCCGTCGTGCACACGCTGTTCACCGAGATCGCCCCGCAGGTCGAGGACCGTCAGGGCGGCTACACCCGCATCACGAAGCTCGGCTTCCGCAAGGGCGACAACGCGCCCCTCGCGTCGATCGAGCTCGTCCTCGAGCCGGTGTCGGGCAAGCCCGCCCCGGTGCAGCGCGACGCGGCCCCGGCCGCCGCCGCCCCGGTCGAGGAGCCGGCCGCCGACGAGACCACCGAGGAGGCCCCGGTCGACGAGACCGAGACCACCGAGGAGTCCGCCCCGGTCGAGACCGAGAGCGAGACCGAGGCTGCCGCCGAGGTCGAGACCGAGGCTGCCGCCAAGGCCGACGACACGAAGGCCGACGACGCCAAGTAGTCACCAGCACCACCACGAGGGAGCCCCCGCGACGATCGTCGCGGGGGCTTTCTCGCGTCCGGAACGGCGGAGCACTCCGAGCACGACGGTGCGGAGCGGCGCGGTCACGTGCACGGCGCGCGACCAGATGCCGGACGGGAGGCGCGGGGCGGGGCCGCCACGGGCCTCCCGTCCGCTGCGTGCGCTGCGCGGACCGCACCGGCACCGCTCACAGGAGCACCCACGTAACCTCACCGAGGCCATGGCACGAGCAGAACGCATCACCGGCGCCGGACGCCGCATCTGGCGGTGGAGCCGCGACTCCGGTACCCAACCGCGCCTGCTGCTCGCTGCGAAGGCCGCGTTGGCCGCCACGATCGCGTGGGTCCTCGCGAAGTACGCGCCCGGTGTCGCCGCCGAGTACCCGTACTATGCGCCCCTCGGCGCGATCGTCGCGATGCGGACCACCGTGTTCGCCGGCATCCGCTCGGGCGTGCAGACGCTCGTCGGCATCACCCTCGGCGTGCTGATCGCCTGGGTGACCATGTTCATCGGCGACCCCGGTGTGATCGCGGTCGCGCTCGCGGTCGGTCTCGGCGTCCTCGTGAGCGGCTTCCGCATCCTCGGCGAGGGGTACTCGTGGGTGCCGATGGCCGCGCTCTTCGTGCTGCTCGTCGGGGGTGGGAACGCGGAGGGGTACTCCTTCGCCTACATCGTGCAGATGGCCATCGGGATCGCCATCGGCCTGGCCGTGAACTTCGCCGTGTTCCCGCCGCTGCACTTCTGGGACGCGGAACGCCGCATCGACCAGGTCAACGGCGTGCTCGCACAGCAGCTCGACGACCTCGCGGACGCCCTCGTCGAGGGGGAGCCCGACACCGTCGCGTGGGACCGGCAGCAGGAGCGGCTGGACAAGGCCATCGCGGACGTGCGGGACCGGGTCGCGACCGCGCAGGAGAGCCGACGGATGAACCCTCGTGGTGCGCTCCGTGGCTCGCGGGCACGGCTGCAGACCGACGGGGCCCGGTTCCGCGCCGTCGAGCGTGCCGCCTGGTACACGACGGACCTCACCGAACTCGTGGCGCGCTCCGGTCCGGTGGCGGACAACATCGGCCGGCCGGACCCGGCGTTCGCCGAGCCCTTCTCCGCGGCGCTGCGACGGGTCGCGTGCGTCGTCCGCGGCGACTGCCCGGCGGAGGAGGGGGACGAAGCCCTCGCGACGCTCGAGCAGGCGCTCGACGCCAGCCGGTCGAACCCGTCCCAGGTCACCGTGACGGCGAGTGCGATCGTCGCGCTGCGCGGTATGATCGAGTCGGAGAAGCGGGCGACGGAGGACGTCGGCACCCAGACGGGGCCGTTCGGGAAGAAGCAGTCCCGGCGGTGACCGGGCGCTCCGTAGACTCACTCGGGTGACCACGCGTCCACGCCTCGCCGTCCTCGGGTCCGTCCTGGTCGAGGGGCCGTCGGGGGAGCCGGCCCCCATCACCGGCGCACTCGCCCGGTCCTTCCTCACCGCGCTCGTGCTCGCGCCCGGTCAGACGCTGTCGTCCGGGTCGCTCGTCGACGAGCTCTGGCCGGACGAACAGCCGCGCGACGCCCGCGCCGCCCTCCAGACGATGGTGTCGCGCCTCCGTCGCAGCACCGCCGCCGGGCTCGTCCGCTCCACCGCGACCGGCTACGCGCTCGGCTGCGACGCGGAGGACGTCGAACTGCTGCGCGCCGAGCGGCTCGCGTCGACCACCGACGTGCAGGCCCTCGAGGGGGCGATCGCCCTGTGGCGC
>NZ_JBPUGH010000134.1:0-9472 GCF_051548005.1 Curtobacterium flaccumfaciens | reverse complement strand
GTGGGGTTGCTCGCGGTCGTCGACGACATCCTGTCCGCCGCGCTCAAGGCCAGCGCGAAGACCGCCGGTGTGGTCATCGACGACGCTGCCGTCACCCCGCAGTACGTCCAGGGCGTCGCGCCCGCTCGCGAACTGCCGGTCGTCGGGCGGATCGCCCTCGGCAGCCTGTTCAACAAGTTCGTCATCATCATCCCGCTCGCGCTCCTGCTGTCCGCGTTCGCGCCGTGGGTGCTGCCGTGGCTGCTCCTCATCGGCGGGACGTACCTGTGCTTCGAGGGCGCCGAGAAGGTCACCGAGTGGTTCGGCACCCACCACGAGGCCGACGCCGAAGCCCCCACGACGGAGCCGAAGCTCGTGTTCGGGGCGATCCGCACGGACCTCATCCTGAGCACCGAGATCATGCTCATCGCCCTCGCCGGCCTCGACCCCGACCTCGGCTTCTGGCCGACCGTCGGCGCGCTGCTGGTCATCGGCCTGGTGATGACGATCGCGGTCTACGGTGCGGTGGCGCTGCTCGTCAAGATCGACGACATCGGCCTGCAGATGATGAAGAACCCGTCCCGCTCGACCCGTCGCGCCGGGGCCCGCGTGGTCCGGGCGATGCCGACCGTCTTCCGGGTGATCGGGGTCGTCGGCACCGTGGCGATGCTCTGGGTCGGTGGGCACCTGGTGATCCAGAACCTGGCCGAGACGTTCTGGCACGGCCCGTACGACCTGCTGCACGCCGTCGAGCACGGCATCGAGGCGACCGGACCCGTCCTCACGTGGGTCGTCGACACGGCGATCTCGGCCGTGTTCGGGCTCGCGCTCGGGATGGTCGTCGTCGGGATCGTCCTCGGCATCGGACGGCTGCGCGACCGCACGCACTGAGCGGACCGGCCCGAGGCGGAAGCCGACCCCGGGCGGCCGCGGCCCGCGTCAGAGTTCGACGTCGCTGCCCATCGTCACGGTGCGCTGCGCCGGCAGGCCGAACCGCGCCGCCGGGTCCGCCGCGTTGTGCGCGAGTCCGACGAACAGCTTCTTCCGCCAGCTGACCATGCCGCGGTTCCCCGGCTGCGGCCGGAGCGCTCCGCGTGAGATGAAGTACGACGCCTTCGCCATGTCGTCCGGGTCGAGCTCCAGCACCTCGGCCAGGCACGCGGCGTGCAGTGCCCGCGGGAGGTCCTGGTCGTCGGAGAACCCGAACTTGATGGTGATGTGGTCGATGCCGTCGTCCTCGTAGCCGAGGTCGTCGCGGAAGAACGCCTTCGCGTGCGGCACGTGCGGCACGTTCGCGGTGATGACGGACACGATGATGACGGTCCGGTGCACCACGTGGTTGTGCTCGACGTTGGCGCGGAGGGCGAGCGGCGTCGTCTCCTTGTTCGGGTGCGGGAAGATCGCGATTCCCTGCACCCGCGGGATGCCCTTCGTGTTGATCTTCTCGATGAAGTCGGCGAGCGAGCCCTCGCGTTCCTTGCGCTCCTCCTGCACGAGCTGCCGCCCGCGTCGCCACGTCGTCATGAGCGTGATCACCGCGAGCGCGATGAGGAGCGGCACCCAACCGCCGTGCACGATCTTCGAGAGGTTGCCGGCGAGGAACGTCAGCTCGAGGCCGCCGAACGCCACCGCCGCGAGGACGAGCTTCCACGTCGCCCACTGCCAGAGCGGCTTCACGACGAGGAGCAGGAGCAGGGTGTCGACGACCAGCGCACCCGTGACGGAGACGCCGTACGCGGTCGCGAGGCTCGCCGACGACCGGAAGGTGAGCATGACCGCGAGCACGCCGATGAACAGCAGGAGGTTCACCGCCGGGAGATAGATCTGCCCGCCCTCCTCGCGCGAGGTCTGGCGGATCGTCAGCGGCGGCAGGAGTCCGAGCTGCACGGCCTGCCGGCTGAGCGAGAACGCTCCCGAGATGACGGCCTGGCTGGCGATGACGGTGGCCGCGGTCGCGAGGATCACCACGGGGAGCTGGAGCCCGCTCGGGAAGAGCAGGAAGAACGGGTCCTTCGCAGCCGACGGGTCGCTCAGCACGAGCGACGCCTGCCCGAGGTAGTTGAGCACGAGCGCCGGGAACACGACGAAGAACCACGCGCGGAGGATCGGCTTCCGGCCGAAGTGCCCCATGTCGGCGTAGAGCGCCTCGGCACCGGTGATGACGAGGACCACGGCGCCCATCGCGACGAACGTGATGTACGGGTGCGCGATGAGGAAGGAGATCGCCCACGTCGGCGAGAGTCCCTGCAGCACTCCGGGGTGCGCGAGGATGTGCGGCACCCCGGCCGCCGCGATGACGACGAACCACAGGAGCATGACCGGCCCGAAGAGGTTGCCGACCTTGCCCGTCCCGAACCGCTGCACCGCGAACAGCACGATGAGGATCACGGCCGCGATCGGCACGATGAGGTGCTCGATGCTCGGGGCCGCCGTCTGCAGGCCCTCGACCGCCGAGAGGACCGAGACCGCCGGGGTGATCACCGAGTCCCCGTAGAACAGGGAGACCCCGACGATGCCGATGACGAGGAAGATCGTCGCCCCGCCCCGCCGCTTGGCGTAGAGCCGTCGGGCCAGCGCCGCGAGGGCCATGACGCCGCCCTCGCCGTTGTTGTCCGCGCGCATGAGGACGAGGACGTACTTGATCGACACGATGACCGTGACGCTCCAGAACATCATCGAGATGACGCCGTAGACGTCCTCCTGGTTCGCCTTGACGATCCCGCCGTCGATCGTGAAGACGGTGCGGAGCGCGTAGAGCGGACTCGTACCGATGTCGCCGAACACCACGCCGAGGGCGGCGAGGGCGAGCGCGGCGACGCCCTTCGCGGGACCGTGTCCGCCGTCCTCGGCGGTGTCGGTCGCGGGTGTGTGAGCGCGGGTCTCGGTCACCGTCGTCTCTTCCGTCACTGGTCGTCCGGGCGACGGCCGCGGATCATCCTCGCACCGAGCGGGGTCCGCCGCTCGCAGCGTGCGCACATGGACGGCCGGATGCCGCGCTGCGACCGGGCCGACGGACGGGAGGCGCGGTGCCAGCCGGCACCGCGCCTCCCGTCAGGACGTGGTCGCGTCAGCGACGGCGGAAGTAGCCGTTCGCGCCGCCGACGAACATCAGGATCGTCGCGACGATGACCGCGATGCCACCGATCCAACCGAACGCGTTGCCACCCGAGGCCGCGCCGACGCCGACGCCGATGACCTGGAGGATCGCGATGACGAGCAGGACGATGCGCGCCCAGTTCCGGCCGTCGCGCATCTTGAAGACGATGATCAGTTCGACGATCGCCAGGATGAAGGCGAAGATCGCACCGCCGACGAGCGGAGCGGTGCCGACGCCCTGGGCAGCTGCCGCGCTGCCGCCGGAGACCAGTCCGATGATGCCCGACAGGATGTTCGCCAGGATCACCACCAGCCAGATGATGAACGAGACGGTGACGGTCGTCGGACGACCCGACGTGGTGTTGGCCATGGTGTGCTCCCTCTGCATCGACCGCCGTTCAGCGATCTTCCCGACAACGTACAGACGAAGCGCTCGCCTGTCCGGGTCGGTCCGGAAACCGTCCGGACGGCCTGGGAAGTACCGGATCGGTACTGGCTTCTGGGCGGATTCCCAGCTAGCGTCGTCGTGCCCCCTTCGAGGGTCAATCCCCGATCGAAAGCGACACCGATGCCCTTCCCGATCCGCCGCGCCGTGCTCGTCACCACGACCACGGCAGCGCTCGTCGCCGGTTCCGTCCTGACCGGCTCGTTCTCCGCCAGCGCGCACCCCGCGCACGACCCCGGCCACCACGACGGCCAGCTCACCCCGCGCACCTCGTTCACCATGGCGGCCGACGGCTCCTCCGGTGCGACCCAGGGCGGCGAGGGCATCCCGAACATCGACTCCGTCAAGAAGACGATCGCCTCGTACTACGGCGACCCCGGCACCGGGATCGCGAACAAGACCGACAGCCCGTACATCCGCGAGATGCGGTCGATCATGGCGAAGCAGACGAAGGAGCTCCGCGGGGAGTACCGCCGAGCCGTCGCGCACCACCAGAAGCCCGCGATCGTCCTCGACGCCGACGACACCACGCTGTGGACGTACGACATGGAGGTCGGGGACATGCACTTCGTGTTCACCCCGGCCGAGCAGGACGTCTGGGTGCAGGACGAGCGGTTCCCCGCCGTGCCCGCGATGGTCTCGTACGTGAACACCGCGAAGGCCATGGGCTTCACGATCTTCGGGCTGACCGGTCGCAACGACGACCAGAAGGCCGCGACCCTCGCGAACCTCGAGAAGGTCGGCTACCAGGGCTTCACGTCCGACCACTACTTCACGAAGTGGACCGGCAAGGGCGCCTCGCAGCAGCCCTCCTACGTGCAGTGCGCCGCGGCGTCGTGCACGACGGTCGAGTACAAGGCCCTGACCCGGAAGCACATCGAGCAGGACCTCGGCTACACGATCGTCGACAACCTCGGCGACCAGTGGTCCGACCTGCAGGGCGGCTACGCCGAGGAGCAGGTCAAGCTGCCCAACCCGACCTACTACCTGCCTTCGGCTGACCTGCCCGGCGTCAGCGAGCCCCGGCTCGCACCGCGCACGCACTTCCGGATGGCGGCCGACGGCTCGTCCGGTGCGACCCAGGGCGGCGAGGGCATCCCGAACATCGACTCCGTCAAGAAGACGATCGCCACGTACTACGGCGACCCCGGCACCGGGATCGCGAACAAGACCGACAGCCCGTACATCCGCGAGATGCGGGCCGTCGTGCGGAAGCAGGCGCCGCTCGTCGCCGCGCAGTGCTTCGTCGCATCGAAGCAGCACCGCAACCCGGCGATCGTCCTCGACGCCGACGACACCACGCTCTGGACGTACGACATGGAGGTCGCGGACATGCACTTCGTGTTCGACCCGGCCCTCCAGGACGAGTGGGTGCAGGACGAGCGCTTCCCGGCCACCCCGTCGATGACCTCGCTCGTGTCCGTCGCGGAGCGCTCCGGCTGCACGATCATCGGGCTCACCGGTCGCAACGAGGCGCAGCAGACCGCCACGATCGAGAACCTGCAGAAGGTCGGCTACCCGCAGTTCGCCGCCGAGCAGGACGGCAACCGCACGTACTACACGAAGTGGACCGGCACGGGCACGTCGCAGCAGCCGTCGTACATCTCCTGCGCGACCGCCAAGTGCACCACGATCGAGTACAAGTCGCAGACCCGGGCGCACATCGAGTCCCGGTCCGGCGGTCGGTACGACATCGTGGCGAACTTCGGTGACCAGTACAGCGACCTGATCGGCGGCTCCGCCGACCGGAGCGTGACGCTGCCGAACCCGAGGTACTACCTGCACTGATCCGCGACCAGCGGTGGGACGGGAGGCACGGTGCCAGCTGGCACCGTGCCTCCAGTCCGTTCCGGGGTCGCGTCGCGAGCGACGCTCGACGCTTCTTCAGGCGCAGTGTCGGAAGCACCCGTCGCCCACAGGCCCCGGTGCATATCGTCAGGGGCGACCTGGAGGAGACACCATGAACCTGGACGGCTTCGACGTCCCCACGCTCATCATGTTCTGCGTCGCGGTGGCCGTCGTGTTCGGCGGGCTGCTGTCCAGCCGACGACGACGCTGAGGCACCCGCGCCGCGGATCCGCGGGCTCGGGCTGCTGAATCCCCTTCACCGCGCCGCTGACTCCCGGGCGGTGATCGGTACGCTCCAGTACTCGTGAGCAGCGATCCGACGACCGCCGCCGTGACCTCCCGGTCCGGCGTCGCCTCCGCGGCGGTCCTCTCGACGGTCGGCATCGGCGTCCAGGGGGCGACGAAGCTGCTCGCCACGGTCGTCATCGGTCGGGTCTTCGGTACCGAAGCCCTAGGCCAGTCGTCGGCGCTCCTGTCGCTCGGCGTCTTCGCGGCGCTCCTCTGGCCGACCGCCGCCGGCAACACCGCGTCCCGGTCGCTCGCGATCGCGATGCGCGCGGGGCGCTCCGACACCGCCGTCACTCGACTGCTCGGCGCGTCGATGCTCGTCTCCTCGCTCGTCCTCGCCGCGGTCACGGTCCCGGTCGCCCTCGCGTGGGGGAACGGCCCGGGCACCGTCGTCGGCGGGGTCGCGGTGGTGGTGGGCTACGGCCTCTACGCCTACGCCCGCGGGGCACAGCTGGGCTACGACCGGCCGCGGCGCGTCGCCGCCTGGGACGGCCTGACCAGCCTGCTGACCCTCGGCTTGCTCGTCCTCGCGTGCGTCACGCGGGCGGGGCCGTTCGTCCTCCTGCCGCTCGGCGTGGGCTACGCGGTGTTCGCCGTGGCCTGCTGGCCGCGCGGAACGGCGGCGAGCGGCGGTGGCGCCGTCACCGGGTCCGAACCCACCGACGGGCTGCTCCGGTTCGCGGCCTGGAACGTCCTGGCCGGCCTGACCACGAACGGGCTGCTGCAGCTCAGCATGATCAGTGCGCAGGTCACCGCGACGCCCCACGACGCCGGCGTGTACGCGGCGGCGTTCTCGCTCGCCACACCCGCGTCGATGGTCGGCCAGGCCGTGGCGCAGGTGGTCGTCCCGGCGTTCGCGCACCGGGGGGCGGCATCGTCCCTCCGCGCGCCGAGGACGCTCCGCTTCGTCGTCGGTTTCGGCGCCCTGACCGCCGTGCTCTTCGGCCTGGTGGCGCTGCTCGCCGACTGGTACCTGCCGCTGTTCTACCCGGACGAGGGCGTCGCTGCCGTCGCCGACCTCCGGTACCTCGTGCTCGGCGTCTGGGTGTTCACGACGTCGCTCGTCCCCGCGGCCCTGCTGCTGGCGGCGGGACGGTCACGGCAGGTGGCGCTCGCATCGGTCGCCGGGTTCGTGGTCGGCGTCGTGCTCATGGCTGCGCTCGCCCCCGCGACGGGTGTCGCCGCGGGCAGCACCGGGTTCCTCGTCGGCAGCGCGGTGAACCTCGTGGCGGTCGTCGCGCTGGGCCTGCGACGGACGGCCGTGGAGACCGGGCCGACGGCCGTGTCAGCGCTCGACGGGCCCGCGCTCGGCGGGGCGATGCGCGGCGTCGTCGTGCCGCATCCGGACGAGGCTCGCGAGGGTCGCCCCGCCGATCGCGACGACGATCACCGCGAGTGACGTCCAGGTCCCGATCTCCGGGGCCCACTCGACGTGCTGGCCGCCGTTCAGGAACGGCAGCTCGTTCTCGTGCAGCGCGTGCAGCACGAGCTTCACGCCGATGAAGGCCAGGATCAGGGCGATGCCGTACTTGAGGTAGACCAGCTTCTCGAGCAGCCCACCGAGCAGGAAGTACAGCTGCCGCAGGCCCATGAGCGCGAAGACGTTCGCGGTGAAGACGATGAACGCGCTCTCGGTGATGCCGAAGATCGCCGGGATCGAGTCGAGCGCGAAGAGCAGGTCGGTGGTCCCGATCGCGACGAGCACCACGAGCATCGGCGTGAAGTGCCGCTGCCCGTCGACGTGCGTGCGCAGCCGGATGCCGTCGTACGTGTCGGTGACCCGGACCCGTCGGCGGAGCAGTCGGACGATGAAGCTGTCCTCCTGGTCCTCGTCGTCGTGGTCCTCTCGCACCTGCTGGATCGCGGTCCAGATCAGCCAGGCACCGAACAGGTAGAAGATCCAGGAGAAGTCCTCGATCAGACGGGCACCCAGCAGGATGAAGACCCCGCGGAGCACCAGCGCGATGATGATGCCCATCATGAGCACGGCCTGCTGGATCGGCTTCGGGACGGCGAACCGCGCCATGATGATGACGAAGACGAACAGGTTGTCGATGCTCAGGCTGTACTCGGTCAGCCAGCCCGCGAGGAACTGGCCCGAGGCGTCTCCCCCGGCGAACACCAGCATCGCCAGGGCGAACAGCAGCGCCAGGACGACGTAGAAGCCGACCCAGAGCCCGGACTCCTTCATCGTGGGCTCGTGCGAGCGGCGCGAGACGATCACGAGGTCCGCGAGCAGGATCGCGACGACGACGACCATCGACCCGATCTCGAACGCGATGGGCAGGTCCGGCACGCGACGATCCTTCCGTGGCCGACCTCCCGGTCCACCCGGCTGGTGGGCCGTCCGGCACCTGCGCGATCCTACCCGTGCAATCGTTCAGGTCCGGTGCGCGGACGCCGCGCGACGGACGTCGCACGAGTGGATACCTGCCGGGCGGTGCGCGGACGCCGCGCGACGGACCTCGCACGAGTGGATACCTGCCGGGCGGTGCGCGAGCGGCGTCCCGGCCCGAGCAGGGTGGCTCGAGGGCCGGGACGGCATCGCGATGACGAACCCCGGTGCGTTCGGGTCGGACCGGTCGGGTGCGGTTCGTCTGCCACGACTCTAGCGGTCCGCCGAAGTGCCGACAAACCGATCTGTCTACCCAGAACGGGGGCCACACCGTCCACCCGGTGCACCCGAGCCGTCTCTGCGACGATCGACGCATGCCCCGCGACGGTGAACCCCTCGGACGACTCGGATTCCTCACGATCGGGTCGTTCGACCCGGCACGGCCGGCGCTCGGCCACGAGGACACCCTCCGTGTGATCGAGCGCGCGGAGGCCCTCGGCTACGACAGCGCCTGGCTGCGGCACCGCCACCTGCAGCACGGCATCTCCTCCCCCGTCGCGCTGCTGGCGGCCGCGTCGCAGCGCACCTCCCGCATCGCCCTCGGCACCGCCGTGACGCCCATCGGTGCCGAGAACCCGTTCCGGCTCGCGGAGGACCTCGGCACGGTCGACGTGCTCCTCGGCGGTCGACTGCAGCCCGGCTTCTCGTCCGGGAAGCCGATGAACTACGACCTCTACCGAGAGGCGATCCACCCCGACACCGCCGAGCTCGAGGACTTCAGCGAGGCCCGACTCCTGCGGTTCCGCGACCTCGTCCGCGGCGACCCGGTGACGAGCACCGCCGAGCGGCGGGGCATCGAGGAGTTCGACACCTCCTTGCAGCCGCACAGTGTCGGGCTGGCCGACCGGCTCTGGTACGGCACGGGCAGCACGCGATCCGCGGTCTGGGCCGCGCAGAACGGCTTCCACCTGCTCACGTCGAGCGTGACCCGGAGCGAGGTGGGCACCGACTTCGCCGCGAACCAGCGCGCCCAGGTCGAGGCGTACCTCGAGGCGCACCCCGACCCCGCGGCCGCGCGGGTCTCGCAGGGCCTCGTCGTGATCCCGACCGACAGCGCATCACCCGAGCAGGTCGCCCGGTACCGGGCCTACGCCGAGGCCCGGTCCGGTCGCGTCGGCGTGCCGCAGGGCCCCGCCGGTCTGTTGTTCGCCGCCGACCTCGTCGGCACGTCCGCGGAGATCGCCGACCGCCTGCGCGCGGACGCCGGGTACCAGGTCGCCACGGAGGTCGCCTTCGCGCTCCCGTTCTCCTTCGAGGCGGACGACTACGCCCAGATCGTCAGCGACGTCGCCGAGCACCTCGGTCCGGCGCTCGGGTGGCGTCCGGCGTCGAACGGCGCGTCACCGGGCTGAGCCGAGGAGGACGCGCGGCCACCGCGGGCAGACCAGGGAACGGCCTGGAGGCACGACACGCGTCGGACG
>NZ_JBPUGH010000133.1:0-9566 GCF_051548005.1 Curtobacterium flaccumfaciens | reverse complement strand
GGAGCGGCCTGCGGCACCGGGGCCGCGGCGGGCGGAGCGGACGGCGCCTGCGGGGCGGCGGGCTGCGTCTGACCACCCGGGGCCGGGTCGGCCTGCTGCGGCTCGGGAGCCTTCTGCTCGTCCTGCTGCTCCGTGCTCGGGGCCGGCTCGGGCTCGGAAGCGTCGGCCTGGGCCTCGTCGGCACCCTGGTCGGACGCGCCCTGGTCCGAGCTGCCCTCGTCGGAGCCGCCGTCGGACGAGCTGGAGCCGTCACCGATCTTCACCAGCGCGGTACCGACCTCGACGGTCTCGTCCTCCTGCACGAGGATCTCCTCCACGACGCCCGCGACGGGAGAGGGGATCTCGGTGTCGACCTTGTCGGTCGAGACCTCGAGCAGCGGCTCGTCGACCTCGACCCGGTCACCGACGTTCTTCAGCCATCGGGTCACCGTGCCCTCGGTGACGCTCTCGCCGAGCGCCGGGAGGTTGACGGATTCGCTCATCGGGTGGACTCCTCTTCGCAGGGGTGGTTCGTGGTGGTGGTCATGGTGTTCACAGGGCGTGCAGCGGCTTGCCCGCGAGGTGCAGGAAGGCCTCGCCCAGCGCCTCGTTCTGCGTGGGGTGTCCGTGGACCAGGGGAGCGATGTCCTCCGGGTAGGCCTCCCAGTTGACGGCGAGCTGTGCCTCGCCGATGAGCTCGCCGACGCGGGCACCGATCATGCTGACGCCGACGACCGGGCCGTCGACCACGCGGACGACCTTGACCGAGCCGGACGTGCCGATGATGTGGCTCTTGCCGTTGCCGGCGAGGTTGTACTCGTAGGAGTCCACCTTGTCGGCGCCGTACTGCTCCTCGGCCTTGGCCTGGGAGAGCCCGACGGACGCGACCTCGGGGTCGGAGTACGTGATCTTGGGGATGTTCGTGTCGGAGATGACGACCGGGTTCAGACCGGCGATCTCCTCCGCGACGAAGATGCCCTGCTGGAAGCCGCGGTGCGCGAGCTGCAGGCCGGGCACGATGTCGCCGACGGCGTACACGTTCGGGACGTTCGTGGCGAGGCGCTCGTTCGTCGTGACGAACCCGCGGTCCATCGTGACGCCGACCTCCTCGAAGCCCATGTTCTGGGTGAGCGGGCCGCGACCGACGGCGACGAGCATGACGTCGCCCTCGAAGGTCTTGCCGTCCTCGAGCGTGACGACCACGCCGTTCTCGTGCTGCTCGACACCCTGGAAGCGGACCCCGAGCGAGAACTCGATGCCGCGCTTGCGGAACGCGCGCTCGAGCTGCTTCGACATCGACTCGTCCTCGGCCGGGACGAGGTGGGGCAGCGCCTCGACGATGGTGACCTCGGCGCCGAAGGACTTCCAGACGCTCGCGAACTCGACGCCGATCACGCCGCCACCGAGGATGACGACCTTGTTCGGGACGTAGTCCATCTTGAGCGCGGTCTCGGAGGTGATGACCCGGCCACCGATCTCGAGCCCGGGGAGGGACCGCGAGTAGGAGCCCGTGGCGAGCACGACGTTCTTGCCGGTGACGGTCTGGTCGCCGACCTGCACGGTGTTCGGGGAGGTCAGACGACCCCAGCCCTCGACCACGGTGATCTTCCGCGCCTTGATGAGGCCCTGGAGGCCCTTGTACTTGGAGGAGATGACGCCCTGCTGGTACTCGATGACCTTCGGCACCTCGACACCGGCGAACTCGGCGATGACGCCGTACTTCTCGGCGTCACGCGTGCCGTCGGCGATCTCCGCTGCGTGCAGGAGCGCCTTCGTCGGGATGCACCCGCGGTGCAGACACGTCCCCCCGAGCTTGTCTCCCTCGATGAGCGCGACGCTCATCCCGAGCTCGGCGGCCCGGAGCGCTGCGGCGTACCCACCGCTGCCGCCACCGAGGACCACGACGTCGTAAGTCTGTTCCGTCACCTGGTGCAACTCCCTCGTGCGTGTTCGGGACCGGTCCGGCCCCGTGGACACCGCGGCGAGCGGCGTCCCACGGTCGGACCGTGTGGTTCCGGTCCCGTCCCGTGTGGGTCCGGCGGGGTGCGCGCGCACGCGGCCGCCCCGCCGGACTCAAACCTACTACTTGGACTGGAGCTCTTCTGCGAGCGCGATGAGTGTCCGGACCATGACGCCCGTAGCGCCCTTGCCGAGCCACCCGTAGCCGCCGCCCTTGTGCTCCGAGGGGCCCGCGATGTCGAGGTGCGCCCACGGGATGCCCTCACCGACGAAGCGCTCGAGGAACTTGCCGGCCAGGAGCATCCCGCCCGCCGGGTTGCCGACGGTCGCGTTCACCATGTCCGCCACGTCGCTGGCGAGTCGGGCGTCGAGCTCCTCGGGCAGCGGCATCGGCCAGATCGGCTCGGCGACGGCGTCGGCGATCGCCCGGACCTGCGCCACGAGGTCGTCACTGCCCATCAGGCCGGTGGTGCGGTCACCGAGCGCCACGACCTGCGCGCCGGTGAGCGTCGCGACGTCGACGATCGCGTCCGGGTGCTCGAGCGACGCGGCGGCCATGCCGTCACCGAGGACCAGGCGCCCCTCGGCGTCGGTGTTCGTCACCTCGACGGTCTTGCCGTTCTTGAGCGTCAGGACGTCGCCGGGGCGGGTGGCCGAGCCGGACGGCATGTTCTCGGCGAGGCAGAGCCACGCGGTGACCTTCGTGTCGAGCCCGAGCTTCGCCGCGGCGACGGCCACCGCGAGGACGGTGGCGGCCCCGGTCATGTCCGTCTTCATGCCGAGCATCGAGGCGGCGGGCTTGAGGGAGAGGCCGCCCGAGTCGAACGTGATGCCCTTGCCGACGAGCGCGAGGTGCTTCGACGCGGACTCCGGGGTGTACCGGACGACGACGAGCCGTGGGGGACGGACCGAGCCGCGGCCGACACCGGCGATGCCGCCGAAGCCCTGCGCCTCGAGCTCGTGCTCGTCGAGCACCTCGACGGTCAGCGGCAGGTCCGTGGCGAGCTCCTCGGCGACCGACGCGACGTCGGCCGGTCCGAGGTCGCCGGCGGCGGTGTTCACGAGGTCGCGGACGGTCGACGCGGCCTCGGCGACTGCGGACGCGCGGGCGGTGTCGACCTCGACGCCGGACGGGGCGACGACCGCGATGCGCTGGTCCCCGCGGACCGGGCCGGTGGTGCCGGTGCCCTTGTGCGTCGTGAAGACGTAGGAACCCAGGGCCGCACCCTCGAGCGCCGCCCCGACGAGTTCGGCGGTGTCGGTCGGGAGCGCGATCGCGATCGACTCCGCGAGCGGGAGCTGACGGACCGCGCTGCCGGCGGCGCTCCGCACGGCCGCGGCGTCGGTGCCGGACCCGAGTCCGACGAGGGCGACCGAGGTCGCGGCGACACCCGTCCCCGGCAGGCGGACGAGCTGGTCCTTCGCGCCGGTGACGCCGATCGCGGCGAGGTCGAGGTCGCCGAGGAAGTCGGCGCCGACGGCGGTCGCGGGCCCACCGTCGACCCCCGGACGGACGCCGACGACGAGGACGTCGGCCTCCGTGTCGGCTGCGGCGGACGAGACGGTGGAGAGGATCGGTCGGACCATGCCCCAACCCTATCCACGCACTGTTCGCTGTCGGCGTGGCCGTGCCGCCCGGACCGCTGTGCACGCCCGCCTAGCATGGGGACGGTGAACCACCACGAGGACCTCTACTCGTCCGTCGACGGCGCCCCCGAGGTCCCGGCGGGCCTCCACCTCGTCGCGGCCCTGACCGGCTTCGCCGACGCCGGCGCCGCGGTGGCGCAGGTCACGACGGCGATCGAGGGTGGGCTCGAGACCACCACGATCGTCGAGTTCGACCCCGACGTCCTGCTCGACTGGCGTGCGCGTCGGCCGGTCATCACCTTCGAGCACGACCACATCGAGTCCGTCGCGGTCCCGCGCCTCACGCTCTCCCTCGTGCGCGACGAGATCGGTCAGCCGTTCCTCTTCCTCTCCGGGTACGAGCCCGACTTCCGCTGGAACGCCTTCGTCGCCGCGGTCACCGACCTCGCCGAGCGGCTGCAGGTCGTCGACACGACCTGGGTCCAGTCGATCCCGATGCCCATGCCGCACACCCGCCCGATCCGCATGACGGTGTCCGGCACGCGCGCCGACCTCGTCGAGCAGATGAGCGTCTGGAAGCCGGAGACCCAGGCTCCCGCGAACGTCCTGCACCTCGTCGAGCACCGGCTCGCGCAGTCCGGACACGAGGTCACCGGCCTCGTGCTGCTCGTCCCGCACTACCTCTCGGACACCGAGTTCCCGGACGCCGCGGTGGCCGCCCTCGCCGGGGTCTCCGCCGCGACCGGCCTCATCTTCCCGTCCGACGCCCTCCGCGAGGAGGGCCGCGAGTTCCTCGCCCGCGTCGACGAGCAGGTCGGCGGGAACGGGGAGCTGCAGCGGCTCGTCTCGGTGCTCGAGGAGCGGCACGACGAGTACATGGCGGGCAACCCGATCGGTTCGCCGCTGACCGGCGTCGACGGCGAGGTCCCCTCCGCCGACGCGATCGCGGCGGAGCTCGAACGCTTCCTGGCGGACCGCCGCGGACAGGCGGACGGCACCGCGGACTGATGCGGTGACCGGCCTGCGGACGCGGGCGCTCCGGTCGACGCCGGGCGGGCCTCCCGGCCGTGCACAGCCTGGAGGCACGGTGCGCGTCCGACGCGCCGGTCGCGTTCTCCACGGGTCGCCTCCCGCGGCCGTCGCGCCGCGACGGCGCCGCTAGCCTGGCCGGGTGAACTCCCGCCGTGCCTTCCTCGTCTGGGGCGTCGCGGTGCTGGCCTACGTCCTCGCCGTGGTGCAGCGGTCCACGCTCGGCGTGTCCGGCGTCGACGCGCAGGAGCGCTTCGCGGTGTCCGCTGCCGTGCTCTCGACGCTCGCCGTCGTGCAGATCGCCGTGTACGCGGCACTGCAGATCCCGGTCGGCATCGCGCTCGACCGCTTCGGGCCCCGGAAGCTGGTGCTGTCGGGGGCGGCGCTGCTCGTCGTCGGGCAGGCCGTCGTCGCGGTGTCGCCGACGATCGGACCGGCCGTCGTCGGTCGCGTCCTCGTCGGTGCCGGTGACGCGATGACCTTCATCTCGGTGATCCGGCTCCTGCCGATGTGGTTCAGCGGGCGGATCCTGCCCCAGCTCTCGCAGTGGACCGGCAACCTGGGGCAGGTCGGGCAGGTGTTGTCCGCCTTCCCGTTCGCGCTCCTGCTGCACACCACCGGCTGGGGCACGGCGTACGGCGTCGCCGCCGGCGCGGGCGCCGTCGGTCTCGTGCTCGCGTTCGTCTTCGTCCGCAACGGCCCGGTGCCCGTCCGGACGGGCGCGATCCCGCTGCCGCACTCGTGGGGCGGCGCGCTGCGGACCTTCGCGCACGCGGTCCGACGCCCGGGCACGCAGCTCGGGTTCTGGTCGCACTACGTGACGCAGTCCTCGGGCACGGTGTTCTCGCTCCTCTGGGGTGTCCCGATGCTCCGTGGTCTCGGCTACAGCGCGACCGAGGCCGCCGGCTTCCTCACCGTGATCGTGGTCACGGGGTTCGTCGCGGGGCCGCTGCTCGGCGTGCTCTGCGCCCGGTACCCGCTCCGCCGGTCGAACCTCGTCCTCGGGTGCGTCGTGCTCCTCGCGGTGGTGTGGACGGCCGTGCTGGCGTGGCCCGGTCAGCCCCCGACCTGGTTGCTCGTGCTGCTCGTCGTCGCGATGGGCATCGGCGGGCCCGGGTCGCTCATCGGGTTCGACTTCGCGCGGTCCTTCAACCCGGTCGGGGCGCTCGGCTCGGCGAACGGGCTCGTGAACGTCGGCGGGTTCCTCGCCGCGTTCGTGATGATGTTCCTCATCGGCACGATCCTCGACGCGGCTTCCCGTGCCACGGGGCAGACCGTCTTCGCCTGGGCGAACTTCCGGATCGCGCTCACCGTGCAGTACGTCGTGGTCGGGTTCGGGGTCGCCATGCTGCTCCACGCCCGACGCCGGACCCGGCGGGTCCTGCACGAGCGGGAGGGAATACGGGTGGGTCCGCTCTGGGTTGCACTGGTTGCACGTGTGCGGAAGCGCGGCGTGCAATAATGACTACGGACCCATCGGGCCCCTCGTGACCAACCGCTCCGCTGAGCGCGCGGAAACCCGGGGACTTGACATGGGTCCTAGTGCTGCCCGGATTGGTAGGACCGGCTGACGCGGGGGACTGCGGCACCGGCCCTGGGCGGCGAGGGAGGCCACGACCCCACGAACGTGGCACGACGAGAGAGGTGATCGCATGGCTGCCCGGAGCACGACGATCGATCCCACGAAGGACACCGAACCCGAGGGCACGACGGCCGACGCCGCCGAGGCCGAGGGCGCGGCTGCGCCGAAGAAGCGCGCCACCAAGGCGCCGGCGAAGAAGGCCGCGCCGAAGAAGACCACCGCCAAGGGCGGCAAGAAGGCCAAGGCCGACGACGAGGAACTCGAGGACGAGCCCGTCGAGCCGGTGGACGAGTCGGCGGACGACACCACCGACGACGCGGACGCCGACGAAGAGGCCCCGAAGGACACCAAGGCCGAGGCGGCCGCGGTCGCCGCGGGCGCGCTCGTGATCTCGCAGTCCGACGACGACGAGGCCCCGGTCTACTCGACGACCATCACGGGTGCCACCGCCGACCCGGTGAAGGACTACCTGAAGCAGATCGGCAAGGTCGCGCTCCTCAACGCCGAGCAGGAGGTCGAGCTCGCGATGCGCATCGAGGCCGGTCTGTTCGCCGAGGACAAGCTGCAGCACTCGACGGGCCTGTCGAAGCCCGAGGAGCGTGAGCTGCGCTGGGTCGCCCGCGACGGTCAGCGCGCCAAGTCGCACCTGCTCGGCGCGAACCTCCGCCTCGTCGTGTCGCTCGCCAAGCGCTACACCGGCCGTGGCATGCAGTTCCTGGACCTCATCCAGGAGGGCAACCTGGGCCTCATCCGTGCCGTCGAGAAGTTCGACTACACGAAGGGCTTCAAGTTCTCGACCTACGCGACGTGGTGGATCCGCCAGGCGATCACCCGCGCCATGGCCGACCAGGCCCGCACGATCCGCATCCCCGTCCACATGGTCGAGGTCATCAACAAGCTCGCGCGCGTCCAGCGTCAGATGCTCCAGGACCTCGGTCGCGAGCCCACCCCGGAAGAGCTCGCCCGTGAGCTCGACATGACCCCGGAGAAGGTCGTCGAGGTCCAGAAGTACGGCCGCGAGCCGATCTCGCTGCACACGCCCCTGGGCGAGGACGGCGACTCGGAGTTCGGTGACCTCATCGAGGACACCGAGGCCGTCGTGCCGGCCGACGCGGTGGGCTTCACGATGCTGCAGAAGCAGCTCGAGAGCCTGCTCGACTCCCTGTCCGAGCGCGAAGCGGGCGTCATCCGCATGCGCTTCGGCCTCGGTGACGGCCAGCCGAAGACCCTCGACCAGATCGGTGACACGTTCGGCGTGACGCGTGAGCGCATCCGCCAGATCGAGTCCAAGACGATGGCGAAGCTCCGCCACCCGTCGCGGTCGCAGTCGCTCCGCGACTACCTCGAGTAGGCCGATGCGCTTCCTCATCCCGATCCTGGTCGGGCGGATCCTCCGCGCCCTCGCACGTGCGCGGGGCGGGGGTTCCGCCTACCCGGGCTACATCGTCCTCAAGCTCGTGCCGGACTTCCTGCAGCACGTGACGAAGCAGTTCCCGAACGGCGTCGTCTTCGTCCTCGGATCGAACGGCAAGTCGACGACGACGCACATGATCTCCGACATCGTGCGGGCGCACGGGCTCCGGGTCTTCACGAACCCGTCCGGTGCGAACCTGCCGCAGGGCATCGCGTCGGCACTCCTCTCCGAGGTGTCGCTGACCGGCAAGCTCAAGGCCGACATCGGCATCCTCGAGGTCGACGAGGCGTTCGCGGTCGAGCTCGCGGGCATCCTGTCGCCGTCGACCGTGACGATGCTCAACGTCCAGGTCGACCAGCTCTACCGGTTCTTCGAGACCGAGCGCGTCGCGACGATGATGCTCGACACCGCGGCCCTGTCGGCCCGGAACGTCATCACGAACCGCGACGACCAGTTCCTCGACGCCTACGTCGGCACGGCCGGCCAGCAGGTGCTCCGCTTCGGCGCGAGTGCCGAGGTCGTGGCGGCGGCGCCGAACGGGCTGCAGAACGCCGACGACTTCGACCGTCAGGCGGGGGAGCCGAACGCGGCCGACGCCGAGGTCGTCGTGAACACCGGTGACGGCGCGACCATCCGGTTCGCGGGTGCGGACATCCCCGTCCGCCTGCCGGCGCGTGGCCTGCACTACGCGGTCGACGCCGCCGCTGCGACGGCCACCGCGAGTGCGGCCCTGGGCGACCAGTTCCGAGCGGACGCGGTGACGAAGGCCTTCGGCACGATGAAGCCCGCGTACGGCCGGGGCGAGCGCCTCCCGATCGCGGGCGAGTCGGCCGAGTTCACGATGTTCAAGAACGCCGCGAGCCTCCAGCTGAACCTCGACGCGCTCCCGGACCGGCCCGAGCAGGTCCTCATGGCGATCGACGAGGGCACGCCGGACATCTCCTGGATCTACGACATCGACTTCTCGAAGCTCGACCACGTGGACGTCGTCTCCGGTGACAAGGCCTGGCAGATCGCCATCGCCCTCGAGCACGCCGGTGTCCGCATCGGCAAGGTCGAGCCCGACGTCGAGGCCGCGATCCGGCACATGGAGCAGCTCGGCGCGACGACGAGCGGCACGAAGAACTTCATCGTCAACTACGAGATCATGATGATCGCCCGCAAGGCCCTCGGCCACCCGGACATGGAGAAGACGGCATGACCGCCGACCGGTTGACCATCCTGCACGTGTACCCGCGGCAGATGGGAGTCTCGGGGGACCGCGGCAACGTCGCAGCCCTCGTGCGCCGTGCCGAGGCCGCGGACATCGCCACCGAGGTCGTCGAGTACGCCCCCGGCGACACGCTGCCCACCACGGCGGACGTCGTCGTCATCGGCAACGGTCCGCTCAGCGCCATGCGGTCGCTCGGAGCCGACGTCGCCCGAGTCGGCGCACCGCTGCGCGACTTCGCTGCCGCCGGGGTCCCGGTGGTCGCGGTCGGCGGCGGCTTCGACCTCGCCACGAACGCGGTGGTGTCATCCGACGGCGCCGACGTCACCGGTTTCGGGGTCTTCGACGCCCGGGCCGTCCGCGGTGCCGAGCGTCGCGTGAACTACTTCGTGCTCGAGACTCGGTACCCACTGCTCGACGGTGCGCCGACCCGGCTCGCCGGCTTCGAGGACCACGCGACGAGTATCGTGCTCGGCGACGGTGTGACCCCCTTCGCGGACGTCGTCTCCGGCGGGGGCAACCAGGCCGGGAGCCCGGTCGAGGGCGCGATCACCGGCACCTCGTTCGGGACGCACACCCAGGGGCCGATCCTGCCACTCAACCCGCAGCTCACCGACGGCGTCCTCGCGGCCGCGACCGCACGGCTCGGTCGGTCCTACGCGCCGGACGCGCAGCGGACCGCCACGATCGACCGGTACGCACGCGAAGCGCGCGCGACCATCGACCGCTACGTCGACAAGGCGTTCAAGCGGATCGCCTGACGTCGTCGACGTGACCACGAACGGACGGGAGGCGCGGTGCCAGCT
>NZ_JBPUGH010000132.1:0-9576 GCF_051548005.1 Curtobacterium flaccumfaciens | reverse complement strand
CTCGGCGGGTCCGGCCGGCCGGGTCGCGCGCCGTGAGCCGGCGTCGCCCCGCCCGCCATCGCCCCGTGCACCGGCATCGCCTCGTCGCTCGGCCTCGCCTCGCGGTGCGAGGCTGTTCCGCTGGTCGGAGCGGAGCAGACGGTCGTCGTCGCCCTCGGGGCGGAACACCCCGTGCGGCGACCGGCGGAGGGGCGGCCGGACGGGCTCACCGCGGCGCTCCTGACCGGGCAGCGGGCGGGAGCGACGGCCGTAGAGCAGCTCGGACGAGTCGAGCAGCCACGGCACGAGCGCGACGGTGACGCCGTGCACGAGCAGGAGCTTCTTCCGGATCCGGCGGCCCCGGTGGTTGTGGAGGAGGTTCTCCCACCAGTGGCCGACGACGAACACCGGCGTGTACACCGTCACGACCTCGGAGCCGTGCTCGGCGCGGTGGGCCTTGATGTACTTGATGAGCGGCATCGAGATGTCGCGGTAGGGGCTCGGGACGATCGTCAGCGGGACCTCGATGCCGTGCTCGGCCCACTGGTCCCGGAGTCGTGCGGCCTCGGCGTCGTCGATCGCGACGTGGACCGCCTCGAAGCTCGCGTGCTTCGCGGCGATCGCGTAGTCGAGCGCCTTGAGCACCGGCTTCTGCAGCTTGTTGACGAGCACGATCGCGTGGTCGCCCGTCGCACCGAACTCGGTCTCCTCGTCGGCCGCGATCTCGTGGGACACGTCGCGGTAGTACCGGTTCACACCGAGCATGAGGACGAAGAGCACGGGCATGATCACGAACACGAGCCAGGCGCCGTGCGTGAACTTGGTGATGGTCACGATGACCAGGACGACGAAGGTGAAGCTCGCGCCGACGGTGTTGATGAGCCGCGAGCGCACGACCTGTCCGCGGTGCACCGGCTCGGTGGCCGTCCCCGCGCGGTCCTCGCGCAGCAGGCGTGTCCAGTGCACGACCATGCCCGTCTGGCCGAGGGTGAACGACACGAAGACGCCGATGATGTACAGCTGGATGAGACTGGTGACGTTCGCCCGGTAGACCACGAGCAGGGCTGCCGCGACGAGCGCCAGCACGATGACGCCGTTCGAGTAGATGAGCCGGTCGCCGCGCGTCGACAGGGCCTTCGGCGCGTAGGAGTCGCGCGCGAGGATCGAGCCGAGCAGCGGGAAGCCGTTGAACGCCGTGTTCGCGGCGAGGAGCAGGACGGCCGCGGTGGTCGCCTGGACGACGAAGAACAGCACCGAGTCGTTCCCGAACACGGCGGCGGCGATCTGCGCGATGAGTGAGCGCTGCGGGGTGCTCGCGCAGTCGGCGAAGCCCTGCAGGTCACAGGCGCGCTCGGCGTAGTGCACGCGGGCGACGAGCGCGAGTGTGATCAGCCCGACGAACAGGACGATCGCGATGCCGCCCATCGCCACGAGGGTCTTCTGGGCGTTCTGGATCTTCGGGCGGCGGAACGCCTGCACGCCGTTCGCGATCGCCTCGACGCCGGTGAGGGCCGAGCAGCCCGACGCGAAGGCCCGCAGGAGCAGCAGCACGAACGCCGCCTGCGTGGTGTGCTCGACGTTCTGCACGGTGTACTGCGCCGACTCCGCGACCGGGGCGTCCCCGCCTGCCACGCGGACGAGTCCGGTCACGACCATGACGAACACCGACGCGACGAACAGGTAGGTCGGGATCGCGAAGGCCTTGCTCGACTCCCGGACGCCGCGGAGGTTGACGGCCGCGAGCAGCACGACGAACAGCAGCGCAAGCTCGACACGGAACTCGTCGAGGAACGGCAGCGCCGAGATGATGTTGTCCACACCCGAGGCCACCGACACGGCCACGGTCATGACGTAGTCGACGAGCAGTGCACTGGCGACGACGAGTCCGGCCTTCTCGCCGAGGTTCCGGTGCGCCACCTCGTAGTCGCCGCCGCCCGACGGGTACGCCTTGATGAGCTGGCGGTAGGACGCGACGACCACCACGAGCAGGAGCACGACGAGCGCGGCCACCCACGGGGCGAAGGTCAGGAACGCCATGCCGCCGAGCAGCAGGATCATGAGGAGCTCCTGCGGCGCGTACGCCACGGAGGAGAGTGGGTCGCTCGCGAAGATCGGCAGTGCCAGGTGCTTCGGGAGGAGTTGTCCCTCGAGCTTCTCGGAGGGGAGGGGATCCCCGATCAGTCGCGCCTTCAGCGACCGGATCTCGTTCGTCACGAGCGGCAAACCTACTCATTTCGGACCCGGAGTCAACACGACCGGGCCGCCCGGTATTCCGCCTCCCGGCGCATCCGGTCATCCTGAGACGACCGGAAGGGTTGTCGTTGACGCAGCGTCAACCCTTACCGTATCGAGCATGAGCGATCGGACAGACAGCGCAGGGGTCACTGCGAAAGCCCCGCACACCATCGCCGACGTGGCGCGTTCCGCGGGTGTGTCCAGTCGGACCCTCCGGCACTACGACGCGATCGGTCTGCTGCGCGCCTCGGCGGTCGGCGACGGTGGGCTCCGACGCTACGACGACCGCGCGCTCGTGCGGCTCCAGCGCATCCTGCTGCTCCGCGGCCTGGGGCTGGGGCTCGCGGAGATCGCCCGCGTGCTCGACGGTGAGCAGGACGACGTCACGGCACTCCGGGCGCACGTCGCGTGGCTCGAGCAGGAACGCGACCGGCTCGCCCGGCAGCTCGCTGCCGTGCGCACCACCATCACGAGGATCGAACGAGGAGACGGCATGACCGCACAGGACACCTTCGACGGGTTCGACCAGACCCGGTTCAAGCAGGAGGTCGAGGAGCGCTGGGGCGCCGAGGCGTGGCAGCGCGGACAGGAGTGGTGGACGTCGAAGGACGCCGCCGCGAAGGATGCGTTCCAGGAGGAGCAGCGGGCGATCGCCCAGGACGCGGCCGCGCTCGCAGCCTCGGGCGACGGGCCGTCGTCGACCGGCGGGGCTGCACTCGCCCGCCGGCAGCTCGCCTGGCTCGGGCAGGCGCCCGGACCCGCCGTCACCGCCGAGCGGTTCCGCACGCTCGCGGACATGTACGTGCACGACGAGCGCTTCACGCACGCCTACGAGTGGGCGGGCTCGGGCGCTGCCCGCGCCCTCCGCGACGCGATGCACGCCCTGGCGGACGCCGGCGAGGTGTGACGAGGTTCCGGCCCGCGGAACCGTGCTCCGGACACAGCACCGCAGGAGAGCGTGGTGCTGTGTCCGGAACCTGGTTCCGGCGAGCGACGGGGGGACGGGCCGGCCGGGAGGCGCGGTGTGCGCCCGCCCCGCCGGCGCGGCCCCTCGGAGATCGCGTCCGCTTCCGTCGCTCCTGTCAGAGGGAGCGGCGCAGGGACTCGAGGCCGTCGCGCAGACGGGTCACCGTGTCCGCCGTGAGGGTGCCCCGCGTCGCCTGTCGCCGGAGGTCCGCCCGGACCTGCTGCCGGAACGACGACAGGACCATCTCGACCTCGCGCAGCGCGCTGGCCCCCGCCGTCGGGACGTCGACCGGCTCGTCGGCCGTCTGCCCACGCGGGGCCTGGGCGCTCGCCGCGAGGTCGGCGCGGAGGGACCGCATCGCCTCGCCCACCGAGGCGCGGACGCCGTCGGCGAGGGACTTCACCGAGTCGGTCACACCGTCCTCGAGCGCGTCGACCTCGGCGGCCCGGGCGTCGAGCTCGGCACGACCGGCGTCGGTGATCGCGTAGACCGTCTTCCGGCCGTCGGCGGTCCCCGTCACGAGGCCCTCGTCCTGGAGCTTCGCCAGCCGGGGGTAGACGGTGCCGGCACTCGGGACGTACGTGCCGCCGAACCGGTCGCCGAGCGCGGTGATGACCTCGTACCCGTGCATCGGGTGGTCGGCCAGCAGGACGAGGAGGTAGAGGCGCAGGTGGCCGTGCGCGAAGACCGGGCTCATGCGGGCACCTCGCCGTCGGTCGTCGGGGTGGTGGCGGCCCCGTCGGCGACGGGCGGGGCGTGGAGCACCGCGATGTCGCCGGAGACGGAGTTCACCTTGAGGTCGAGCCACTGCCCGGAGAGCTCGCCGCCCTGCTTGACGTACGAGCCGCGCACGCCGCGGATCTCCGAGTCGTCGAACTGCAGCTTGCCCGAGGCCGTCGAGACCGTGCAGCGGTAGGGCACGCCGTCCTCGAGCCGGACGTTGACCGAGCCGGAGACCGTGTTGACGCGGGCAGCGTCCGGGGTGCCGTGCAGGTCGAGCACGACGTCGGCGTTCACCCCGTCCGCCTGGAACCGCGGGATCGACCCGGTCGCGACGACGTCGCCCGACACGGTGTGCACCGTGAGGGCGCCGTCGAGGTCCCGCACGGTGGTCGTCCCGGAGACCGCGTTCACCGTGACGTCACCGGCGACCCCGTCCACGACGACGTCACCGGACACCGTGTGGAGCGTGGCACCGCGGTTCGTGCCGGAGAGGAGCGAGCCGGCCGACACGACGCCGAGCGTCACCGGGACGTCGCGCGGCACGAGGATGCTCACGTCGGCCTGGGCCCGGCCGCGGAACGACTTGAGGAACCCGATCGGGTCGTCCCACCGGATCTGCGGGTGGTCCACGGTCAGGGTGTCCCCGTCGACCTCGACCATGAGGGGCTTGCCGGAGACGCTGTGCACCTCCACCCGGGCGGTGGGTTCGTCGTGCGCGACGACGTCGACCTGGCCCCCGACGAGCCCGACCTTCAGGCGTCGGACGATGCCGGTGTCGATGACCTTGGGCTCCTCCACGAGCCACTTCTCCTGCGCCATGTTGCCTCCTGGAACTCGCGATGTATCGCGTCTGGTGAGAACACGATACATCGCGAGTCGCGCACGGAGCAAGGTTTCCTTCAGGAGGTGACCCGCGCCTCCAGGCCGGGGCCCGACGCCGACGGAGGGGGCGGCGGTGCGGCCGCCGCGGTGGCGAGCCGCGTGCGCTCCGGACTCCACGGGAAGCGGCGGAAGAGCGGCATGAGCGGCTGCACCATCGGACCGATCGCGAACGCCGCGATGACCGTGCCCGCACCGACGTCCCCGCCGAGCAGCCAACCGACGATCACGACCGTGACCTCGATGACGGTGCGGGCGACCCACAGGGGCCAGCCGAAGCGCTGCGACACGCCGACCATCAGCCCGTCGCGCGCTCCCGCCCCGAACCCGGCGCCGATGTAGAACGCGGTCGCGACGGCGAGGAGCAGCAGCCCCGCGACGAACAGGCCGATGCGGGGGAGCAGGCCGTCCGGCGCCGGGACCAGCCAGAGCACGAGGTCCGCCGAGGGGCCGATCGCCAGCGCGTTGAGCAGCGTCCCGATGCCCGGCTTCTGACGCAACGGGATCCAGAACAGCAGGATGACGCCGCTGGACACCACGGTGATGACGCCGAACGACCACGGCACCACGTGCTCGAGTCCCTCGGTGAGCACCGTCCACGAGGCCACGCCCACGACGGCCCGGACCTGGAGCGCCGTCGACGCGCCGTAGAGGAACAGTCCGACCGCGAGCTGCGCGAAGCGGAGGGTGAGGGCGGGGGTGCGGGGCATGCTCCGATCGTCGACTGGATTGGCCTGCTGGTCGAGGGCCAATCGCGCTACCGTGGACCCATGACGCCCGTCCTGCTCAGTGCCCGGTCCGCAGCACTCCTCCTCACGGACTGGCGCACGGGCACCGACACCGCCGCGTACGAGGCGCTCTCGGACGCCCTCCGGGTCCTCGCGATCGACGGTCGGATCCCCCAGGGCGTCCGGCTCCCCGCCGAACGCGGGCTCGCGGAGGCGCTCGGCGTCTCCCGCACCACCGTGGCGAACTCCTACGCCCGGCTGCGGGAGGACGGGTTCCTGGTCTCGGTCCGCGGGTCCGGCAGCGTCGTGCGCCTGCCGCGCGACCTCGTCGGACGACCGGACCCCGAACGGCTCGGCGGCGTGGTCGGCGGCGACGTGCTCGACCTCCGCAAGGCCGCACTGCACGCGGCGCCGGGCATCGCCGAGGCCGTCGAACGGGCGGTGCGGCACGTGCCCGCGGCGCTCGCCGGGATCGGGTACGACACGGTCGGGGACCCCGGGCTCCGACAGGCGATCGCCGACCGGTACACCGCGCGGGGCCTGCCCACCGAGCCGTCGCAGGTCGTCGTCACCATCGGCGCGCAGCACGCGATCGCCCTGTTGGCCCGGGTGCTCGTCCGGCGCGGGGACGCCGTGCTCGTCGAGTCCCCGACCTACCCGCACGCGCACGAGGCCTTCCGCGAGGTCGGCGGTCGGCTCGTCGGGGTGCCCGTCGACGCCCGCACCGGATGGGACACGACCGTGCTCGAGCACACGCTCCGACGGACGGCCCCGTCGGTGGCCTACGTCATGCCGGCCCTCCACAACCCGACCGGCGCCACGATGACACCCGATGCCCGCGACCTCCTCGTGTCGGTCGCCGCCTCGGTCGGGACGACCGTCATCGCGGACGAGACGATGGGGGAGCTCCGCATCGACGGTCCCGCCGCGACGCCGCTCGCCGCGGCGTCCGACGACGTCGTCATGATCGGGTCGGCCGACAAGGTGTTCTGGGGTGGGCTCCGCATCGGCTGGATCCGTGCACGGCCGGCGCTGCTCCAGCGTCTGCTGCTCGCCCGCCCGACGGGCGACCTCGGCACGCCCGTCCTCGACCAGCTCGTCGCGCGCGAGCTGGTTCCGCGGACCGAGACCGTCCTGGAGGAGCGGCGCGCGTACCTGGCGCAGGCCCGCGACGACGTCGTGGGCGCGTTGCGCACGCGGCTCCCCGAGTGGGACGTGCCCGCACCGGCGGGCGGGTTGACGACCTGGGTGGGCCTCGGGCGGCCGGTGTCGAGCGCGCTCGTCCTCGCCGCGCGGGCCGAGGGGGTCGTGCTCGCCTCCGGTGGGGTGTTCGGCCCGGACGGCGGGTTCGAGCGGTTCCTGCGGGTGCCGTTCACGATGCCCGCTGCCGACCGCACCCGGATGGTCGACGTGCTGGAGCGGGCCTGGGCACGGGTCGGTGGCGAGGCTGTGGGGCCCCGCGGATCGCTCGCAGCCGTCGTCTGACACGCGGGATCATCCCTCCGGTGGAGGCCGTGCGTCCCTGCGGGTGATGCGTGCTCGTCCGTCGAGCGCGATCGTGGACGACATGGAAGCGATCAGGGAGCCCAGGACCTCCGACGACGCCGTGTCCGCGACCGCAGCCGCTCCGGGCGCCGAGGGACACGTCCCGCCGGCCGCGCGCCTGTCGATCGCGTCCGGACTCGCCCTGTTGGCCGGGATGCTCTGCTCGTTCGGGCAGGCCGTGCCCGGGCTCGGCGTCCTGTCGAACTCCGCGGGGCCCTGGTTCGTCGTCGCGGCACTGCTCGTGCTGCTCGTCGGACAGCACCGTCGCCCGGCGCTCCCGATGGTGCTCGGCGTGGTCTTCCTGCAGCTCATGCACGTCGGGTACTGGGCGACCACGAACCTGCGCGGGTACCCGGACGTCCTGTCGGTCACCAACCCCTGGGTCCTGCTCGGGGTGCCGGCCGGGCTCCTCGCCGGCGCCGTGGTGTGGGCGCTGCGGTCCGCTCCGGCTCCGTTCGGCGCTGCCGCGGCGGGTGTGAGCGGTGCCGTCCTGGTCGGTGAGGGCGTGCGGGGCCTCCTGCAGGTCGCGGCCACGACCGGCACCACGTTCTGGACGGCGGAGATCCTCGCCGGTGTCGTCGTGGTCGGCGCCGGGGTGCTGACCGCCCGGACGCCGCTCACCCGCGTGGTCGCGCTCGGGACGGGGCTGCTCGGGGCGATGGGCGTCCTCGGCGTCTACCTGTTGCTCGGCTGAGCCTGACGCGCGTCGGGCCTGCGAGGATCGGACAGTGCACCTCCTCTCGGTCTTCAGCATCCGGAACCGGTCCCTCATCGCGCTCGTCACGATCGTCGTCGCGATCTTCGGCGGGATCTCGCTGACGAGCCTCAAGCAGGAGCTGATCCCGAGCGTCGAGTTCCCCCAGGTCGCCATCGTGAGCGCCTACCCCGGGGCGACGCCGGAGGTCGTGTCGAACGACGTCTCGACGAAGATCGAGCAGGCGATCCAGGTCGTGCCGAACCTCGAGTCCACGAGTGCGACCTCGTCCACCGGGCAGAGCGTCGTGTCCGCGTCCTTCGACTACGGCTCGAACCTGGCCAGCGCCGAGGACAAGATCCAGACCGCCGTCAACGCGCTGTCGCTGCCGGACACCGTGCAGACGCAGATCGTGACCGGTTCGTTCGACGACCTGCCGGTGCTGCAGCTCGCGGTCACGGGGGAGGGCAACCAGGAGCAGCTCGTCGACCGGCTGAACGCCACGGCCGTCCCGGACCTCGAGAAGCTCGACGGCGTCCGGCAGGCCGACGTGTTCGGCAACCCCGGGCGCCGGGTCGTGATCACGCCGGACCAGGACGAGCTGGCCGCGAAGGGACTCACGTCGCAGTCGATCTCGGACGCCCTCAGCGACAACGGCACGCTCATCCCCGGTGGCACGATCACCCAGGACGGGAAGACGCTGTCCGTGCAGACCGGCGAGCGCATCGCGTCGCTCGAGGACATCGAGGCGCTGCCGCTCACCGCGTCGTCGAGCGGCAGCTCGTCCGGGTCGGGTGACAGCTCGACCGGATCGAGCGCCGGGACCGGTGGGGCCGCCAGCGGTCAGACCGCGAGCGGCGGTGCGGGCGCAGCCGGGGCCTCGGGCGCGACCAGCACGACGAGCGGGAGCGGAACGGCGGGCGGGAGCGGTGCCTCCAGTCCGACCACCGGCGCCACGGGCGCGACCGGCGCGGCCACGACCGCGACGACGCCGACGAAGCTCGGGGACGTCGCGAAGGTCGCCATCGAGGAGTCGCCGCGCACCTCGATCAGCCGCGTCGACGGCAAGACCGCGCTGACGATCGCGATCACGAAGACCCAAGAGGCGAACACCGTCGACGTCTCCGAGACGGTCAAGAAGGCCCTCCCGGACATCGAGTCGAAGGTCGCCGGCGACCCGAAGTTCACGGTCGTGTTCGACCAGGCGCCGTACATCCAGCAGTCGATCGACTCCCTCGCTGAAGAAGGCCTGCTCGGCCTCGGGTTCGCGGTGCTCGTGATCCTGGTGTTCCTGCTGTCGGTGCGGTCGACCCTCGTCACGGCGATCTCGATCCCGACGTCGGTGCTCCTCGCGGCGATCGGCATGCGCGCCGCCGGGTACACCCTCAACATCATCACGCTCGCGGCACTCACCATCGCGATCGGTCGCGTGGTCGACGACTCGATCGTCGTCATCGAGAACATCAAGCGGCACATGCAACCAGGGGTCGATCGGTCCCGGGCGGTGCTCGACGCCGTGCGCGAGGTCGCCGGTGCGGTCACTGCCTCGACGCTGACGACCGTCGCGGTGTTCCTGCCGGTCGCGTTCGTCGCGGAGTTGGTCGGCGAGCTGTTCCGGCCGTTCGCGCTCACGGTGACGATGGCCCTCGTGGCGTCGCTGCTCGTGTCGCTGACCATCGTGCCGGTGCTCGCGTACTGGTTCCTCCGCCCGCCGAAGACCCACCCGCACGCCGAGGCTGGCGCTGCTGCCGCCGACGGGACGCCCACGGAGGCGACCGCTGCCGGTTCCGGCACGGCCGCGGCCGCGGGCGCGGGCGCGCCTGCGG
>NZ_JBPUGH010000131.1:0-9614 GCF_051548005.1 Curtobacterium flaccumfaciens | reverse complement strand
CTACTCGTCGGCGCCGGCCGCCAGGATCTGGCGGCGCAGCTCGCGACGCTCGCGCTGGACGTCGGGGTCCGGCAGGGGCACCGCGGCGATGAGCCGCTGCGTGTACGGGTCCTGCGGGTCGCGGAGGATCTGGTCGCGCGTGCCCACCTCGGCGAGGTGCCCGTGGTGCAGCACCGCGATGCGGTCGGCCAGCACGTCGATGACCGCGAGGTCGTGCGTGACGAACAGGCACGCGAAGCGGAACTCGCGCTGCAGGTCCTTGAGCAGCTCGAGCACCGTCGCCTGGACCGACACGTCGAGCGCCGAGGTCGGCTCGTCCGCGATGAGCAGCTTCGGACGCAGGGCGAGCGCGCGGGCGATGCCGATGCGCTGCTTCTGGCCGCCGGAGAGCTCGTGCGGGAAGCGCGTCGAGTACGACGTGGGCAGCCGCACCGCCTCGAGCAGGGACTCGACCTCGCGCTCGAGCTCGCGGCCCTTCATGCCCTTCGCGAGGAGCAGCGGCTCGCCGATGGACTGGCCGATCGTCATGCGCGGGTTGAGCGACGACGAGGGGTCCTGGAAGACGATGCCCGCGTTCTGGTGGACCTTGCGGACGAGCGAACGGGTCGGCTTCGACAGGTCGACGCCGGTCACCTCGAGGCCGCCCGAGGTGATCGGCAGGAGCCCGATCGCCGCGCGGCCGAGGGTCGACTTGCCCGAACCGGACTCGCCGACGAGACCGACGACCTCTCCCTCGTGGACGGACAGGTCGACGCCGTCGATGGCCCGGAACGCCTTGACGCGTCCGCGACCGGGGTACTCGATGACGACGTTCGAGAACTCGAGCACGGCCGGACCGAGGGTCTGCACGACGTCGGTGTGGAGCACCGGCTCCTCGCCCACGTGCACGGGGGCGTCGCTCTCGACGACGGACTCGAGGGTCTCGGTGAGGTCGATCACGGTGTCACCGGCCTGGCCGAGCCGCGGGACGGCGTCGAGCAGCGTGCGGGTGTACTCGTGCTTCGGCTCCGCGAAGACCTCCCGGACGGACCCGGTCTCGACCGCGATGCCCTGCTGCATGACGACGATGCGGTCGGCGAGGTCGGCGACGACGCCCATGTCGTGCGTGATGAGCAGGACCGCACTGCCGAGCTTGCCGGCGAGGTCGCGGATGAGGTCGAGGATCTCGGCCTGCACCGTCACGTCGAGGGCCGTGGTCGGCTCGTCGGCGATGAGCAGCTTCGGGTCGCAGGAGATCGACTGCGCGATCATGGCGCGCTGCCGCTGACCGCCCGAGAGCTGGTGCGGGTACGAGTTGAACGCCTTCTGCGGGTCGGGCATCTCCACGAGCGTCAGCAGCTCGATGGCGCGGTCCCGTGCCTCGCTCGGCGAGATGCCGTAGTGGATGCGGAGCGTCTCGACGATCTGCGAGCCGACGGTGAAGACCGGGTTCAGGGCCGTCATCGGCTCCTGGAAGATGACCGCGATCTCCTTGCCGCGGTACTCCCGGAGCTGCGCCGACCGCAGGCCGAGGAGCTCTTTGCCGTTGAACTCGATCGAGCCGTTCACGCGGGCGTTCCGGGGCAGGAGCCCGAGGATCGACATCGAGCTCACGGACTTCCCCGAGCCGGACTCGCCGACCAGGGCGAGGACCTCACCGGAGCGGATCTCGTACGAGAGCTTCTTGACCGCGGGGGTCCAGACGTCGTCGACCGCGAAGTCGACGTCGAGTCCGGAGACCTTGACGACGGGGGTGCTGGTGGCGGCCGGGGTGGTGGCCGCGGAAGCGGGCGTGCTCAACGACGTCCGGTCCTTTCCCGGCCGCTCGTGGCGGCCGCGTGGGTGGTGATGGTGGAGCGCTGACGACGGGGCGGCAGGCGTCGAGCCGACCGGCTCCGACCTGCGACGATGGAGGCATGCCTGCCTCCCCGACGACGCGCGACGTGTTCGTGTCCAGGTTCAACCGTGGTCTCGCGGTCGCGCTCTGGCTCATCGTGGCCCTGCTCTTCGCGACGACGACCGCGACGGACCCGACCTGGACGGACCGCGCGCTGGCGCTCGTGCCGACGCTCTTCGGTGTCGCGCTCGGCTGGATCGTGCTCTGGCGACCGCGGATGACCGTCGACGACGACGGCATCGAGGTGGTGAACGTCTTCCACACCGTGCGCGTGCCGTGGGCCGCCCTCGTGCACGTCGACACCCGGTTCGCGCTGACCCTGGTCACGCCGAACCGACGGGTCTCGGTGTGGGCCGCGCCGGCGCCCGGGCGCGCCGGCGTCGCCCTCGCCCGCCGGCAGGAGCAACGCCACGGCCGCACCGTCCCGGACCTCGGCGACGGTCAGCGTCGCGCCGGCGACCTGCTGTCCACGGCGTCCGGCGACGCCGCGTACCTCGTCCGCCACCGCTGGGAGGAACTGCGCGAACGCGGTGCCATCGAGCTCGGCACGGCCGACGCGGTACGCGTGCCGGTCACGCTGCACTGGGCGTCGATCGCGCTGCTCGCGGTGACGGCCGTCGGCGGCTGGTTCGCCGTCGCGGCGCGCTAGGAGGGCGGCGGACGTCACGCGCTGATCATCTCCGAGCCGGCGCTGTTCTGCGGCTCGCGCGTCTTGCGGAGGCTGAACCGCTTCGAGCGCGGGTCGAACGCGTCCCGCAGGCCGTCACCGATGAAGTTCACGCAGAGCGCGAGCAGCACGATGAACGTCGCCGGCCACCAGAACAGGTACGGACGGGTCTGGAACGCCGACTGGTTCTGGCTGATGAGCAGGCCGAGTGACGAGTCCGGCGCCTTGATGCCGTAGCCGAGGTAGCTCAGGGCCGTCTCGAGCAGGATCGCGGAGGCGATCAGCAGCGTCGCGGAGACGATGATGACGCCGATCGCGTTCGGCAGGATGTGCCGGAAGATGATCCGCGCGTCGGACGCACCGGCGACCCGGGCCGCCTCGACGAACTCGCGCTCGCGCAGCGACAGGAACTCGGCACGGACGAGTCGGGCGATGACCATCCACGACACCAGGCCGAGCAGGAGCGCGAGCCCCCAGGCGCCGAGACCGTTCGCCGTCTTGCCGACCACCGCACCGATGACGATCGCCGGGATGACGATGAAGATGTCGGTGATGCGCATGAGGACCGCGTCGACGGTGCCACGGAAGTAGCCGGCGATCGCGCCGATGACGACACCGATGAACGTGGCGAACAGGCCGATCACGATCATCACGAGCACCGAGTTCTGGATGCCGCGCATCGTCAGGGCGAAGTAGTCCTTGCCGATGCGGTCCTGCCCGAACGGGTGGTCCGCCGTCGGCGCCCCACCGTTCTGCAGGTCCTCGAGGGCCTTGTACGAGTAGTGCCACCAGCCCGGGATCGGGCCGAGGCCGACCGCGGACACGGCGAAGACCAGTACGAGGAGGTACACGATGAGCGCGATGACCGCGAGCTTGTTGGCGAGGAAGCGACGGAGGATGATCCGCCCCTGGCTCTCGCCGACACGCTTCTCGTGCGAGTCGGGGGTCAGGCCGACGTCGGTGCCGTCGCCGATGTTGGGCTCGAGCGGCGCGCCGCCCTGGATGGTGCTCATCGGTTGTCCTCCTGGTGCTGCAGGTGGTGCTGGTCGATCTGGCTCGTGACCGGAGTGGTCGTCGCGGCGGTCACCGGACACGCACCCGCGGGTCGAGCGCCGAGTAGGCGAGGTCGGCGAGGAAGTTGAACGCGATCGCCGTGATCGCGATGACGAGGAAGTACCCCATCACCGGGTTCACGTCCGTGATGGACAGACCGCTGTTGAAGAGGCTGCCCATGCCCGAGATGGCGAAGACGCGCTCGGTGATGATCGCACCACCCAGCAGCGCACCGATGTCCGTGGCGACGAGGGTCGCGATCGGGATGAGCATGTTGCGGAGGGCGTGGCGCACGATGACCGTGCGCTCCGGCAGACCCTTCGCCCGTGCCGTCCGCACGTAGTCCTGGTCGAGGACCTCGAGCATGCCCGAGCGGGAGTACCGCGTGTAGCTCGCGAAGCTGATGAGCAGGAGCGAGATCGTCGGCAGCAGCAGGTGCGTGTACGTGTCGATCCCGGTGATCCAGAAGTCGCCCGTGAGCCCGGGGGTCTGCGAGCCCACGGTCGCGATCGGGCGGGACACGTAGTTCTGCGTGTAGTCGATCCAGGACCGCATGAAGCGGTCGAGCAGGATGACGCCGGCGCTGAGGAACGCGGTGAGCGCACCGATGCGCATCATCAGGCCGCGGTCGTGCCCGCCGACGAGGAAGCCCGAGATGAGGCCGACCGCGATCGTGGCCACGGCGAGGATCCCGATGGTGCCGGCCGACGAGATGTTCAGCAGGCCCTGCAGCGCGAAGTAGCAGATGATCGCGACGAGCACGTTGATGCCGGCGACGAGCCACGCGCGGCGGTTCTTCGTGCCGGCGAGCAGCGTCACCATCGCCAGGCCGATGCCGGCACTGAAGAGGATCACGAAGACCGGACCCAGCGACGGGTCCGTGAACCAGCCGGTGGCCTGCATGAGCAGGAGCATGCCGGCGGTCACGACCGCGCTGATCGCGAAGACGATCAGGCGACGCTTCAGGATGCCGCCGACGATCAACTGGATCACGAGACCGACGACGACGGCGATCACGATGAGGTTGACGGGCGGGATCTTCGGGTCGACCAGGAAGTTGTTGTAGTCCAGCGCGATGAACGACTTCAGGAGCACGGCCATCAGGAACGACGGCAGCGAGTACAGGAAGAAGCTGACGAGGGTGATCGAGTAGTCGAAGCCCGAGTAGACGCGCAGCGCGGTCACGACACCGAGACCGATGCCGAAGATGATCGCGAGGATGAACGAGAACGTCACCAGCTGGATGGTCGAGCCGACGGCCTGCGGGAGCAGCTGGGCGACCGGCTGGTTCTGGAAGGTGACGCCGAGGTCGCACTGGCCGATCACGCACTTGCCGACGCCGCTGATCCACAGGCCCCAGCGGAGCGGCGGGACCAGGTCGAGGTGCTGCGCTGCGACTCGTGCCGCGATGAGCTGCTCACGGTTCGGCGAGTTGCTCTGTTGGAGGTCCTGCAGGGGGTTCCCCGCGATCGCCGCCAGGTTGTACATGATGAACGACGCGGCGATGAGGATGAGGACCGAGACGAGGATCCGTCTCGCGATGAAACTCACCATGGGCGATGGGTGCCTCTCCGGTGTGGTGGTTCGAGCTGCTGATCGTCCGATCGGGCGACCCGAGCAGCAAGGGTACTGGGTCCCGCGGCACCGTCGTCTTCGACGATGCTCAGCGGCGTGGGGCCGGGTCTCGGCCAGGGGGTCTTCGCCGGTCAGGGTCCCGGCTCACGGGAGGGCGCCGGACTCGTCGAGTCCGGCGCCCCCTCGTGCGTGGTGCTGATCAGCGACCGGTCAGGGTCACTTGGTCCAGTCCCAGACGTTCCAGAAGATGCCCGTCTGGCCACCGAAGTACTGGACGCCCTTGATGTTCGAGCCGGTGGCGAAGAGGCCGGGGCTCTGGAACAGGGGCAGGCCGTACGCCTTGTCGAAGGCGATCTTGTCGATCTCCATCTTCATGTCGTTCAGCTTGGACTCGTCCAGCGTGCTCTGGGTCTCGACAGCGAGCTTCGAGGCCGTGGCGTCGTTGAACTTGTTGTAGTTACCGGAGTTGTTCGTCTGGAACAGCTGCGGGATCGCGGCGTTGCCGGCACCCGGGTTGACCCAGCCGAAGATCGAGGCGTCGTAGTCGCCGCCCGCGAGGAGCGAGGACCAGTCGGGCGAGCCGCCGTCGACGACCTTGATGCCGGCCTTGGCAGCCGAGGCCTGGATCGCCTGGAACGTGTCCACGCGGTTCGGGTTCTCGGTGTTGTAGAGGATCTTGATCGACGGGGTGGCGCCGTTCAGGAGCTTCTTCGCCGCGTCGATGTCGACCTTGCTGTACTCGGACGAGTCGTTGTTCTTGACGGTGTCGTCGTAGCCGTCCTGGCCCGGCAGGTAGAGCTGCGAGTCGAGGACCTTGGCGTCCTTGTTGATCGGGGTGACGATCGACTTGAGGATCTGCTCACGCGGGATGGTGAGGAGGAAGGCCTTGCGGACGTTCTCGTCCTTGAACACGGACGAGCCGAAGTTCAGGTCGAGGTGATCGTAGGCGACCTGCGAGCCCTCGATGGTCTTCACACCGGAGGCCGCGTCGAGCGCCTTCACCGTGTCGGCCGAGGCCTGCGGCTGGATCGCGTCGACCTCGCCGTTCTGGAGAGCCGTCACCTGGGCGTTCGCGTCACCGATGAAGCGGACGACGAGCTTGCCGAACTTGACCTTGTGGTCGCCCGTGTACTCGGGGTTCGGCACGAGGGTCATCGACTGCTTCGGGGTCCACGCGGACACCATGAGCGGGCCGCCCGAGACGAGCAGCTTCTTGTCGCTCGGCAGGCTGGTCTTGTCGTAGCCGGTGTTGACGAAGTCGGCGACCTTCTTGAGGACCGAGTTCGCGGCGGCGGGCTTGGCGGGGTCACCGGCGGGGGTGTCCTTGAGCGCCTTGAGGAGGTCGTCGACCGTGGTGCCGGCCTCTTCCGTGACGACGTGCGCCGGGAACTGGATCGGGTTCACCAGCTGCCAGTCGACGTAGGGCTCCTTGTACTTGATGGTGATGGAGTCCTTGGTGATGTCCGTCGGGTAGTCCGTCTTGAACGGCGACGCCGAGGCGAGGGAGAAGTACTGTGTCCCGCTCGTGACCTTGCCGGTGTTCTCGTCCTGCGTCGCGGAGTCGTAGTAACCGGAGGCCTGCGCCCAACCCAGGAGGAGGTCGTCAGAGGTGATCTGCTTGCCGTCGGACCACTTCGCGTCCTTGTTCAGCGTGTACTTCACCGTCAGCGGGTCGTCACTGATCTTCTTGACGGTGCCGAGGTCGGTGTTCGGCGTGATCTTGTAGTCCGAACCCAGCGTCACGAACTGCGGCTGGGTCATGTAGTTGATCATGCCGTTCATGTCCAGGTTGCCCTGGGGGGTGTTGTAGTTGAACGACGTGACTTCGTTGACCTGCGCGACGGTGATGGTCTTGTTCGACGCCGAACCCGACTCGTTGGCGCTGGGAGAAGTGGTGCAACCGGCGAGGGCGATCGCGGCCGCCCCGGCCAGGGCGACGGCGCCGAGCAGCTGGCGCCCTCGCTTCTTGGTGATGTTCACTCTGTGATCCTCCTGATGGAATGTGACCGAACACGAGGGAGGCAGGCTCCACGCCGCGTTCGCAAGAACCCTAGGTGGCCGTCGGAGACCCCTCAAAATCCCGGGAGAAGTTGTTACACACCGGAAACGTGGCCGGCGGATCGTTGCGTGAGACTGTGGAAACTTGCGCTCGATGCCGCCGATGCGCAACGGGGAGGCTTGACTGCGCACCTCGCGGCGAACAGTCTTGCGAACTCGCCCCGAAGCGATGAACGCTCGGGGAACGCTCGACGGCCAGTTCCGGGTCCGCCGGAGCCCCCGGGTCGTAGCGTGGCAGCGTGCTCGCGAACGACATCCAACACCTCCACGTCCCCTCTTCCCCGACGACCAGCGGTGACCCGCGGAAGGGCGCCCCGACCTTCGTGTCGGTGTCCCGCCCGGACCTCGACGCCGATGCCTACCGCACGACCGTCGAGCGGGTGGACGCCTCCGGCCCGTCGCGCTGGACGTCCGGCGACCACGACTCGGCTCCCGTGCTCTCACCGGACGGCCGGTCGCTCGCGTTCCTGCGCGTCGTGGCCGACGAGCACGGCGCGGAGCGCGCTCAGCTCGCCGTCGCGCCGGTCGACGGCGGTGAGGCGCGCGTCGTCACCGCGCTGCCGCTCGGTGCCGGCACGCCTGTGTGGTCGCCGGACTCGACCCGCATCGCCGTCACGGCCCGCTTCCCCGAGCCAGGTCGCTACGGCTCCGCGGTGTCCGGCGACGAGGACCGACGTCCCGCCCCGGCCGCCGAGGCCCCGCGCCTGATCACGCGCCTCGACTTCCACGTCGACGGCGCGGGCTACCTGCTCGACAAGCCGCAGCAGGTCGTGGTCGTGGACGTCACCGACCGGGACGCGGAGCCGGTCCGGACCGCGCTGACGAGCAGCACCTGCTCGCTCGGCTCCCCTGTCTGGTACCCGGACGGCAGCGCCCTCCTCGTCGTCGCGCCCCGAGACCTCGGCGAGCGGGAGACGCACGACGACGACCTGTACCGCCTCGACGTGGCCGACGGGTCGCTGACGCTCGCGATCCGCTCCGAGGGGTCGGTCGGCTCGGTGGCGGTGGCGCCGAGCGGCTCCGTCTTCTACACCGGCGCGTCGCACGCGCACGGCCAGCTCGTCGCCGAGCCGCAGGGGCTCTGGCGCGCCGACCACGGTTCGGACCCGGTGCGGCTGACCGCCCGCGAGACCGTCGACGTGGCCGGGACCCCCGTGCCGCAGGGCGACGGCGTGCTCGTCATGGTGCTCGACCGCGGGACGGTCGGCGTCCGTCGCGTCCCCGCGTCCACGGACGCGCCGCTCGGGCTCGACGACCTCGAGGTCGTGCTCGGCGGACACGTCGTCGTGTCCGACTTCGACGTCGCCGACGACGTCCTCGTCGCCACCGCGGCGACGACCGACTCCCCCGGCGAGGTGCTCGTCGTCGACCTCGCGGACACGACCGGCTCCGAGCCGAGCGTCCTCACGGACCTCGCGGCACCCCTCCGCGACGCTGCGTCCGCTCCTGGCGTCCGACGCATCGAGGAGCTCACCGGAACGTCTGCCGACGGCACCCCGGTCCACGGGTGGGTCGTGCTGCCGGAGGGCGACGGCCCGCACCCCGTCCTCCGCGTCGTGCACGGCGGCCCCTTCGGACAGGACACCTGGGCGTTCTTCGACGAGGCGCAGGTCTACGCGAGCGCCGGCTACGCCGTCGTCATCGGGAACCCGCGTGGCTCGGGCGGCTACGGGCTCGAGCACGGCCGGGCGGTGATCGGCGCGATGGGGACGGTCGACGTGGACGACGTGCTCGCGCTGCTCGACGTCGCACTGGAGCGACCGGACCTCGACGCGAGCCGCGTCGGCATCATGGGCGGCTCGTACGGCGGCTTCATGACGAGCTGGGTCGCCGCCCACCACGGTGAGCGCTTCGTCGCGGCGTGGAGCGAGCGCGCGGTCAACGCCTGGGACTCGTTCGCGGGCAGCTCGGACATCGGTTGGTTCTTCGCGGACGCGTACGTCGGTGCCGATCCGGAGGAGCAGCGGCGCCGCAGCCCCCTGACGTACGCCGACCAGGTCTCGATCCCGTTCATGGTCGCCCACTCCGAGGAGGACTGGCGCTGCCCGATCGAGCAGGGGCACCGGCAGTTCGTCGCGCTCAAGCGGGCCGGGGTCGACGCATCGCTCCTCGTCTTCCCCGGTGAGGGCCACGAGCTCTCGCGCTCGGGCCGTCCGCGCCACCGTGTGCAGCGTTTCGAGCACGTGCTCGCCTGGTGGGCGCAGCACCTGACCGTCGCGAAGCACGCCTGACCGACCGCCGCGGACGCGGCCGACGAACACACGGGAGGCCCCTGGCGGACTCGCCCCGGGCCTCCCGTGGGTTCACTGGCCCACCGTCGCGGAACCACGGGCGCCCGGGCGGGGCGGGCCGCGGTTGTACTGCACGAAGACGGCCTGCGCACCC
>NZ_JBPUGH010000130.1:0-9756 GCF_051548005.1 Curtobacterium flaccumfaciens | reverse complement strand
CCGTCGGGGTCGACGCGTTCGCGGCGCCGACACCGAACGCGGCGCCACCGAGGACGAGCGCGCCGGTCGTGGCGAGGGTGATCGAGGTCTTCAGGCTCTTGCGCATGATGTTCTGTCCTTTGCTGTGTCGCGCTCGGCGCGGCGTTCGATGGCGCGCCGAACCGACCCGTTGACGGGTCGAGAACCAGCGATCTGCGGCTGGTGAGCGCTCCGGGTGGTTCCCGGTCTGTGCAGGGGATTCGACGCCCTCGCCGGAGCGGATTGGGATGACCTTTCGCCGTTACCGTTCTGTGACATCAGGTGCTCGGTACCCTTGCCCGGTGACCGGTGGGGGAGGCGACGAAGAGCTCGCCGTCGTCGACCACGGCAGCGCACTGCTCGGACGGCCGCTGCGCGCCGTCCGCGTGCTCACCGGTGGACAGCACGCCCGCACCGTCCTCGCCGCCGACGGCGAGCAGCACGTCGTGGTCCGGACGTTCCCGCGAGGGGACGACGCCGTCGCCCGGGAGACGTCCGTGCTCGGGCGGCTCTCGTCCCTCGGTGGGCTCGTGCCACGGCTCCTCGCACACGGGACGGTCGGGAGCACCCCGACGATCGTCACGTCAGCGCTGACGGGGACCGTCCCGTCCGCCTCCCTCGACCTCGACGCCGCCGCGGAGCAGCTCGGGGCCGCCCTCGCCCTGGTCCACGGACTCGACCCGGTCGGACTGCCCGAGGACGGGCGGGAGCCGGAACGCACGGCGGGACGACTGGGCGGTGCCGCTCGTCTCGCCTGGCCGACGACCGATCAGACCCGCGTCTTCACCCACGGCGACTTCTGGAGCGGGAACGCCGTGTGGCACGGTGACCGACTCACCGGGATCGTCGACTGGTCGGGCGCGATGGCTGCCCCACGGGGTGTCGACATCGCCTGGTGTCGGCAGGACCTCGTGCTCCTCGGCGCACCGTCCGCCGCCGACCGCTTCCTCACCGCGTACGAACGCGAGAGCGGTGTGCGGGTGGACGACGTGCACGCGTGGGACGTGCTCGCCGCGGCGCGCGCCGACCCGTACCTCGAGTCGTGGGAGCCGAACTACGCGGGCATCGGGCGTGCGGACGTGACGGCAAGGGTCATCCGGCAGCGGTTCGACGCCTGGGCGCGGCGACTCCTGGGCTGATCGGCCGCCCGGGTGCGGGACCTGCTCCGGTCAGCGGCGTGCGGGCAGGTGCACGGCCTCGAGCACCTCCGTGCCCATCGTGCGGAGGGCCTCCACGACCGCCAGTCGTCGCTGCAGGGTGGCGTCGTCGAACGTCACCGTGACGGCGTAGCTCACCGACGACGCCGGCCCGCGGAGGATGCCCGCCTCGGCACGGACCCCGAGCGACGAACCCGTGATCGACACGACCTGCAACCCGTGGTCGAGCGACCGGTGCGCCAGCGGATCGAGCGCGAAGGACCCCGCCACGAGCGAGAGGTCGCTCGACAGGGACAGCCACCCGAGCACCCGGTTCGAGACGGCCTCGTCGACCACCTCACCGAGCGCGAGGCCCCGGAACAGCCAGCTGAGCTCACCCGTCGCCGCGACCGAAGCGTCCGGAGCGTCGTCGGGACCGCGACGGTCACGGACGCGGTCGATCAACGCCGTCCGCTCGATGCCGAGCGACTCGGCCCGCTCGCGGACCGCGTCGATCCCGACGGTCGAGAGCAGCGCGTTCATGGCCCAGGCGTCCGCGGTCGCACCGACGAGGGTCGCGAGGTCCGACACCTGCATGGTCGACTCCTGCAGGAACTGCCACAGCCCGGCACCCGTCGCGGTGTCCCGGGCCATCCGCTGCAGGCGGTCGCCGTGCAGGCCGCCGTCCTCGAGCAACGCAGCCACCTCGATGAGCAGCAGCACCCGCCCGAGGCTCGCGACCGGCTGGACGAGCGTGTCATCGACCGCGAGGAGCGCCTTGCCGGACGACGTGTCGATGACGGAGGCGCTGACTCCCGCGCCGTCCCGCGCCAACGCACCCAGTGCCTCCAGGGTGGCTCCGAAGCGCTCGTCGGCACCGCCACGGTGACGGCCGTGGGCACGGCCGCCGCTGCCGCCGCGCGACCGGTCGCCGTCGCCGGCGGCACCGGCCGACCCCTGACGGCGTCGCCGGGACGGCAGAGCCGCGTCCGGCTCGACCATCACCAGATGGCGACGCGCTCGGCCGGGTCGAGGTACATCGAGTCGCCCTCGGTCACGCCGAACGTGTCGTAGAAGCCGTCGATGTTGCGCACGACCTGGTTGCAACGGAACTCGTTCGGGGAGTGCGGGTCGATGCTGAGCAGGCGCGCGGCCTCCTCCGGGCGGATCGCCATCCGCCAGGCCTGCGCCCAGCTGAGGAAGAACCGCTCCGCGCCGCTGAGCCCGTCGACGACCGGCGGCTCCTGACCGTCGAGGGACAGCAGGTAGGCCTTCCACGCGATCGAGAGGCCACCGAGGTCACCGATGTTCTCACCGATCGTGAGCGCGCCGTTGACGTGCCCCTCGGGCACCTCGGTCGGGACGAGGGCGTCGTACTGCGCGATGAGGGCCTTCGTGCGCTCCTCGAACGCCGCGCGGTCGGCCTCGGTCCACCAGTTCTGCAGGCGGCCGTCGCCGTCGTACTGGGAGCCCTGGTCGTCGAACCCGTGCCCGATCTCGTGGCCGATGACGGCACCGATCGCGCCGTAGTTGGCGGCCGGGTCGCGGCCGGCGTCGAAGAACGGGAACTGCAGGATCGCGGCAGGGAACACGATCTCGTTGAAACCCGGGTTGTAGTAGGCGTTGATCGTCTGCGGGGTCATGAACCACTCGTCGCGGTCGATCGGCTTGCCGATCTTGCCCAGCTCGCGGTCGACCTGGAAGCTCGCGACGGCGCGGACGTTGCCGGTGAGGTCGTCGGCGGAGACCTGCAGCGCCGAGTAGTCGCGCCACTTCACCGGGTAGCCGATCTTCGGCGTGAACTTGTCGAGCTTGTCGAGGGCACGCGCACGGGTCTCGTCGGTCATCCAGTCGAGCCCGGTGATGCTCTGGCGGTAGGCCTCGACGAGGTTCGCGACGAGCTCGTCCATCGCGGCCTTCGAGGTCTCGTCGAAGTGCTCCTGCACGTAGATGCGCCCGACGGCCTCGCCCATCGCACCCTCGACGAGGGAGACGCCGCGCTTCCACCGCTCGCGCTGCTTCGGCGCACCGGTCAGTGCCGTGCCGTAGAACGAGAAGTTCGTCGCGGAGAACGCGCTCGTCAGGTAGGCCGCCGAGCCGCGGACGACCTGCCAGCGGAGCCAGTCCTTCCACGCCGCGAGCGGCTCGGTGCGGAGCAGTCGGGCAAGTCCGGTGATGAACGAGGGCTCACGGACGACGACGGTCTCGAAGGCGCCGGCGGGGGCGTCGATGGCCTCCCACCACTGCCGCAGGTCGATGCCCTCGGCGAGCGCCGCGACCTCGGACCACGGCAGCTTGTTGTAGGTCTTCTGGCTGTCGCGCGTGGTGACGTTGTCCCAGTGCTCGGCGGCGAGCGCGGTCTCGAGGCCGATGACGTTGTCGCTGCGGTCACCCGCGTCGTCGAAGCCGGCGAGGGGGAACATCGCGGCGACGAACTCGCGGTACTTCGTGCGGATGTCGGCGAAGCGGTCCTCGCGGTAGTACGACTCGTCGGGCAGTCCGAGGCCGCTCTGCTCGAGGAACACCACGTAGGACTCGGGGTCGCCCGGGTCGTTGTCGACGAACAGCTGGAGGAAGCTCGGCAGACCGAGGCGCTCGAAGCGGCCGACCATCCGGACGACGTCCTCGACCGATTCGACCGTGTCGACCTCGGCGAGCAGGGGCTCGATCGGGCCGGTGCCCAGCTCCTCGAGGTGGGTCTCGTCGGTGAAGGAGGTGTAGAGGTCGCCGACCTTGCGCTCCTCGGTGCCCGGGGCCGCCTGCTGCGAGCGCTCGACGATCTCGCGGACGGCGAGTTCTGCCTCTTCCGCGAGGATCGTGAACGACCCGTACCGCGCCTTGTCGTCGGGGATCGGAGTGGCGGCGACCCACGTGCCGTTGACGTGCCGGTACAGGTCGTCCTGGGGGCGAACACCTGCGTCGAGCTCGTCGGTGTGGATGCCGGAGGTGCTTGCGACGTCGGTCATGGCGTCCACGATAGCCACCGTCGCCCTGTGCACGGGCGGGTGGACGTGAACGGCCACGAGGGGGCGCTTCTCCACAGATCAGGTCGGTCCTCGTCACGGGCACTCAGGTGCCACTACCGTTTCCCGCATGGGACTCCCTTGGAAGCTGCACGGCGACGGCAAGACCGTCTCCGCGACGACGATCGTGGCACCCGACGAGCGCCTCGGCTGGGGGCGGACGATCGGTCTCGGCGTCCAGCACGTGGTGGCGATGTTCGGCGCGACCTTCCTCGTGCCCCTCATCACGGGCTTCCCGCCGTCGACGACGCTGCTGTTCAGCGGCATCGGGACGATCCTGTTCCTGCTCATCACCGGCAACCGCCTGCCGAGCTACCTCGGGTCCTCGTTCGCGTTCCTCGCCCCGATCGGCGCCGCGACGAAGATCGGTGGCATCCCGCTCGCACTGTCGGGCATCATCGTCGTCGGAGCGCTGCTCGCGGTGGTCGGGCTCGTGGTGCACCTCGCGGGTGCGGGCTGGATCGACCGGGTGATGCCGCCCGTGGTGTCCGGTGCGATCGTCGCGCTCATCGGGTTCAACCTCGCGCCCGCCGCCCGCGACAACTTCGTCAAGGCTCCGGTGGTCGCGCTGATCACCCTGCTCACGATCATCCTCGCTACCGTCCTCTTCAAGGGCCTCATCGGGCGGCTCTCCATCGTCATCGGCGTCGTCGTCGGCTACGTCGCGGCGGTCATCGCGGGCGAGGTCGACTTCTCGGCGGTCTCCGCTGCACCCTGGCTGGGCCTGCCGACGTTCACCGCTCCGGCCTTCGATGCCGGCCAGCTCGCGATCTACCTGGGCTTCGTCCCGGTCGTCCTGGCGCTCGTCGCCGAGAACGTCGGCCACGTGAAGGGCGTGGGCCAGCTCACCGGCCGCGACCTCACCCCGCTCACCGGCCGCGCGCTGTTCGCGGACGGGATCTCGACGGTCCTCGCGGGCATCGGCGGCGGCTCGGCGACGACGACGTACGGCGAGAACATCGGCGTCATGGCCGCGACGCGCGTGTTCTCGACGGCCGCCTACTGGGTCGCCGCGATCGTCGCGGTCCTGCTCGGGCTCTCGCCGAAGATCGGCGCGATCATCTCGTCCGTCCCGGCCGGGGTGCTGGGCGGCGCGACCACGGCGCTCTACGGCCTGATCGGGATCATCGGCATCCGGATCTGGGTCGAGAACCGGGTCGACTTCGCGAAGCCGAAGAACCAGCTCACGGCGGGCATCGCGCTCATCATGGGCATCGCCGACTTCACGTTCTCCTTCGGCAGCGCCACCTTCGGCGGGATCATCGTCGGCACGGTGGCGGCGATCGTGGTGTACCACGTGATGGACCTCATCGGTCGGGCCCGCGGCACGGACCCGGCGACGCCTGCGGCGTCCGACGCGGACCACGCCGCCACGGGCGCGGTCCCCGCGGAGCCGCGCGTCGGCTGAGGCCCACGCACAGGTCGGACGGGAGGCGCGGTGCGCGCCCGCCCCGTGCCTCCCGTCCGATGCGGCGTCAGTCCCGGACCAGCAGCCCGCTGATCCCCAGCGCGAGCTGGAGGACACCCAACCCGGCGAGCACGACGACCAGGGCGATCGAGCCCCACCTCGCGGTCCACGCACGGATCCGGGCGAGGACCCGCTCGGCGAGCGAGGGGAGGGCGAGCGACAGCGCGATCGGCAGCAGCGCGGTCGATGCGGAGACGGTGACGAAGAGCACCGCGACCACCAGGGCCTCGCCGACCGGCGGATCCGCCTCCCCGAACGCCAGGCCAGCCGAGAGCACGAGGACGAACAGCTTCGGGCTGAGGAAGAGGAGCGCCCCGAGCCCGAACGCGTGGCGAGGGGTGACGGCTTCCGTGCGGTCCGCCCACCGCGAGCTCGCCGGGGCACCGTCCGGCAGCTCCCTGCGCGCCCACTGCCACGCGGCGAGCCCGAACAGCAACACCGCGGCGCAGAGGGCGATGACGGTCTGAACGGGGTCCCCACCCGCGGTCTCGTCGGGGAGCTGCTCGCCGATCAGCACCGTCACCACGAGCGCCGCGACGATGGCCGTCACCCAGCCTGCGGCGAGAGCGACCGCGGACGCGGGACCGCGGCGGTGCCCGAGCAGGAACACCACCGACGCGACCGTCAGCGGGCTCAGCGCGATGCCGACCGCCGCCGGTACCAGCGCGAGGACGTCCACGGGCGGAGCGTACCGCCGCCAGGATGGTCGGGTGACCCAGAGCATCGAGACTCGTCGCGTCGACCGGGACATCGTCCGGCTGGCCGTTCCCGCGCTCGGCGCACTCGTCGTCGAGCCGCTGTTCCTCCTGACGGACACCGCGCTGGTCGGCCACCTCGGTGCGGCCCCGCTCGCCGCCGTCGGGCTCGCGAGTGCCGTCCTCCAGACCGTCACCGGGCTGCTCGTCTTCCTGGCGTACTCGACCACGCCCGCGGTCGCCCGGGCCCTCGGTGCCGGTGACCGGCGCGGCGCCGTGCACGCGGGCATCGACGGGATGTGGCTCGCCCTCGTGCTCGGGGTCGTGCTGGCCCTCGTCGGCTGGCCCCTCGCCGCACCGCTGGTCGACGCGTTCGGCGCCTCGCCCGAGGTCTCCGCCGCCGCCACCGCCTACCTCACCCTGTCGCTCGTCGGACTGCCGGGGATCCTCGTCGTCACCGCGTCCACGGGCCTCCTCCGCGGACTGCAGGACACACGGACGCCGCTCGTCGTCGCGACCGTCGGCTTCGTCGCGAACGGGCTGCTCAACGCGGTCCTCATCTACGGTGCGGGATGGGGCGTCGAGGGTTCCGCGGCCGGCACCGTCGCCGTGCAGTGGGCGATGGCAGCCGTGTACGTCGTGATCGCGGTGCGCGCGGCGCGGGCCTCGGGCGCACCGCTGCGGCCGGGCGCATCGGGAGTCGTGCGGGCGCTGCGGTCGGGCGCGTGGCTGTTCCTCCGCACGGCGTCGCTCCGGATCGCGATGCTCGCGACGGTGTCGGTGGCCGCGGGGCTCGGCACGGCGGGACTGGCCACCACGCAGGTCGGACTCACCGTGTTCTCGACGCTGGCGTTCGCGCTCGACGCCCTCGCGATCGCGGGACAGGCGCTCGTCGGGCACGGACTCGGTGCCCGGGACCCGGATCGGGTCCGCCTGGTGACCGGTCGGCTGGTGCTGCTCGGCATCGTGGGCGGGGTGGTGCTCGGGCTGGTGACCGCGGCGGTGAGCGGAGTGCTCGGGCCGGTGTTCTCGGACTCGCGCGCCGTGCACCAGTCACTCCCCCTCGTCCTGCTGGTCATCGCGGCTGGGATGCCGATCGCGGGGTACGTGTTCGTGCTCGACGGGGTGCTCATCGGCGCCGGGGACGCGCGGTACCTGGCACTCGCGGGCGGCGTGAACCTCGTCGTGTACCTGCCGCTCCTGTGGTGGGCGGGCGGGACACTCGCGGGGCTCTGGTCGGCCTTCGCGCTCGGGTACATCGGCGTGCGGGCGGTGACGCTCGGGGTCCGGGCGCACCGGCGCGGCTGGGTGGAGGGGGCGCTGGCCCGCTGAGCCTTCGCGGCCACGAGACTCGCCGACAGCGGCACGAGACGTGTCGCTCAGCACGAGGCTCGCGTCGACCCAGACGAGACTCGGCTCCCGAACCCGACAGGATGGACCCATGAGCGAACCCCGCGGACGGCAGCTGCTGCCGGGCCAGACCAGCCGCGTGCACGTGTACGACGTCGCGACGCGGACGAGCCGACTCGTGTTCGAGTCGACGACGGTGCTCGTCGAGGCGCCGAACGTCCTCGACGACGGCACGCTCGTGCTGAACGGGAACGGCGACCTGTGGCTGCTGCGGCTCCCGCAGCCGGGCTCCGTGCTCGACGAGGCCGCGCTCGTGCCGGTGCCGATGCCCGGCGTCGAGGAGATCAACAACGACCACGTGCTCGACCCCTCCGACGGATCCGTCGTGGTGAGCGCGCGGAACGGTGAGCTCTACCGCGTCCCGCTGCCCGACGGCGGCTCCGCGGAGCAGCTGACCGACACGACGACCGCGCTCCCAACGAAGCGGAAGTTCTACCTGCACGGCATCGCCCCGGACGGGAGCGTCCTGGCGGCGATCGTCGGTGAACTCAGCCTCGACGGGGTGTGGTCCACCGACGTCGCCAGCGTCGACCCGACCACCGGAGAGCCGACGTTCCGTACCCGTGACGGGTTCCCCGACGACGGGTGCACGATCACGCCCGACGGCGGCACCTGGCTGTTCAACACCGAGCGGTTCACCCCGGGGACCGCGCAGCTCGCGAGCCTCCGGCCGGGGCAGTCCGAGCCGGTGCAGATCACGAACGACGACCGGGTGAACTGGTTCCCGCACCTGTCGCCGGACGGTTCGCACCTGCTGTACCTCTCGTACGAGCCCGGTGTGCAGGGGCACCCCGCCGACCACCGCGTGGAGCTGCGGCTGCTGCCGGGCGTCCTCGCGCGGGGTGCACGGATCGCCGTGCTGCCGGAGACGCTCGTCACGCTCGACGGCGGACAGGGGACCGTGAACGTGCCGCCGTGGTCGCCGGACTCCCGGTGGTTCGCCTACTGCGACTACCCGGTGGGCGGGTAGCGCGGTCCCGAGTCTGGTGCGGGCGCGGCCGAGTCTCGTGCTGACGGACACGTCTCGTGGTCACCACCACGAGACTCGTCGCCGGACACGAGACTCGGGCGCCCGCCCCGCGCCCCGCCCCGGGTCACACCTCGCGGACCTGGCCCTGCTTGATGTGCAGTCGGCGCTCGGCCCGCTTCGCCACCCACGAGTCGTGCGTCACGATGACCACGGTCAGCCCTCGTTCCTTCCACTGCCGCTCGATGAGGCCCATGATCTCGTCGCGCGTCCCCTCGTCGAGCGCCCCGGTCGGCTCGTCCGCGAGCAGCACGGACGGGTTCTTCACGAGCGCCCGTGCGATCGCGACGCGCTGCTGCTGCCCACCGGACAGCTCGGCCGGCAGGTGGTCGAGCCGTTCACCGAGGCCGACCTCGCGGAGCGCCGCCGTCGCCCGGTCGCGCACCTCCGACCGGGACCGGTTCGCGAGCGAACCCGCGAACGCGGTCTCGACGTTCTCGAGCGCGGACAACGTCGGGATGAGGTTGAAGTTCTGGAACACGAACCCGATCTCGGTCGCCCGGAGGTCGCTGAGTGCGCCGTCGCCGAGCTTCGCGACGTCGTGCTCGCCCAGCAGCACGCTGCCGGCGGTCGGGCGGTCGAGGGCGCCGAGCATCTGCAGGAGGGTCGACTTCCCGCCGCCGGTCGGCCCCTGGACCGCCACGAGCTGCCCCTGCGGGATGGTCAGGTCGACGTTCGTCAGCGCGGTGACGGTCCGCTTCTTCTGCTGGTACGTCTTGCTCACGTTCTGCAGGCGGTAGATCGGCCGGGAGGCACGGCTCGCCTCCGTCGCGGACGCTGCGGTCGTCGTGGTGGTCACGGTGGCTCCTGTCGGGTCGGGGGTGGCGGGTGTCGGCGCGTCAGTCGGTGTCGGTCCGGACGGCACGGTGTGCGTGCCGGTGCGCGGTGCGGGCTGGAGGGCGTGCGTGCCCGTGCGCGGCGCGGGCTGGACGGCGTGCGTGCCGGTGTGCGGCGCGGGCATCAGCCGACGCTCCGCAGC
>NZ_JBPUGH010000129.1:0-9773 GCF_051548005.1 Curtobacterium flaccumfaciens | reverse complement strand
GTACTCGACGGTGTCGCCCACGCGACCACCGGCGGCCCGGGCAAGTTCGACGAGGTCGTCGACGGCCTCGCGCCTGCCGAGGTCGAACGACACCGTCACCTTCGACGGCGTGTCCGGGCCGCCGACGAGGTCCTCGGTGCCGCCGACGCTCGCGTACGCCGCGCGGGAGCTCAGCATGACGAACTGGTCCGGGGCGATCGCGAAGCAGGCGTTCTCGGGGCCGGACATCTCGGCGTTCCGGGTCCAGCCCAGGGCGGAGTAGAAGGCGGTGGCCCGGTCGACGTCCTCGACCGGGCAGCTGATGAAGAGGCTCATGCGGCCGATGCTCGCGCGGTCCGCGGCACACGTCAACGCCCCCGTCGCCGAGCGGCGACGGGGGCGCGGTGACGCCGAGCGGGTCAGCTGTTGTCGAGCGGGAGCCCCTCCGGGTTCACCTCGGAGGTCGTCACCGACTCGTTCGACAGGTTGTACGCCGTGAGCCCCTTCGCGTAGGTGCCGTCCTCGATGAGCTCGTCGATCGCTGCGGCCACTGGCTTCGCGATCCCGCTGCCCTTCTTCGTGGTCGCCGCGATGAGTCCCTGCAGCGTCGAGCCGGCACCCGAGTACGTGCCCGCGGTCGTGGTCGGCTTCGCGGTGCCCTTGCTCTGCGTGTTCTGGTACGCGATCGTCGGGTTCGGACCGAAGTAGCCGTCGATCTTGCCGGAGTCGAGCGCGAGCTTGATCGCGTTGCCGTCCGGGTAGTACTTGATCGCGAAGTCCTTCCCCTTCGCCTGGAGCTCCTTCTGCCACTCGAGCAGGATCTTCTCCTGGTTCGTCCCGGAGCTGACCGACAGGGTCTTGCCCGCCAGCACCGAGGGGTCGCCGTCGAACGTCCAGGCCTTCGACGCGAGCACCTGGAACGCGAGCTCGTCGCGACGGTAGGAGGCGAAGTCGTACTTCTCCTTGCGCTGCTCCGTGACGGTGATGTTCGAGAACCCGGCGTCGTACTTGCCGCTGTCGATGCCGACGAAGAGGTTGTCCCACGTCGCGTTCTGCACGTCGGCCTCGAGGCCGAGCTTGGCGGCGACGAGTCGTCCGAGGTCCGGCTCGGAACCGGTCAGCGTCTTCTGGTCGTCACCGGTGAACGCGAGGGGCGGGAACCCGGACGGGAGCGCGCCGACGCCGATGGTCAGCTTGCCGGACTGCTTGACCGCGGCCGGGAGCTCGTCGTGGAGCTTCGTGTCCTCCTGGACGGTGAGCGTCGTCTCGGTCGCTGCGCCGTTCGCGTGGGCACCGATCGTGACGGTCCCGTCGGTGTCGGCGGACGTGTCCGCCGAGGCGTTCGCGGCGCACCCGGCGAGGGCGACGACGACGCCGGCGGCGAGGACGAGGGCGCCGGCGCGGTGGCGCCAGCGGGCAGGGGTGGTCGTGGACATGGTTCTCCTGGTTCGGGTGCGGTGCGGTCGTGCTGTGGGCGGTTGGACGGTGGGGCGGGCGTCAGCGCACGCGGGCGTCAGCGCACGCGGGCCTCAGCGCACGCGGGCGAGGAAGTCGCGGGTCCGCGGGTGCTGCGGGGCGTCGATGACCTGGGCGGGTGGCCCCTGTTCGACGACCCGTCCGTGGTCGAGGAAGACGACGTGGTCGGCGACCTCGCGAGCGAAGGCGATCTCGTGCGTGACGATCACGAGCGTGGTGCCGGAGTCGGCGAGCGACCGGATGACGCCGAGCACCTCGCCGACGAGCTCCGGGTCGAGGGCCGACGTCGGCTCGTCGAGGAGCACGACCGACGGCTCGAGGGCGAGCGCCCGGGCGATCGCGACGCGCTGCTGCTGCCCGCCGGACAGCTGACGGGGGCGTGCGTCGCCGCGGTCACCGAGGCCGACCCGCTCGAGCAGGTCACGTGCTCGCGCGAACGCTGCCGCGCGGGGCACGCCTGCGGCGATCGGCCCCTCGGCCACGTTCTCCAGCGCGGTCAGGTGCGGGAACAGCTCGAACCGCTGGAACACGAACCCGATCCGCGACCGCTGGCGGCGGATCAGTCGTTCGGGGAGTTCCCGGTAGCGGGCCGAGCCGTCGCGAGCGGTGCGGAGGCCGACGCCGACGGTCTCGCCGCCGATCGTCACGACACCGCGGTCGAGCGGTTCGAGGTGGTTGATCGCGCGGAGCAGCGTGGACTTCCCGGAGCCCGAGGGTCCGAGGACGGCCGTGACGCTCCCGGCCGCGAGCGACAGGTCGATGCCGTCGATGACCCGCAGGTCACCGAAGGACTTCACGGCGCCGGTGACGGCGATGGACGCGCTCACGAGACGACCTTCCCGTCGTTCTCTCCGGACGCGACCACGCGTCGGGCCGAGGCGACCTGTGCGAGGCGATCCGTGCCTCCAGGCCGGCACCGCCGCACCGCGGCGCGCAGCCGCTGGAACGGTGTCGGCGGGAGCGCACGCGCGGACCCACGCGAGGTCCAGCGCTCCACGTAGTACTGGGCGACCGACACGGCGCTCGTCAGGGCGAGGTACCAGATCGTCGCGACCACGAGGAGCGGGATGATGTCGGTCGGGTAGGTGCTCGACAGGTTCTGGACGACGCCGAACAGATCGAGCAGCGACACGTAGAAGAGCAGCGACGAGGCCTTGAGCAGGCCGACGATCTGGTTCACGAACGCCGGGACGATCGAGCGGAGCGCCTGTGGCAGCACCACCCGGGCGAACTGTCGGCGGCGGGAGAGTCCGAGGGCCTGCGCGGCCTCGAGCTGCCCGTGGTCGACGGCGAGCACGCCGGCGCGGACGATCTCCGAGGCGTACGCGATCTCGCTGAGGCTGAGACCGATCACCCCGATCGCCAGGTCGCCGAGGACGTTCGCGGTCGGGACCTCGAACCGCGGGCCGAACGGGATCCCGATGCCGATCGTCGGGTACAGCGAGCCGAGGTTGTAGAGGAAGACCAGCACGAGGATGAGCGGCACCGACCGGAACAGCCAGACGTAGCTCCAGGCGAGGCCGGACAGCACGGGGTTCCGCGACAGTCGGGCGACGGCGACCACGATCCCGCCCGCGAAGCTGATCACCGCGCTCAGCGCCGTCGCGACGAGCGTCAGTTGCAGGCCCGTGAGGATCGCCGGGCTGAACAGCCACTTCCCGACCGCGGGCCAGCCCCACTGCTCGTTCGTGAAGAGGGTCTCGACGAAGTTCAGGAGGACGACGAGGACGAGCGCGGCGGCGACCCAGCGGACGGGATGGCGGAGCGGGACGACGGGGCGGTCGAGGGCGGCGCGTCCAGCGGCGGTGAGGGCATCGACCGCGGGGCCGTCGGAGCGGTCCGGTCGGGTCCGGCCCGGTTGATCGCGGTCCGGCTGGGTGCGGTCCGGCCTCGCGCGGTCCGGCCTGGAGGCACGGTGTGCGTCCGCAGCGCCGGTCGCGCCGTGGACGCTGCTGGCGTCGTGGACGCCGCTGGCGTCGTCGACGCTGCTCGCGTCGTGGACGCTGCTGGCGTCGTGGACGCTGCTCGCGTTGTGGACGCTGCTGGCGTCGTGGACGCTGCTCGCGTTGCGGACGCCGCTGACGTCGGCGGTCCCTGCCGCGTCGGCCGTGGGCGCCGCGTCGGGGACGCGGGCCGCGTCCCGTCGGGGGACCTCGGTGGTGTCGGTCATGCGGCGACCGTAGGAGGACCGCTCGCACCTCGACAACGGTGGCCGAAACAGTCCGGCACGTGACGGAACACACCGTCACACGGGTGTCCGTTCGTGACGTCGGGTGACGCAGTCCGGCGCTGTCCGGGGCTTCTGTGACGCCGTGTGCAGCGCTACCGTGAGCGGATGACCGGACACCGCGTGACCGCTCCCGAGCCGCCCGCCGACGGCACGAAGGCGAAGGGGCCGCAGTCGTACTTCCCGAGCATCGAGGCGAAGTACGGCCGGCCGGTGCAGGAGTGGCTGGACCTCGTGGCCGACCGGCTCGACGGCCAGCCCCACATGCAGGTCGTGGCGTGGCTCAAGGAGGAGCACGGGCTCGGCCACGGCCACGCCAACGCCCTCGTGGCGTACGTCCGGAACGCACTCGCGCGCTGAGCGGCGCCTGCGCGCATGCTCGCTGCGCCCCCGTTCCGCCCCGCTCCGCTAGCTGCGCAGCACGCTCGCGAGCCGGGGGAGCGTCGCCGTGTCGTCGTGTGCACCGCCGCCCTCGTGGCCGTTGTACTCCCACACGGTGATCTCCTTCGGGCCGGCGTAGGCGTTGTAGGCCGCGTACACCGTGGACGGCGGGCAGATCGGGTCCATGAGCGCCGTGGAGAACCACGCCGGAGCCGTCGCGCGGGCGGCGTGCAGCGCGCCGTCGAAGTAGGCGAGCGTGCCGAACACCTGGTCACGACGGTCGCGGTGCACGGTCAGGTACCGGGCGATCTCGCGGTAGGGGTCCGCGTCGGTGATTACCGTCGCGCGGGGGAAGTCGCACAGGAACGGCACCCGCGGGAACACCCCCGCCAGGCCCTCGACGAGTCCGGCGACGGCGATCGCGAGCCCACCGCCCTGGCTCACGCCGAGGACCGCGACCCGGTCGGGGTCGACGAGGTCGATCGCCCGGACGGCGTCGACGGCGCGGACCGCGTCGACCGTGAGACGTCGGTAGTAGTACGTGTCGCGTGACTCGATGCCCCGGGTCATCACGCCGGGAGAGGCCGGGCCGGTGCCGTCCGGGTCAGGCGTGTCACCGACCGACCACCCGGAACCCTGACCGCGGGTGTCCATGACGAGGTGGGCGTACCCGGCGGACGCCCACAGCAGGTGCTCGGTCGCGAGCCCTCGGCCCCCGCCGTAGCCGATGTACTCGACCACCGCGGGCAGCGGAGCGTCCACCGTCGTGCCCGCCGGTACCGTCAGCCAACCTCGGACGCGTTGTCCGTCCCACCCGGCGAAGGACACGTCGTAGGTGTCGAGCGTCGACAGTCCCGTGTCGACCCGCCGCGTCTCGACGGCGATCGGGTGCTGGCGTGCCGACGCCAGGGTGTCGCGCCAGAACGCGTCGAAGTCGTCGGGTTCGACGGCACTGCCGCGGTGGGTGAGGAGCTCGGGTCCGGTGATGTCGGTGTACACGTCTCCGACCCTGGCACGGCGGATCACCCCTCGCCAGGTCCCCGCGCCTCCTGTGGACAGCGCTCGCCGCGCTGCGGTCCGTGCAGGACCGGGTGTCGGCGGTCGCTCCTACCGTGGCGGTGTGGTCGAACCCGTGGACGCGTGGTGGCGCCGTCGGCAGTGGTCCCGCGGCCTGGCGGTCCCGTACGCCGTGGGCGAGTTCCGTGCCGCGTGGGAGTCCTACCCGGTGCTCGTCCGGCAGTACCACCCGGAGTGGAACCACGGCGTCGTCCTCACGCAGGTCCCGCCCGCGGCCGAGGTCCTGCTGACGTGGGAGTGCGACGTCGGACACGTGTTCGTCGCCACCCCCGCCGAGCAGCGCGGCCGACCCGGTCGCGAGCGGCGCCGGTCGGTGTGGTGCCCCGAGTGCGCCGTGCAGGCGCAGCCGCAGCGGTGGCCGGTCCTCCCCGCCGACTGGCCGGAGGCCGTCCCCGCACCCCAGCGCGTCGTCCGGGCGACCGGGCGGCAGACCCTGCCTGCTGCTCCCGCGCGCGGTGTCCCGGCCGGAGCGGTGGCGACGTCCCGGAGCCGACCGGACCGCAGCGGGGCGCGTCGGACGGGTGAACGGCGTCCGTCGGTACCGCGCACCATCTGCCCGAAGACGCCCCGTCTGCCCTCGGGTGAGGCGTTCACGAGCGTGTGCGCACCGCCGACGGCCTCCGCGGTCGAGGCCGAGCTCCGCGCGGCGCTGTCCGCGCGGTTCGACTTCACCTTCGACCGGAACGCGATCCGGCTCGACCGGCCGTTCTTCGACCACGTCGAGGCCTGGCCGGACATCGTCCTGCCCGAGCTCCGGGTCGCGATCGAGTACGACTCCACCGGGCGGCACGGGCTCGAGCACGTCGGGCCGCGGCAGGAGACCGATCGGCGGAAGGACCGTGCCGTCCGCGCCGTCGGGTGGGAGGTCGTCCGCATCCGGACAGGGCGGCTCCCGGCGCTCGGACCGTACGACCTGCAGGTGTCGGGCATCTCGAAGCGGACGATCGAGCAGCTCGTCGACACCCTGCGGGACCTGCGCGGGCCGTTGTTCGTCGATGCCTACGCCCGCTGAGCCGGGCTCACCGCCAGAGCCAGCGCAGCGCCTCGGGCAGGACCACGCCGCCGTGGTTCGGACTGTGACCGCCGTCGCCGAGGACGAGTCGATGGTCGTAGCCGCGTTCGGCGAGGGCGGCGGCGACCAGCAGGTTCTCGCTGTACCAGTTCCGTTCCCGCTGGTCGTGTCGCAGGTCGAAGCGGTTCGCCTGCAGGTACACCCGGATCGGCTTGGCCTCGGCCGAACGGATGAGAACCGGGTACGGGTCGCCTCCGGGGATCTGGGCGAAGCTGGACACGAATCCGAGCACGAGGCCGAATGCGTCGGGTCGGTGCCAAGCCGCGGTGAAGGCGCAGTTGCCGCCGCTCGAACCGCCGCAGATTGCGCGCCGCGCGGGGTCCTCGATGAACCGGACACCGACTCGCCGCTCGACCGCCGGCAGGACCTCGTCGAGCAGGAACGTGACGTAGCGGTCGTCGGCTGGGTCGTACTCGGCATTGCGGTTCCCGGGCTGTCCAGGGTCGACGAAGACCCCGACGGTGACCGGCATCGCGCCCTCGTGCACGAGGTTCTCGAGGACGATTCCGGCGCGCATGTCCTCGGTCTCGTCGAGGTAGAGCCGGCCGTCCTGGAACACCATGAGCGCGGCCGGCTCGGACCCGTCGTACTGGGCCGGCACGAACACGCGGACGGTCCTGGTCGTCCCGGGGAAGACCGTGCTGTCGGCGAGGTCGAACTCCTCGACCCGACCCCGTGGCACGCCTGCCGCACGGTGGGACGTCGGCCCGTGCGCGTACTCCATCGCGCCGGTCACGACGGGGAGCGGGGAGAACGGCAGCGGCGACGTCGACACGTCTGCACGGTACCGCGGCGGGAGACGGGTGTGGTGTGCTGAACGCATGGGCGTGCACGAGTACCTGTCGAAGTACGACGCGCTGTGGTCCCGTGCGCGCTCCTCGTACGAGACGGGGGAGCTCGCGATCGACCGGCCGCCCGCGGACGGCGACGTTCGCTGGGGGCTCAGCCTCGTCGTGCTCCCGGGCGCGGAGCTGCGTGCACGTCTCGTCGAGATGACGCACTCGCTCGCCGCCCGCACGGCAGGGTCGCACTCCGTGGTCGGCCCGTCCGACCTGCACATGACCGTCACCAGCCTCGAGCCGTACCGCGACGAGGTGGATCCCGCACTCGTCGACGCCTACCGTGGAGCGGCCGAGGACGCGCTCCGGGACAGGATCCCGCAGGTGGTCTTCCGCGGCCTCGGTGGTTCCACGGCTGGTGTGTTCGCACAGGGCTTCGCCGACGACCGACTGCTCGCCGTCCGGCAGCGGATGCGCGAGGTCGGGGCGGCCCTGCACGGCGGGGTCCCGCCCGCGCCGGCCTTCATCCGCGACACCGCCCACGTCTCCCTCACCGTGCACCGCGCGGCCGTGCCGGAGCGGGAGGTCGCCGCGTACGTCGACTCGTCACGCGACGTCCCGCTCGGCGACCTCGGCGGAGCGTGCCTCGCCCTCGTCCGTTACCGCGAGGTCGACGGTGGGATGCGGCTTGAACCGGTCGCGTGGACGGACCGGGACGGCTGACCGCAGGGACCCGTCAGCCGCGCAGCGCCAGCGCCTCGCTCCGCCACCGGGCCAGCAGCTCCCACGGATCCCCGACGCCCGCAGCCACGGTGTCGACGTGGGCGAGCAGATCCGGTGTCGTCCGGAACCACTCGGTGCCCGGGTAGCGCGTCGCGGCGAACCGCGCGTGGCGACGACGTTCGACCGTGCGGTCCCCGCGCTCGAACGCGAGGAGGTCCTGGTGCGCGATCGCGGCGAGCCGCTGGCGGGGGTTCGCGGTCGTCCCGATCTTGACGCGGTCGCCCGAAGCGTCCCGCATCCGCAGGTAGTAGACGACGTCGACCCGCGGGGGCGCGAGGTCGCCGTCGGGAACGTCTCCCCACCGCCACTCGCAAACCGCGCAGAGGATGCCGCTCGGGTAGCGGACGCCGACCCTGGACCCGCAGAGCAGGCACGGGCCCGGCAGGACGTCCTCGGCCCCGGCCGGAGCGACCCCGGCCGAGTCGACCCCGACCTCGTCGAGCACCGCCTCGTGGTGCACGCCGCAGAGCGGCACCGCGGCAGCGCCGTCCGTCGCGGGGGAGTCGCACCCGGGTGCGCAGCAGCTCGTCACCCGGGGAGTCTCACACGAGCCGACGACAGCGCCGGCTCACGCTCGATCGACGACGTCCCCCGCCCACGAGAGGTCGTCGTCCACCCCGACCTCGAACGCCTCGAAGCGGTCGTCGGCGACGATCCGTTCCACGAGGTCCCGACTGCCCGCGACGATCGTCGCGTCCCAGTCGATCTCGGTCGCGAGCACCCACGCACGGTCCTCCGGCCAGAGCATCTGCGGCGTGTGACCGGCGCCCGGCCAGGTCTCGAGGTCCGCGGTGTCGAGCCACGTCGGGTCGGCGAACAACCGCGTGGACGCCGCCATCAAGTGGAACGACCGCCCCGGCCACTCGAACACCGGCCCCTGGAGCCCTCGTTGCACGGCTGCGCTCCGGAGCGCGCGTTCGGCGTCGCTGCGCTGCTGCTCGCGGATGTCCTCCTCACTGGGCTCCCCGATGAAGAAGGAGGCCGTGGCGGAGCTCCCGTTGAGGTCACCCCACCCGTCCCACACCGCGGCGACGAGGTCGTCGGGGGTCGTCGTGGCCGGGCCGAGGTGCTCGGTCAGCGCGGCGAGCACGTCCGTGTCGAGCTGCCCCTCCTCGGGCGGCCCGACCGCCCACCCGTCGTCGGTCTCGAAGCTCTCCGGCGGCTCGGCCCCCGTCAGCCGCGTCCACTGCACCCGCGGGTGCAGGTGTCGACCCCGGCGTGCCGCGACCTCGGCCCACCGCCACCGGCGCTCCTCGACGACGGGGTGCATGCCCCACCCGTCGGTGACCGCGATGTCGTGACACCGCGCGTCGAGCGGGTGCAGCACCCGCGCGTACGCCGCGAAGCCCGTCCCGGCGACACCACCGGCCGTCGCCCACCCACCGGCTCGTGGTCGCAGCCAGTCGCCCCGACGTGTGTCCGTGATCATCCCCACGACCGTGACGCTACCGATCCTCGTAGGGTGCGGGCATGCACTGGCAGCTCGACCTCGTCGAACAGCTCCGCGCCGCCCCGGTCGTCCACGGTGTCCGACCGTACGGGTCCGTCACGACGCCCGACCGGATCGATCGGTGGAGTGACCTCGACGTCGAGCTGGACCTGACCACCGACGTGGACGCCGAGCGCCTCTTCGACGGAACCCCGTGGGCATGGCAGGACACCCGGGACGACGTCGACGACGGTCTGCAGCGCCTCCGGCTCGTCCTCGCCGACGGACGGCGGATCGACGCCGCGGTCCGGGGCGGGACCGTCCGGCTGCCAGCACCCTCGACCGACAACGCCGTGCGCTTCGACCTCGCCCTCGCTGCGACCCGGTTCGGCCGTGGCGCCGACCTGATCGGCCTGCACCTCGTCCTCGGGGTCGTCAGGAGCACGCTCGAACTCTGGATGGCCGTCGAGGACCGGCGCACCGGGACCACGCACCACCGGTCCGGGTCCGCGACCGACGCGGCCGCAGCCCGCGCCCTCGCCGCACTGGCCGGCCCGCTCGGCCCGGCCA
>NZ_JBPUGH010000128.1:0-9805 GCF_051548005.1 Curtobacterium flaccumfaciens | reverse complement strand
GTTCCGCACACGGTGGCAGCCTCGCCTCCTCGCACCGAGTCGGCATCCTCGCACCAGGACAGGGACACCTCGCACGGTGCGACGGCACCCGACCACGACGGGGGCACCTCGCACGGTGCGAGGGAGCGCGTGCTCGGCGCGGAGGGGCTCGCGCGGTCGTTCGGCGACACCGCGGCCGTCCGGGACGTCTCGTTCGCCCTCGACCGTGGTCGCGTGCTCGGGGTCATCGGTGCGTCCGGCTCCGGCAAGACGACGCTCGCGCGGCTGCTGCTCGGCCTCGAGACTCCTGACGACGGCACGGTCGCACTCGACGGCGAGCCGTGGGCGCCGCTCCCCGAACGCGACCGTCGAAGCCGTCGGCACCGCGTGTCCGCGGTGGTGCAGGACCCCGGCGCGACGTTCGACGAACGGTGGGACGTCGAACGGGTGCTCGCGGACGCGTTCTCGCGCGGGGCGGAACGACGGGCCCGCGGGGACCTCGGGGCACGGGTCGACGCGGCGCTCCGGCAGGTCGGGCTCGACCCGGCGCTGCGGTCCCGGTCGCCCCTGACGCTCTCCGGCGGGCAGCGGCAGCGGCTCGCCATCGCCCGGTCGCTCGCCACGGGTCCGGAGGTCCTCGTGCTCGACGAACCCGTCACGGCGCTCGACGCGACCGTGCAGGACGCCGTGCTCGGGCTGCTCGAACGGCTGCGTGACGAGACCGGGGTCGCGATGGTGTTCGTGTCGCACGACCTCCGGGCGGTCCGGCGGATGGCCGACGACGTGATGGTCGTCCACGAGGGCGCCGTCGTCGAGCACGGCCCGGCGGCCACCGTGTTCGGCCGGCCGGGACACCCCGTCACGGCGCGCCTGCTGCACGCTGCGGACGTCCTCGCGACCGGTCCCGCCGCCTGACGCGCCCCGCGCCCGCACCCGCACCCGCGCCCGCGCCCGCACCCGAGACTCGGCCCCGCGGACACCCTCGCGGGAGTGCGCTCGAGAAACTGTCCGCAGAGCCGAGACTCCGGCTGGGCGAGGCGAGCCCGTGCGCGGCATCGCGAGAACCGTTTCTCAGTACGAGACTCGGGGAACCGCCGGTCCGGCAGCAGCGCGACCACATGACGGAAGGCGCGGTGCGGGACGGACCCGCACCGCGCCTCCAGACCGGTCGACGACCAACGGTCGTCAGGAGCCGGCAGGCTCCTTGTGCGCGTCGCCCGACGTGGGCGCGTCGCCGCTGATGATCGGGATCTCGCTCGTCGAGAAGTCCTTCGCCCAGTCGGACTGCGCGAGGTCGGACTCCGGGTCGTTGTAGTCCTCGATGACCGCGGCGATCTCGTCCTCGTGCGCGACCGTCGGGCCGGACCCCAAGAGCGGGGTGGCGGCGGTCTCCTTGGTGAAGTACACCGCCACGAGACCGATCACGGCCGCGAGCATGAGGTAGAACGCCGGGATGTCCTCGGCCCACCCGAAGCCGGCGTCCTTCGCCGCGTTGATGAGCGCGGCCGTGGCCAGCGGGGTCGTGCCGCCGAAGAGCGAGACGGACACGTTGAACGCGATCGCCAGGGCGCCGTAGCGGATGATCGTCGGGAACAGCGCGGGCAGGGTCGACGGCATCGTGGACGTGAAGGTCACGAGCACGAGGCCGAGGATGAGCAGCCCGAAGAACACGCCGATGCCGGTGCCGCTCTGGACGAGCTTGAGCGACGGCCACGACAGCAGGATGAAGCCGATGCAGCCGGCCGCGAGGACCGGACGACGCCCGAACTTGTCGGAGAGGCGTCCGCCGAACGTGATGACGACCATCATGAGGATCATCACGATGACGATCAGGATGAGGCCGAAGGTCGCGTTCTGCCCGAGGTTCTGCTCGAGGTAGGTCGGCATGTACGACAGCAGCATGTAGTCGGTCACGTTGAAGACCAGGACGAGGCCGATGCAGATGATGAGTCCGCGCCAGTTCTCCGCGAAGAGCTTGAGGAACGGCGTCTTCTGGGACTCGCGCTCGGCGGCCTGCTCCTGCTGCTTCTGGAAGGCCGGGGTCTCCTCGAGCTTCAGCCGCAGGTAGAGGCCGATGAGCCCGAGCGGTCCGGCGACGATGAACGGGATGCGCCAGCCCCAGCTGAGCAGCGCGTCCTCGGACAGGCCGAACTGCAGCGCGGTGACGATGGACGCACCGAGCACGTACCCGGCGAGCGTGCCGAACTCGAGCCACGAGCCCATGAACCCGCGACGCTTGTCCGGGGAGTACTCGGCGATGAACGTCGCGGCACCGCCGTACTCACCGCCGGTCGAGAAGCCCTGCACGAAGCGGGCGACGAGCAGCAGGACCGGGGCCCAGAAGCCGATCGTCTGGTACGAGGGGATCAGGCCGATCATGAGCGTGCCGGCGGCCATCAGGATCATCGTCAGCGCGAGGACCTTCTGCCGGCCGATCTTGTCGCCGATCGGTCCGAACACGGCACCACCGATCGGGCGCACGATGAACGCGGCGGCGAAGAACCCGAACGTCGCGACGATGTTCGCGGCCGGGTCGCCCTGCGGCAGGAAGACCTGCGAGATCGTCACGGTGAGGTACGCGAAGATGCCGAAGTCGAACCACTCCATGGCGTTGCCCAGGGCAGCGGCGGCGACGGCGCGCTTCAGCAGCGACTCCTCGACGACGGTGACGTCGTCCTTCGTCAGCTTGCGGCGGGCGCGCTTGACGGCACCCTTCGTGCGCAGCGGCCGATCGCCGTTGGCGTGTGCTTCGTTCGGTGACAAATCGTTCCTCCGGTAGTGCTGTGTCTTGCCTTCGGGCGCCCGGCGGACGGCGTCACTGCAGTCCTCGCGAACCCCGCGTCCGCCGGACAAACTCCGACAGACTATCAAACGCTCGGCGTGTCCGTCAGGTCGGTGTGGTAGCGACCGTCGGCGGTGACGGTGCGAACCGCTACCATCGGGGTACCGCGCCGCACGTGCGCGGACACTCAGGCACCTCACCACGGACTCGGTGCCGCACAGAGCGGCGCAGCGCCGCACGGAACGGAAGGCCCGCCATGTCGAAGCCCATGCCCGAGAAGCCCACGGTCGACGGACTCGAAGACGTCTGGGGTCCGGTCTGGGAACAGGACGGCACCTACCGGTTCGACCGAGACAGCGCGACGAAGGACGCCGTCTACTCGATCGACACCCCGCCGCCGACCGCCTCCGGCTCGCTGCACATCGGCCACGTGTTCTCGTACACGCACACCGACCTCAAGGCCCGGTACGAGCGGATGCGCGGCAAGCACGTCTTCTACCCGATGGGCTGGGACGACAACGGGCTGCCGACCGAGCGTCGCGTGCAGAACTACTACGGCGTCCGCTGCGACCCGCAGCTCCCCTACGACCCGGCGTTCGTGCCGCCGTTCGAGGGTGGCGACAACAAGTCGAGCAAGGCCGCCGACCAGATCCCGATCTCGCGCCGCAACTTCATCGAGCTGTGCGAGCGTCTGACCGTGCAGGACGAGCAGCAGTTCGAGCACCTCTTCCGCACGCTCGGCCTGTCGGTCGACTGGACTCAGTCGTACCGCACGATCGACGACACCTCCCGCGCGAGCGCCCAGCGTGCCTTCCTCCGCAACCTCGAGCGCGGTGAGGCCTACCAGGCCGACGCCCCGACGCTCTGGGACGTCACGTTCCGCACGGCCGTGGCCCAGGCCGAACTCGAGGACAAGGAGATGCCCGGGGCCTACCACGGCATCGCGTTCCACCGCACGGACGGCGGCGAGGACGTCGTCATCCAGACCACCCGTCCGGAGCTGCTCGCGGCGTGCGTCGCCCTCGTCGCGCACCCCGACGACGAGCGCTTCCAGGACCTCTTCGGCACCACCGTCCGCTCCCCCCTGTTCGACGTCGAGGTGCCGGTGCTGGCGCACCACCTCGCGCAGCAGGACAAGGGCGCCGGCATCGCGATGGTCTGTACCTTCGGTGACACCACGGACGTCGTCTGGTGGCGCGAGCTGCAGCTGCCGAACCGCGCGATCATCGGCTTCGACGGCCGTGTCCGCTCGGACGAGCCGACCTGGATCGAGAGCGCCCGCGGCAAGGAGCTCTACGCCGAGATGGCCGGCAAGACCGTGTTCTCGGCGAAGAAGGTCGTCGTGGACGCCCTCACCGAGTCCGGCGAGCTCATCGGCGACGTGAAGACGATCAACCACCCGGTGAAGTTCTTCGAGAAGGGCGACAAGCCGCTCGAGATCGTCTCCACCCGCCAGTGGTACATCGTCAACGGCGCGCGCGACGAGCAGCTGAAGTCGAGCCTGCGCGCCCGTGGCGAGGAGATCGCGTTCCACCCGGACTTCATGCGCGTCCGGTACGACAACTGGGTCGGCGGCCTCTCCGGCGACTGGCTCATCTCCCGCCAGCGCTTCTTCGGCGTGCCGCTGCCGGTCTGGTACCCGCTCGACGCCGACGGCAACCCGGTGTACGACCAGCCGATCGTCCCGACCGAGGCCCAGCTCCCGGTCGACCCGGCGTCCGAGCCGGCACCCGGCTACGAGGAGTCCCAGCGCGGCGTCGCCGGTGGCTTCCAGGGCGAGCTCGACGTCATGGACACCTGGGCCACCTCGTCGCTCACCCCGCAGCTCGCGGGCAAGTGGGAGTCCGACCCGGAGCTCTACGACCTCGTCTTCCCGTACGACGTCCGACCGCAGGCGCAGGACATCATCCGCACCTGGCTCTTCACGACCGTGCTCCGCAGCCAGCTCGAAGCGGACGTCGCGCCGTGGAAGCACGCGAGCATCTCCGGCTTCATCGTCGACCCCGACCGCAAGAAGATGTCGAAGTCGAAGGGCAACGTCGTCACGCCGCTGTCGATCCTCGAGCAGCACGGCGCCGACGCGGTGCGGTACTGGGCGGCCTCGTCGAAGCTCGGCACGGACGCCGCGTTCGACCCGCAGAACCCGAAGCAGATCAAGGTCGGTCGTCGTCTGGCGATCAAGGTCCTCAACGCGGCCAAGTTCGTCTACGGCTTCCCGCTGCCCGAGGGCGCGCACGCCGTGACCGAGCCGCTCGACGTCGACGTGCTCGCCGAGCTCGGCTCCGTGATCGAGCAAGCCACGGCCGCGTTCGACGCGTTCGACCACGCCCGTGCGCTCGAGGTGACCGAGCGGTTCTTCTGGACGTTCTGCGACGACTACCTGGAGCTCGTGAAGGAGCGCGCCTACGGCACCGCGACCGACGCGACGCACGAGACGCAGGCGAGCGCGGTCCTCGCGCTCCGCGCCGCGATCGACGCGCTGCTCCGCCTGCTGGCGCCGTTCCTCCCGTTCGCGACCGAGGAAGTCTGGGCCTGGACCCACGAGACGAGCGTGCACCGCGCACAGTGGCCCACTGCGAGCGGCCTGGCGGCCGCCGCGGGGCCGGGTGCCGCTGATCGGCTGGCTGCAGGGCCGACGGGCCTGCTCGCCGCGGTCGGCCAGGCGCTCATCGGCATCCGCGGTGCGAAGACGGCGGCCAAGGCGTCCCAGAAGACGCCGGTGACGCGTGCCGTCGTCGCGGCCCCGGCCGAGACGCGTGCGCTGATCGAGCGCGCCGCGGTCGACCTGGCGGCCGTCGGTCGCATCGCCGACCTGTCGTTCACGGACGGGTCCGAGCTCGCCGTGACCGAGATCGAGCTGGCGGAGCAGCCCGCCTGACCGGCGGGACTCGCTGACGCAACGGACGGACGGGAGGCACGGATGCAGTTGGGTACGCGCTGGAGCGTGGGTGGGCAGCCACCCGCGCGACTGCCCGAGACGATGGTCGTCGCCGTGCGCGGTGTCGAGGACGAGCTCGCGGCCGAGTCCGTCGACACCGCGACGTGGGGCTGGACCCTGACGTTCCTCGAGGGCAAGCCGATCGTCGAGCTCGACGACGGCACGTCGATCCACCTCGACGCCGCCGGGCACGCGCAGGTGACGAACCCGGACGACGCGCCGGAAGAGGACTGAGCGCTCCGAACGGGACACTCCACAGCACGACGAGAGCCGCCGACCCGATCGGGTCGGCGGCTCTCCTCGTCCGGGGTCGGCTACTTCGTGAGCCAGCCGAGCAGGACCTCGTTCACCTCGGCGGTGTGCGTCGTGAGGAGGCCGTGGGGAGCGCCCTCGATCTCGACGTACTCCGCGTGCGGCAGCGCCTTGGTGAAGCGGCGACCGGTGGCGTCGATCGGCAGGATGTTGTCCGACGTGCCGTGCACGATGAGCGCCGGGACGGTGACCTTCGGGATGTCCTGACGGAAGTCGGTCGGCCAGGTCAGCGGTGCCGCGGCGGAGGCGATCGAACCGGAGCCGGCAGCGACGTTCCAGGCGTTGCGGACCTGCTCCTCCGAGATCCGCGACCCGAGGTTCTCGTCGAGGTTGAAGAAGTCCTGGTAGAAGTTCGTGAAGTACGCGTAGCGGTCCTTCTTCACGTCCGCGGCGATGCCCTCGAAGAAGGACATCGGGCCGGCGCCGTCGGGGTTGTCGTCGGTGATCGCGAGGTAGGGCTCGAGCGAGGCGAGGAACGCGACCTTGGCGATCCGGTCCTCCCCGTGTCGGGCGATGTAGCGGGCGATCTCACCGGTGCCCATCGAGAAGCCGACGAGGATGACGTCGCGCAGGTCGAGGGTCTCGAGCACCGTGTGCAGGTCGTCGGCGAAGGTGTCGTAGTCGTAGCCGGTCGAGGGCTGCGAGGACTGACCGAACCCACGGCGGTCGTAGGTCACGACGCGGTACCCGGCGCCGAGGAGCGGCGGGACCTGCCCTTCCCACGAGTTGCCGTCGAGCGGGAAGCCGTGGATCAGCACGATCGGCTGTCCGGAGCCCTTGTCCTCGTAGTGGAGCGCGATGTCGACGCTGTTCTCGGTCCCGACGGTGATGCTGCCCATGGTCGTTCCTTTCCCCTGAACGATGCGGAGAACGGTCGTTCTCTGCGATGTCGACTACACTAGAGAACGATCGTTCCCCGCGCAACTCGGGGACGGTGAACACGCAGGGAACGGGGTACGACATGGCAACCAGCACCGTCGAGGCCGACACCAGGGCGCACATCGTCGACGTCGCCGACGAGCTCTTCTACGCGCGCGGCATCCAGTCGGTCGGCATGGACGAGATCCGCACCGGAGCGGGCGTGTCGCTCAAGAAGCTCTACAACGCGTTCCCCGGCAAGGACCAGCTCGTCGCGGCGGTGCTCGCCGGGCGGCACGAGTACTGGGAGCGCGGCATCGCGCAGGCCGTGGCGGCGGCGGACACTCCGCGCGACCGGCTGCTCGCGATGTACGACTTCCTCGAGGAGTGGTTCGGCGACGACTCGTTCCGGGGCTGCGGCTTCATCAACGCCTTCGGCGAGCTCGGTGCGACGTCACCCTCGGTGGCGCGGATCGCCCGGGAGCACAAGGAGTCGTTCCAGCGCTCCGTCGCCCGGCTCGCGGCCGACGTGGTGCCCGACCGTCAGGCGGCTGAGGAGCTCGCCGCGCAGCTCGCCCTGCTCGCCGAGGGCGCGCAGACCACCGCGGCGATCGCGGGCGATGCGTCGCCCGCTGGCCACGCTCGCCGCGCCGCCGCCGTCCTGATCGACGCGGCCACACGCGCCTGAGACGCGTCCCGGGACCGGACGGGAGGCGCGCGTCGGGCCCGCCCCGCGCCTCCCGTCCGACCCGGCGGAGCCGGCGTGCCGTGCCCGGCTCACCGCGCCCGCCCGCCCACCCGCGCCTCCAGTCCGCTTCGGCGGAGCCGGCATGACGTGCCCGGCCTACCGTGCTCGCCGCGCCATGCGCACCCTGCACGCGCCTCCAGTCCGTAGGGTGGCGACATGGCAACCCCGTTCGACGAACCGAGCACCCTCCCCTACTCCCTCCCGCCGTTCACCGACGTCCGGCTCGAGCACTTCCGTCCCGCGTTCGACGCCGGGATGGCCGAGCAGCGCACCGAGGTCGAGGCGATCGCCACGAACCCCGACGAGCCCACCTTCGAGAACACCCTCGTGGCGCTCGAGCGGACCGGCCAGCGGCTCGCCCGCGTGAGCCACGTGTTCTTCACGCTGTCGTCGGCGGACTCGACGCCCGAGCTGCACGACCTCGAGGCCGAGATCTCGCCGCTCCTCGCCGCGCACCGCGACGCGATCACCCTCGACGGCCGGCTCTACACCCGCATCGACGCCGTCCGGGCCGGACTGGACGCACGTGACGACCTCACGGACGAGGACCGTCGCCTCGTGGAGCGCACGCACACCGAGATGACCCTCGCGGGCGCCGGACTCGACGAAGCCGGCAAGGAGCGTCTCACCGCGATCAACCAGGAGCTCTCGACGCTCACCACCACGTTCGAGCGGAACCTGCTCGAGGACACGAACGACCTCGCCGTGCACGTCGACTCCGATGAGGAACTCGCCGGGCTCGACGACGGCGCGAAGTCCGCCGCCGCCGGAGCCGCGGCGGACCGCGGGCTCGACGGCTGGCTCATCACACTGCCGCTCTACACGGGGCACCCGTGGCTCGGCTCGCTCACGGACCGGAGCCTGCGGCAGCGGATCATGGAGGCGTCGCTCTCCCGAGGGCGCCGCGGCAACGAGCACGACAACCGCGACGTGCTGCTGCGGATCGTGCGGCTCCGCGCCGAGCGAGCCGAACTACTCGGGTTCCCGAACCACGCAGCGGTCGTCACGGCCGACGAGACCGCGGGGACGCCCGAGGCCGTCGACGGGCTGCTGTCCTCGCTCGTGGGGGCCGCCGCCGCCAACGCGGACGACGAGCGTTCGGTGCGGTCCCAGGTGGTCGGGTTCGACGTCGAGTCGTGGGACTGGGCGTACGCGACCGAGCTCCTCCGCGGCCAGCAGTTCGCCGCCGACAGCTCGGCGCTCCGCCCGTACTTCGAAGCCGACCGGGTGCTGCACGACGGCGTCTTCCACGCGGCGAACGCCCTGTACGGCTTGACGTTCACCGAGCGCCCCGAACTGCACGGCTACAACGACGAGGTCCGCGTGTTCGAGGTCCGCGGCGAGTCCGGCGAGGAGGTCGGGCTCTACCTGCTCGACCTCTACACGCGGGACGGCAAGCGCGGCGGCGCGTGGATGAACCCCGTCGTCGAGCAGTCGCACCTGCTCGGGACGCTGCCGGTCGTGGTGAACAACCTCAACGTCGCGAAGCCGGCGGCCGGTTCCCCCACGCTGCTCATCCAGGACGAGGTCGAGACGCTCTTCCACGAGTTCGGGCACGCCCTGCACGGGCTCATCGCACGGACGACGTACCCGCGGTTCTCCGGCACGAACGTCGAGCGCGACTTCGTCGAGTTCCCGTCGCAGGTGAACGAGATGTGGGTGTCGTGGCCGTCCGTCCTCGCGAACTACGCGAAGCACCACGAGACCGGGGAGCCGCTGCCGCCCGAGCTCGTTCTGGGGCTCAGCGAGTCCGAGGGGTTCAACGAGGGGTTCTCCACGACGGAGTACCTCGCCGCCGCGCTCCTCGACCAGGCCTGGCACCGCTTGTCGGCTGCTGAGGCCGCTGCGGTCTCCGACGTCGAGGCGTTCGAGCGGGCGGCGCTGGAATCCGCGGGCGTCGCCGTGGAGGCCGTTCCGCCGCGCTACTCGTCGACGTACTTCGCGCACACGTTCTCGGGCGGGTACGACGCGGGCTACTACGGGTACATCTGGTCCGAGGTGCTCGACGCCGACACCGTGGAGTGGTTCCGCGACAACGGGGGCCTCTCGCGATCGGCCGGGGCACGCTTCGCGGAGCGGTTGCTCGGCGTCGGTGGATCGAAGGACCCGCTCGAGGCGTACCACGACTTCCGCGGGCGTGACGCCGAGGTGGGGCCGCTGCTGCGGCGCCGCGGGCTCGAGTAGGCGC
>NZ_JBPUGH010000127.1:0-9845 GCF_051548005.1 Curtobacterium flaccumfaciens | reverse complement strand
CCGCTGCGAACACTGCGCCCCACCAGGACGGGCGCGGTGTTCCTCACGGGGCGCGATGCGCGGGCGGGCGACGGGCGCGCGACGACGGTCGCGCCGAGAACGAGCGCGCGACGACGCCCGCGCCGCGAGCGGGCCCCTTCTCTCCCGCTCGGCGCGGCGGGCGCCGCTCACCTCCCGCTCGCTGGATGTGAGCGGCGTGTCGCGTCCGCTCGGCGGGAAGGGACGGCGCCGCGCGCGCCCGGCGCGCAGCGTCGGTGGACCGGGGGATACTGGAGCAATGCCGCTGTACCGGGACGAGTGCGTCGTGTTGCGCACCCACAAGCTCGGTGAGGCCGACCGCATCGTCACGATGCTCAGCCGTCAGCACGGCAAGATCCGCGCGGTCGCGAAGGGCGTCCGGCGCACCGCGTCGAAGTTCGGCAGCCGACTCGAACCGTTCATGGTCGTCGACGCGCAGTTCTACGAGGGCCGGTCGCTCGACATCGTGACCCAGGCGGAGTCCCTCGGATCGTACGGGGCCCAGATCGTCGCCGACTACGGCTCGTACACGGCCGCGAGCGCGATGGTCGAGACCGCCGACCGACTGAGCGAGGCGGACGCCGGACTCCAGCAGTACCTCTTGCTCGTCGGCGCGCTCCGGTCCCTGGCCCGTGGGGAGCACGCGGCGACGGCGACGCTCGACTCCTACCTGCTCCGGGCGATGAGCATCGCGGGGTGGGCGCCCTCGTTCGGTGACTGTGCGGTGACGGGAGAGCCGGGGCCGCACTCGGCGTTCGTCGTGCAGCTCGGCGGCGTCGTCGCGGACCACGCAGCACCTCCCGGCACTCCACGGCTCGACCCGGTGACGCTCGGACTGCTCGGGTCCCTGCTCGCCGGCGACTGGGGCACGGTCGACGCCGCCGACGAACGCACCCGCTCGCGGGCGTCCGGCGTGGTCGCGGCGTACGCGCAGTGGCACCTGGAACGATCGCTCCGGTCGCTGCCGCACGTCGACCGCACCGAGCACCCGGCCCCGGTCGCGCCGACCCCGGGCGGTGTCCCGGCAGCCGTGGCGGCCACCCCGACCCCCGCGGTGCCCACCCCGACCGCCGCCGACACCGAAGGAACCACTGCATGAGCCCACGCCGGTACGCCGAGTCCGAGCCGCTCCGACCCGTCGACTGGACGGGGGAGCAGCCGCCCGCGATCCCCGCGCGGTTCGTGCCCGAGCACGTGGCGATCGTCATGGACGGCAACGGCCGGTGGGCGAACCAGCGCGGCCTCACCCGGGTCGAGGGGCACAAGGCCGGCGAGGCCTCGCTGCTCGACGTCGTCGCCGGCGCGGTCCAGATCGGGGTCAAGCACGTGTCGGCGTACGCCTTCTCGACGGAGAACTGGAAGCGCTCTCCGGAGGAGGTACGGTTCCTCATGGGCTTCAACCGCGAGGTCCTGCACCGCCGTCGCGACCAGCTCAACGCGTGGGGAGTGCGGATCCGCTGGGCCGGTCGCGCGCCGAGGCTCTGGCGCAGTGTCGTCGACGAGCTGCAGACCGCGGAACGGATGACCGCCCACAACGACGTCTGCACGCTGACCATGTGCGTCAACTACGGCGGCCGGAACGAGATCGTCGACGCCGTCCGGGGCTTGGCCGAGGACGTCGCCGCCGGGCGCCTCAAGCCGAGCCAGGTGACCGAGAAGGCCCTCGCCAAGCGCCTCTACGTGCCCGACCTTCCGGACGTCGACCTGTTCCTCCGGAGCTCGGGGGAGCAGCGCACGTCGAACTTCATGCTCTGGCAGTCCGCGTACGCCGAGATGGTCTTCCTCGACCGCCTCTGGCCGGACTTCCGCCGCACCGACCTGTGGGGAGCGATCGAGGAGTACGCGCGCCGCGACCGACGCTACGGCGGTGCCGTGGACGCGCCCACCGCCTGACGGGAGGTCCGTGGCGGCGCCGACCCGCGCCTCCCGTCCGACCGGTGTCGCGCTCGCGCCGGCCCCGTCAGCCGAGCAGGTGGGCGGCCGTGCCGACCGCGTCGAGCGCAGCGCCGACACTCGGCACCCGCTCGGCACCCCGGGCCACGACCACCTCGACGCGACGGGCGAGCTCGTCGCTCGCCGGCGTCACCGCGACGCCCGGCGGCACGACCGTCGTGGTGAGCGCGAGCCGTGGCAGGAGCGCGACGCCCAGGCCCGCCGCGACGAGCCCGACGACGGCGGCCGCGTTGTCCGTCTCGAGCACGAGGTCGGGGGTGAAACCGGACGCCGCGCACGACGCCAACAGGTGTCCGCGGCAGCGCGGGCAGCCACCGATCCAGCGTGCGTCCCGCTGCAGTGCGAGGTCCGCGACCGCCTCCGCGCAGCCCGTGCCGGCCGGTGTCACGAGTGCCAGCGGATCCCGTCCGAGGACTCGCGCCGAGAGCGTCGGGTCGGCGAGCACGTCGTCGTCCTGCGGCGCGTGCGAGAACGTGATCGCGACGTCGACCTCGCCTCGGCGCAGGAGCTCGACGGCCTCGGGCGGTTCGGCCTCGACGTACGAGGTGACGACACCCGGGCTGTCGGCGGCCATGGTCGCCAGCACGGCGGGGACGAGCGTCGACGAAGCACTCGGGAACCCGGCGATCCGGACCCGTCCGCGGGCGAGTCCACCGACGGCGTCCAGGTCCTCGCGTGCTGCGGTCAGGGCGGCCTCGACCGACAGGGCGTGCTCGGCGAGGACCCGCCCGGACTCCGTCAGGGTGACGCCCCGCGCCCCGCGGAGCACCAAGTCGTGCCCGAGTCGTCGTTCCGCCCGCGCGAGGAGCTGGCTGACGGCCGGCTGGCTGTACCCGAGCGCGCCCGCGGCTCGGCTGATCGACCCGCCGTCGCGGACGGCGCGCAGGACACGGAGGAGTTGGGGATCGAGACCGTCCACAACGCCATGTTATGGGGGAGTGAAGGAAGCTGCCCTGGTGTGATGGACCGGGCGACGCCACGGTGGGGGCATGGACTCCTTCGTCGACGGTTCCGGGTACCTCGCGGCCTGCACTGCCGGACTCCCGACCCACGGCACGCTCGCGGCGATGCGCGCCGACCTCGACGAGTGGAGCCGAGCGGCATCGTCCCTGGTGGCCTACGGTGCGCTCGTCGAGGAGGGCCGCGCGCTCTTCGGCCGCATCGTCGGCGTCGAGCCCGCGCGGGTGGCGACCGGTTCGCAGACCTCCGCGATGGTCGCGGTCGTCGCCGCTGCCCTGCCCGACGGAGCCGAGGTCGTCGTCCCCGACGGCGAGTTCAGCTCGGTCGTCTTCCCGTTCCACGCCCAGGCACACCGCGGTGTCCGGATCCGGAGCGTCCCGCTCGCACGACTCGCCGACGAGGTCCGGCCCGGGACCGCGCTCGTCGCGTGGTCCGCGGTGCAGTCCGCGAGCGGCGCGGTCACCGACCCGGCGCCGGTGCTCGACGCGGCCCACGCGGTCGGTGCGCGGACGCTGTGCGACCTGACGCAGGCGGCCGGGGTGCTCCCGGTGAGCGCGGCGCCGTTCGACGTGACCGTCACACACGCCTACAAGTGGCTCTGCGCTCCGCGCGGCGTCGCGTTCGCCACCTTCTCGGACGTCGCGCTCGAGCGACTCCGCCCCGTGCAGGCCGGCTGGTACGCGGGTGCCGACGTGTGGTCGTCCTGCTACGGCCCCACGATGCAGCTGGCCGACGACGCCCGGCGGTTCGACGTGTCCCCGGCGTGGCAGGCCTGGCCCGGGGCGGTCGCCGCCCTGCGGCACCTCGCCTCCGTCGACCCGGCATCGGCCTGGAGGCACGCCACCGGACTCACGGACCGGCTCGCGGACGCGCTCGGGTCACCCCGGAGCGGTCAGGCGATCACGACGTTCGTGGACCCGGCGGGTGCGGCGCTGCGTGCGCTCACCGACGCGGGCATCACGGCGAGCGGGAGGGCCGGTCGGCTGCGCCTGGCGTTCCACCTCTGGAACGACGACGAGGACGTGGCCCGCGTCGTCGACGTGCTCGGGGGACTGCCCGGCTTCACCCCTGTGGGGTGAGACGACCTGTCCACAGCTGCCGCGCCTCCCGTCCGCCGACGGCCGAGAGGCCGGTACGCTTGCCCGGTACCTTCCCGCACCGGGCACCCAGTCCGGCGACCCATGGAGTCCCTCTTGGCACAGTCCTCCCGTCTCGACAGCGTCATCGCCCTGGCCAAGGGCCGTGGCTTCGTCTTCCAGTCGGGGGAGATCTACGGTGGATCCCGCTCCGCATGGGACTACGGGCCCCTCGGCGTCGAGCTGAAGGAGAACATCAAGCGCCAGTGGTGGCAGCGGTTCGTCCGCGGTCGCGGCGACATGGTCGGCCTCGACTCCGCCGTGATCCTGCCGCGCAAGGTGTGGGAGGCCTCGGGTCACGTCGCCACCTTCACCGACCCGCTCGTGGAGTGCCTGCACTGCCACCACCGCTTCCGTGAGGACCACCTGCTCGAGGCCTTCGAATCGAAGAAGGGCCGGAAGCCCGAAGGCGGCATGGCCGAGATCGCGTGCCCGAACTGCGGTACCCGCGGCGAGTGGACCGAGCCGCGTGAGTTCTCCGGCATGCTCAAGACCTACCTCGGCCCGGTCGAGTCGGAAGAAGGGCTGAACTTCCTCCGCCCGGAGACCGCGCAGGGCATCTTCGTCGACTTCGCGCAGGTCGTCACGACGAGCCGGCAGAAGCCGCCGTTCGGCATCGGGCAGGTCGGCAAGGCCTTCCGCAACGAGATCACGCCCGGCAACTTCATCTTCCGCACGCGTGAGTTCGAGCAGATGGAGATCGAGTACTTCGTGCCGCCGGCCGACGCCGAGACCCACTACGAACAGTGGATCGCCGACTCCGTCGCGTTCTACACCGACCTGGGCATCGACCCCGAGAACCTCCGCCGCTTCGACGTGCCTGACGGCGAGCGTGCGCACTACTCCGACGCGACCGCCGACATCGAGTACCGCTTCGGCTTCCAGGGCTCCGAGTGGGGCGAGCTCATGGGTGTCGCGAACCGCACCGACTTCGACCTGAAGAACCACATCGAGGCCTCCGGCAAGGACCTCCGCTACTTCGACCAGGCGGCCAACGAGAAGTACGTGCCGTACGTGATCGAGCCGTCGTTCGGTCTCACCCGCGCGCTCATGGCCTTCCTCATCGACGCCTACCACGAGGACGAAGCCCCGAACGCGAAGGGCGGCGTCGACAAGCGCACGGTCCTGCGGCTCGACCCGCGCCTGGCCCCGGTCAAGGCCGCGGTGCTGCCGCTGTCGCGCAACGAGCAGCTCTCGCCGGTGGCCCGTGGGCTCGCCGACGACCTCCGCAAGCACTGGAACGTCGACTTCGACGACGCCGGTGCGATCGGCCGTCGCTACCGCCGTCACGACGAGATCGGCACGCCGTTCTGCATCACGGTCGACTTCGACACACTCGACGACCAGGCCGTCACGGTGCGCGAGCGCGACACGATGAACCAGGAGCGCGTCTCGCTCGACCAGCTGCAGGGGTACCTCGCCGCGCGGCTCCTCGGCGCGTAGCGCGCGGCGACCCGACCCGACGCGGCTGCGGCTGCGGCTGCGGCGTGCTCGCATCGAACCACGGAACCGACATCGAACCAGGGCCTGCGCTCGGTTCGATGTCGGTCCCCTGGTTCGATCGTGACCGCGACCTCGGAATAGTCCCGTCCGGCCGGCGTTGGAGCCGCTGTGAACGATTCAGTGAAGGTCGATGTCTGGTCGGACATCGCGTGCCCCTGGTGCTACATCGGCAAGCGGAAGTTCGAGTCCGGCGTGGCCGCGTTCGCCGCGTCGGGTGATGCCCGTCCGGTCGAGGTCGAGTACCACTCCTTCGAGCTCAGCCCGGACACCCCGGTCGACTTCGAGGGCACCGAGGCCGAGTTCCTCTCCGGCCACAAGGGCATGCCGGTCGAACAGGCGCAGCAGATGCTCGACCACGTCACCGGGATCGCGAGCTCGGTCGGGCTCGCCTACGACTTCGAGGCGATGCACCACACCAACACGGTGAAGGCGCACCAGGTCATCCACCTCGCCAAGGAGCACGGCAAGCAGCTCGAGATGGTCGAGCGCCTGTTCACCGCCTACTTCGAGCGTGGAGAGCACGTCGGACAGGACGAGTCGCTCGCCGACCTCGCGGCGGAGATCGGTCTCGGCCGCGACGAGGTCCTGGCGACCCTCCGCGACGACACCCAGCTCGCCGCGGTCCGTGCCGACCAGGCGCAGGCGCAGGCGTTCGGCATCAACGGCGTCCCGTTCTTCGTCATCGACGGCAAGTACGGCGTCTCCGGCGCACAGGACCCGGCCGCGTTCGCGCAGGTCCTGCAGCAGGTCGTCCAGCTCCGCGAGACCACGCCCGAGGAGCTCGCCGAGGCGGCGCAGCGCGCCGAGGACGACGCCCGCGCGGATGCGGAGGCGACCCGATGACGGCCCTGCGGCCGACCGGCGCGGTCGAGCCGCGCCTCCAGGCCGCCCCGCCCGTGTCGGTGCCCGACGCGCTGACCGGTTCGTTGACGATGATCGGCCGGGAGGCACGCCCCGCCCTGCTGGCGCTCGTCGCCCCGGGCGGTGCGCCGGTCTGCGACGGCGACACGTGCTCCGTCCCGGGTGCCGAGGGGATGTGGACGGAAGTCCCGGACTGACCGCCCGCGTCCGACCGGCGGCGACCGACCGGCGGCAGTGGTCGTCAGCCGCGGGTCGGCTCCTCGTCGGTGATGTCGGCGACCGTGGCGTCGTAGGCGGCGACGAGCTCGTCGGCGTCGACGAAGGCGCTCGCCCCGTGCCGCCCGGCACCCAGTGCGACCCGGCGACCGAGGATCCGCTCGTCGGCGTACACCGGCAGGTCGCCCGTCGCGCCGATGGGCGTGATGGTGCCGCGTTCGTAACCGGAGGCCTCGAGCGCCGTCGCGGCGTCGGGCATCGAGAGCTTGTTCACGCCCACGACGGTGCGGAGCTTCTTCCACGCGATGCTGCGGCCGCCGGGGACGAGCGCCAGCAAGAAGCCGCCGTCGTGCCGCTTCACGACGAGGGTCTTGACGATGTCGCCCGGTTCGATGCCGAGGAGCCCGGCGGCTTCCTCGAGCGAGTCCGCGGCGGGCCGTTCGAGGACCTCCACACGGAGCCCGCGGGCGGTGGCGTCGGAGTCGAAGCGGGCGATCGCGGTGTCGGTCATGTGGAGAACGCTACCGGCGCGCACCGACGTGGGAGAATGAGGAACGTATGACGATCACACAAGCGCCTCCGAAGGGTTTGCGCATCGGCCCGATCGAGGTCGAGGCGCCGGTCGTGCTCGCGCCGATGGCGGGCATCACGAACATGGCGTACCGCCGGCTCTGCCGTGAGTACGGCGCGGGCCTGTACGTCTGCGAGATGATCACCTCGCGGGCGCTCGTCGAGCGGACCCCGGTGTCGATGCAGCTCATCCAGCACCACGAGTCCGAGACCCCGCGGTCGATCCAGCTGTACGGGGTCGAGCCCAACACCGTGGCCGAGGCCGCGACGATCCTGGTGGGCGAGGACCGTGCCGACCACATCGACCTCAACTTCGGTTGTCCCGTGCCGAAGGTCACCCGCAAGGGCGGCGGTGCTGCGCTGCCGTGGAAGCTCGACCTCTTCAAGGACCTCGTCGAGAAGACCGTGCGCGCCGCCGGTGACGTCCCCGTGACGGTGAAGATGCGCAAGGGCATCGACGCCGACCACCTGACCTACCTCGACGCCGCCCGGATCGCCCGCGACGCCGGTGTGGCCGCGATCTCCCTGCACGCCCGTACGGCGAACGAGCACTACTCGGGCCACGCCGACTGGTCCGCGATCACCACGCTGAAGGAGACGATCACCGACATCCCCGTCCTCGGCAACGGCGACATCTGGTCCGCCGCCGACGCGCTGCGGATGGTCGACGAGACCGGCTGCGACGGCGTGGTCGTCGGGCGCGGCTGCCTCGGCCGTCCGTGGCTGTTCGGCGACCTCGCAGCGGCGTTCCGGGGCGAGGACGTCCGGGCGATGCCCACCCTCGGCGAGGTCGCGGTCGCGTTCCGCCGGCACGCCGAGCTCCTCGTCGAGTTCTTCGGCTCCGAGGACCACGGCTGCCGCGACGTCCGCAAGCACGTCGCGTGGTACTTCAAGGGGTACCCGATCGGCGGCGACGTGCGCTCGGGTCTCGCGATGGCGTCCTCCCTGCAGGAGATCGACGACCTCCTCGGCAAGCTCGACTGGACGGCCCCCTACCCGGGCGCGGACGTCGAGGGCCCCCGTGGGCGTGCCGGTCACCCGAAGCGGACCGCCCTGCCCGACCGCTGGCTCGAGTCGCGCGACGTCGACGCCGAGTTCCGCAAGGTGCTCGCCGCCGCCGAGCTGCACCACAGCGGCGGATGAGCGCCACCGCCTCGTACGGTCCGGCCGATGCCGAGCGCTGGCTCCCCGAGCAGCACTCGAACCGTCGCTCCGACTTCGCCCGTGACCGCGCCCGGCTGCTGCACTCGAGCGCGCTCCGACGTCTCGCCGCGAAGACCCAGGTGCTCAGCCCCACGACGGGGCTCGACTTCGCGCGGAACCGGTTGACGCACTCGCTCGAGGTCGCCCAGGTCGGCCGTGAGCTCGCCGACTCGCTCGGCCTCGACCCGGACGTCGTGGACACCGCGTGCCTGGCGCACGACATCGGCCACCCGCCGTTCGGACACAACGGCGAGACCGCGGTGAACGCCTGGGCCGCGGACATCGGCGGCTTCGAGGGGAACGCGCAGACCCTGCGACTCCTCACCCGTCTCGAGCCGAAGGTCTACGGCTCCGGGCCGGACGACGACCGCGCGTACGGGTTGAACCTGACGCGGGCCTCCCTCGATGCGAGCTGCAAGTACCCGTGGCCGGCGTCCCAGGGCGTGTCCGAGTCGTCCTCCGGGCGCACGAAGTTCGGGTTCTACGACGACGACCACGCGGCGTTCGAGTGGCTGCGCGCCGGGGCTCCCCGTCGGCAGCGCTGCATCGAGGCGCAGGTGATGGACCTCTCCGACGACATCGCGTACTCGGTGCACGACTTCGAGGACGCCGTCGTCGCGGGCTTCATCGACGTCGCGGCGCTCGGTGACCGGGTCGGCGAGAACGACATCGTGACCGCCATGCACGCCTGGGTCGGGGACGACCTCAGCCGCGAGGAGCTGCTCGAGGCCTTCGACCGGCTCCGCTCGCTGCCCCTGTGGATGACGTCGTACGACGGGTCCCGACGAGACCTGGCGCGGCTGAAGAACCTCACCTCGCAGCTCATCGGGCGATTCGCACGCACGGCGACGGCAGCGACGCGGGAGTCCTACGCGTCGGGGTCGCTCGTGCGGTTCGCCGCCTCGGTCGTCACCCCGCCGGAGATCATCGGCGAGATCGCGGTCCTCAAGGGCATCGTGGCGGCGTTCGTGATGACGCACGGCGACCGGCAGCCCGTGTACGAGGAGCAGCGTCGGGTCCTCACCGAGCTGCTCGACGCCCTGGCCGCGACGGGGAGCGCGGACCTCGAGCCGGGCTTCGCGGCCGACTGGCGTGCGGCGGCCGACGACGCCGGACGGCTGCGCGCCGTGGTCGACCAGGTCGCGAGCCTGACCGACCAGGGTGCGCTCGCGTGGCACCGGAGGTTCGTCGTGGGAGAGCAGGAGCGGGCGCACATCCCCGTGTGAGCCGGGCGCACGGCGCGGTCGGCCTGCTCGGTGCGAGGTCGTCCACACGGTGCGGCGGAACAACCTGCCACCGTGCGCACGACGTCGCACCGTCCGGCGCACCGGACGTCCGGTGCCGTGCGACGGTGCGCCGGTCCCCGGTGCGTTGGTGCCCGGTACGCCGGCGGCCGGTGCCGGCCGGTGCCGGCCGGTGCCAGCC
>NZ_JBPUGH010000126.1:0-10056 GCF_051548005.1 Curtobacterium flaccumfaciens | reverse complement strand
CCCGCTGCACCCCGTCGTCCGGGCGGCCCCGGCGGTGGTCGTGCTCCTGGGCCTCCTCACCGTCCGCATCGCGACCGGGACCATCAGCGCCGGCACGGGCTCCAGCGGCGGCACCGGTACCGGACCCGGACCCGGGCTCGCCGCGACCGCCCCCGACCCCGTCGCCGGCACCGTGCTCGCCGCCGCGGTCTGCCTCCTCGGCATCCTCGCCGGCAGCGCCGTCACCGGGGCCGTCCTCGGCGTCGCGATGCGGCGTGACCTCCGCCGCGGCGACGTCCGACGGGGCACGCACGGCGGCATCCTGGTGAGCACGACGGACGAGCCGCTCGGCGACCCGACGCTCCCGACGGCTCCCCAGCCCTCGGAGGTCCTCCGGGGCGGCGCGGTGATCGGGTTCCTGGAGCGCTTCGCGATCGTCGGGGCCGCGCTCGTCGGTCACCTCGAGATCGTCGCAGCGGTGATCGCGGTGAAGGGCCTCGGCCGGTTCTCCGAGCTCGACTCCCCCGCGGCGCGCGAACGCTTCATCGTGGGCACCCTCACCAGCACCTGCTGGGCAGGACTCGCCGCCGCGGTCGTCCTCCTCTAGGCGCACCGAGGAGCGCACCGGGAACGCCGAGCGACAACGGGCAGCGGAACCCGGAAGGCCGGGGCGGAACCAGGCAGCGGACGATCAGGACGCGGCCGACGGACCGCCCTGGTCGCCCAGCGCACGACGGAGCCGGGCCTCGGCGTCGTCGTCGGCAGCACCGGCGGCAGCGGCTGCCTCGGCGTTCGCCTCGATGACCGCCCGGACGACCTCTTCACGCTGGATCTTCACACCGCGCGGGGCGTCGATGCCGATCCGCACCCCGTCGCCACGGCCGTCGAGCACCGTGATGACGATGTCGTCACCGACGAGGATCCGCTCGCCGACCTTCCGCGTGAGTACCAGCACCCCGTCAGCCTAGCGACAGGACCGGCACTCCCAGCAGGTGCACCGACTCCGGCGTGGCGGTCTCCGCGGCTCCGATCGCCACCACCCCGGCGACGGCGACGTGCGCCGCCACCGCCCGGAGCATCGCCGCGGCGTCCTCGGTCTTCCGCCCCGCGTCGACGACGAGCCAGACCTGGTCCGCGCCGAGCGCCTCGATCGTCGACCGGTCGTCCCACGCGGCGACCGCGAGCACGCTCACGCCGTCCCGGACGCCGTCGGCGCGTGCGAGGATCCCGGAGCGCCGGTCCGCGGCCGCGGTCGGTCGGAGGGCGTGCCGGGTGGCGAACAGCCCGGCGACCGCGTCGACGTCTCCCGCACGACCGACGAGCAGGACCAGGTCGCCGTCCGCGGAGCGGACCGCCGGTACGACGGGCCGCACCGGCGGTGCGGCGGCGACCAGCGGCGATGCGAGCAGGGCGTCGGGGACCGACACGTCGTCGAGGACGTGATCCGCGCCTCCAGGCCGGTTGTCGGCGACGGCCTGGAGGCGCGACCCGCCCTGGTCGGGCAGGCTGCGGACCACCGGTGCGGACGCTGGTGCGATGCCGTCGGCCACGAACCCGTCGAGGACCGACGCGAACGCGTCGGCGCGCGTCGACCCGGTGCCGTCGGCCGCCGTGATCCGCGCCTCGGCGGCCTCCGCGTCGGCGAGGAGCGCCGCGATGCCCGCACGCTGCACGGGCCCGTCGGCGATCGCGACCACGGCGGTGGGCGCCTCGTCCGGCGAGGGGACCTCGACCGTCGCTTCGACGTGGGCCCTGCGGAACATCCCGGCGATGCCGGGCGTCGTCACCCGCTCGGCGGCGACGATCCGGGCGGCGGGACCGAACTCCTCGCGGACGGCGTCGCGGACCGCCTCGAGGGTCGCGCCGTCACGCTGCAACCGCGTCGGTGACACGGACCACCCCCACGGTCTCGATGGTGGAGCCCGCGGCCGTGGCCTCCTGGTACGACAGCACCGGCAGGCCGTTCGACTGCGCGGCCACCATGCGGTGCACGGCGGGCCGGAGCTGCGGAGCGCAGACGAGGACCGCCGAGAGCCCCTGGTCCTCCACCGAGCGGACCGCGTCGCGCACGGACCCGAGGACCTGCTCGATGCGGTGCGCGTCGAGGACGATCTGGCTCCCCTGCTCCGACGGGCGGAGCCCCTCGAGCATCGACTGTTCGAGCATCGGGTCGATCATGATGACCCGCAGCACGCCGCCGTCGGCATGGCGGGCGACGAGCGCCGGCCCGAGAGCGGCACGCGCGGACTCGACGAGCCCCTCCGGGTCGGTGGACACCTTCGCGCGGAGGGTGAGTGCCTCGCAGATGCGGCCGAGGTCGTTGATCGGCACCCGTTCGGCGAGGAGTCCCTGCAGGACCCGCTGGAGCTCGGCCATCGACAGCATGCCGGGGACGAGTTCGTCGACCGCGGCGGGGTTGACCTGCTTGACGCCCTCCGTGAGGACCTTGACGTCCTCGCGGGTGAGCAGGCGCGCGGCGTTGTCGCCGATGACGGCCTGCAGGTGCGTCACGAGCACGGACACCCGGTCGATCACGGTCGCGCCGGTCATCTCGGCGGCGTGCCGGAGCTCTGCGGGCACCCACTTGCCGGCGAGGCCGAACACCGGCTCGACGGTGGCCGTGCCCGGGAGTCCGTCGAGCTGGTCCCCGAGGGCGAGGACGCTGCGGGACGGAGCGGTCCCTCGGCCGGCCTCGACGCCGGCGATCCGGATCGCGTACGTCGACGGCGGCAGGTCGATGCTGTCCCGTGTCCGGACCGGCGGCACGACGATGCCCATGTCGACCGCGATCTTCCGGCGCAGTGCGCGCACCCGGCCGAGCAGGTCGTCCGAGGCGCCGGACGCCATGTCGACGAGGTCGGGGGCGAGCAGGATCTCGAGCGCGTGCACGCGCATCTGCTCGATGAGGTCCTCCGGGGTGTCGGCACTCGGGGCGGCGGATTCCAGTGCATGCGCCTGCTCGGCCGCCGCGGCCTCGCGCTTCGCGTTCTGCCCGATGCGCCACCCGGTGAACAGGAGGAGCCCGCCGACGATGAGGAACGCCGCGATCGGCATGCCGGGAATGAACCCCATCGCGATCGCGGCGACCCCGGCGATGGTGAGGGCGTTCCGCGACTGGCCGAGCTGGGCAGCGGCGCTCGAGCCCATCTCGGTCTCGGCGCCGGAGCGGGTCACGATCATGCCCGTGGACACCGCCATGAGGAGCGCGGGGATCTGCGTGACGAGCCCGTCGCCGATCGTCAGGATGCCGTACCTGCCGAGGGCGTCGGTGATCGAGAGGCCGTTCTGGGTCATCCCGATCGCGATGCCGCCGACGAGGTTGATGACGATGATGAGGATGCCCGCGATGGCGTCGCCCTTGACGAACTTCGAGGCACCGTCCATCGCGCCGTAGAAGTCGGCCTCCGCGGAGACCGCCGCGCGGCGCTCCTTCGCCTCGGCGTCCGTGATGAGCCCCGCGTTCAGGTCGGCGTCGATCGCCATCTGCTTGCCCGGCATCGCGTCGAGCGTGAAGCGGGCGCCCACCTCGGCGACGCGCTCGGCACCCTTCGTGACGACCACGAACTGGATCACGACGAGGATGAGGAAGATCACGGCGCCGATGATGATCGACCCGGACACGGCGACGTGTCCGAACGCCTGGATGACGTCGCCCGCGAAGCCCTCGCCGAGCACGAGGCGCGTGGAGGCGACGTTCAGGCCGAGGCGGAACAGCGTCGCGACGAGCAGCAGCGACGGGAACACCGAGAAGTCGAGCGGCTTCTTCACGAACAGCGTCGTGAGCAGGATGACGAGCGCCAGCAGGATGTTGCAGATGATGAGCACGTCGAGCAGGAACGACGGTACCGGCAGGATCAGCAGCAGGATGATGCCGACGATGAAGACCGGGACGGCGAGCTTCGGCAGGTCCTTGCGGTTCACGCGGGAACCCCTTCGTTCGGAGCGCCTTCGCGCGGGGTCTGGGCAGGGCGCGGGGTCTGGGCAGGGCGCGGGGTCTGGGCAGGGCGCGGGGTCTGGGCAGGGCGCGGGGCGCGGAGCTTGCGGGGCCGGACGTCGCCCGTGAGCGTCGTCGGGTCGAGGACGGTCGCGACCTCGGCCTCGGTCGTCGGACGCGGCGCGGCGTGCGTGCCGGCAGCCGCGCCGCGGGCCGCGAGCTGCATGACGAACGACAGCACGCGGGCCACCGGCGTGTAGAGGTCGACCGGGATCTCCTGCCCGAGCTCGCACGCGGCGTGCAGGGCGCGGGTGAGCGGGACGTCCTGCACGATCGGCACGCGGGCCTCGAGCGCCCGGTCCTTGATCGCGGCGGCGACCGGCCCCGCGCCCTTGGCGACGACGCGCGGCGCGGACTTGCCCGCCTCGTACTTGATCGCGACGGCGTAGTGCGTCGGGTTGGTCATCACGACGTCCGCGTCGCCGATGGCCGAGATCATCCGGTTGCGACTCATCGCCATCTGCCGCGAGCGACGCTGCGACTTGATCAAGGGGTCGCCGTCGGACTGCTTGTTCTCGTCCTTGACCTCGCGCTTGGTCATCATCGTGCGCTTCCGGTTCCGGCGGACGACCACGAACACGTCCACCGCGGCGAGCAGCAGCCCCGCGGCGATCGCCGCACGGAGCAGTGTGCCGACGCCGTCCCCGGCGGCAGCGAGCACCGCGGTCAGCGGCAGCGAGCCGCTGGTCATGAGGACGGGGACGAGCCCCTGCACGGCGAACCAGAGCACGAGCCCGACGACCGTGGTCTTCAGCAGCGCCTTGACGCCGTTCCACAGCGCTTGCACGCCGAACACACGCTTGATCCCCTGCACCGGGTCGAAGTGGTCGGGCTGCGGCGCCATCCGGCGGAAGTGCACGCCGCCCTGGGCCACGGCGGCGGCGAGCACGGCGACCGCGGTGACCCCGAGCATCGGGCCGATGATGGTGCCGACGGACGCCATGGCCTCGGCGAACACCCGGTTCATCGTGCCGATCGTGGGGTCCGCGATGACGGTCCGCACCGCCGCGAGCTGGGACTCCCCCGCCGCTGCCGCGTTGCCGACCGCCGCGGGGATCATCACCGCCGCCGCACCGATCCCGACCCACGCGCCGAGGTCCTGCGACCGGCCGAGTTGCCCCTTGCGGTGCACCTCGCGCATCCGCTTGTCGGTGGCCTTCTCGGACCGCTCTCCACTGTCGGACACGCCGTCACCCCCTGCCCGTGATCGCCTGGACGGCGTCGCCGGTGAGCGACGACACGACGGAGGGCAGCGCCATCACGAGCGCACCCGCGAACAGGACGGTGAGGCCGATCTTGATCGGGAAGCCCATCTGGAAGGCGTTCAGCGCCGGGGCGACGCGGGTGAGCAGCCCGAGCCCGACGTCGGCGAGGAAGAGCACGACGACGAGCGGCCCGGCGATCTGCAGCGTCGCGAGGAACATCTGCGTCAGGGCGTGCACGAGGACCCCGGCGAAGCCCCCGAGCGCGAAGCCGCCCGGCGAGCCGTCCGCGGCGACGAGCGGCACGGCGTCGAACGACCGCACGAGCCCGGCGACGATGAGCTGGTAGCCGCCCGAGGCGAAGAGGAGTGCGAGCGCCGTCATCTGGAACAGCCGTGTGAACTGCGCGCCCTGCACCTGCGACTGCGGGTCGAACGCCGCCGCGAGGGTGAACCCACCGAACAGGTCGATGAGTGCGCCGGCGGACTGCACGGCCGCGAAGACGAGGAACACGAGGAACCCGAGGGCGAGACCCACCACGAGCTGCGTGACCAGGGCGACGAGGAACGTGCCGGTGTCGGCCGGGGCGTAGCCCGCCGCGACCCGGGGTGCGACCCCGATGGCGAGCCCGATGCCGAGCACGACCTTCACGGTGCCGGGGAACGCCTTGTAGGAGAACGGCGGCGCGATGACGAAGAACGCCACGAGGCGCACGCCCGCGAGCATCGTCCCCTCGAGGCGTGCGGCGTCGAACGCGAGCTCCATCACGCCGCCCCGAGGAGCTTCGGGATCATGTCGAACGCGGTGTGCGTGAACGCGATCATCTCCGAGATCATCCAGTTGCCGCAGATCACCAGGGCGACCGCCACCGCGACGGCCTTCGGGACGAACGACAGCGTGACCTCCTGGATCTGGGTCACGGACTGGAAGAGCGAGATCGCGAAGCCCACCACGAGCGACGTCACGAGCACGGGTGCGGCGAGCTTGCCGGCGACGAGGAGCGCCTGCAGCACGAGGTCGAGGACGGCCTGCTGGTCCATCAGTGCACCACCTGGTACGACTCGATGAGCGACTTGATGATGAGGCCCCAGCCGTCGACGAGGACGAACAGCAGGATCTTGAACGGCAGCGAGATCATCACCGGCGGGAGCATCATCATGCCCATCGACATGAGCGCCGCGGAGACGACGAGGTCGATCACGAGGAACGGGATGAAGATGACGAACCCGATGATGAACGCGCTCCGCAGCTCGGAGATGATGAACGCCGGGATCACGGTCGTCATCGGCACGTCCGCGATGTCCTTCGGGTTCGCCTGACCGGCCGCGCGGGTGATGAGGGCGACGTCCTCCTCGCGCGTCTGGTGCAGCATGAACGTCCGGAGCGGCTTCGTGCCGACCTCGACCGCCTGGTTGAAGTCGAGGTGGCCGGCGAGGTACGGCTGCAGGGCGTCGTCGTTGATGTGCCCGATGACCGGCGCCATCACGAACAGCGACAGGAAGAGCGCGAGCCCGGCGAGCACCTGGTTCGGCGGGATCGACTGGAGCGCGAGGGCGTTCCTGGTCATCGCGAGGACGACGAAGATCTTCGTGAACGACGTCATCATGAGCATGAGGGCCGGTGCGACGCTGAGGAGCGTGATGCCGATGAGCGTCACGACGGCGGACGACGGCGTGCCGTCCGGGCCGTTCACGCTGACGCTGAAGTCGCCCGTCGCGGGCGGGGTCGGGGTCGCCGGCGCGGTCGGCTGCACGACGCCGGCCGCGTGCGCGCCGGACGCCGTGAGCAGGAGGAAGCCGGCGACCATCGCCAGCCCGAGGAGGACGAGGGCGATCAGTCGACCGGACCGCAGGGCGGTCACCCGGCTCGCCGGTTCTTCAGGGCCGCTGCGGCCTGCCGCCAGGTGTCGGCGGACAGGATCGAGCCCTGCAGCTGCGCCGCGGTCGGGACCACGGCGCGCTGCGGGCGCCGGTTGCGCGGGCGCATCGGCAGCGGCGCCGCGGCACCGTCCGTCACGTCGGTCGCGTCGCTCGCGTCAGCACGGTCGGCCGGGAGGCGCGGCTCGGCTCCGGTCTGCTGCTCGAGTTCGCGACGGAACACGTCGGCCGACGGGGTCGGAGCCGGGTCCCCGGTCGGTGTCGCGCCCCGTCGCGTGGGCAGGACGACGGGACCGGTGACGATCGTCAGCTCCGGCGCCGGCGCAGGCGCCTGGCCGCTCGTCAGGAGCGACACCCCGTGTTCGGTGACCCCGAGCACGAGCCGCTCCCCCTCGACGTCCACCACGACGACGCTCGCCTTGCCGCCGATGCCCTGACGACCGACGACCTCGACCGACGCGGCACGACGACCGTGTGCCTTCCCGCCGACGAGCTTCTTCCGGCTGACCCGGTGCAGCACCCACATGAGGGCGAGCACCACGCCGAGCGAGAGCGCGACGCGGAGGACGATGACCGCGGTGTCCACGCTCAGACCGTCTCGGCGACGTCGAGGATCTTCGTGATGCGGACGGCGTAGTCCTGGTCGACGACGACGACCTCGCCGTGTGCGATGAGGCGCCCGTTGAGCAGGACGTCGGCGGGTGCGCCGGCGCTGCGGTCGAGCTCGACGACGGCGCCGGGCTCCATGCCGAGCACGTCGCGCACGGACATCCGCGTGCGGCCGATCTCGACGGTGAGGGTCATCTCGACGTTGTTGATGCGGCCGAGGTTCCCGACCGGCGCCGCGACGGTGGGCACGTGCGACGCCGACACGGTGCCGTTCTCGCGCACCCGGATGCCGAACCAGCCGCCGGGCACACCGCCCGCGGTCAGCTCGAACACCGCGGTCTCCGGGTCGGCGAGGAGCGCCGAGCCGGACTCGAGCCGGGCGTCGCCGAGCACCCCGATGCCGAGGACCGACGCCGCCGCCTCGAGCGAGGGGCGGAGCACGTCGGTGACGTCCACGATGCCGTGGTCGGTCCCGCCCGCCGCGGTCACGGCGTCGAGATCGGTGAGGACGAGCACGAGGTCGGCCGACAGGCCGCCGACGAACGACGCGACCACCCCGGTGGCCGCCGCTTCGAGCACGGCCGGTGTCGCGCCTCCCGGCAGTGCCACCGCGCTGAGCGGCGCCGCCGTCGGCAGGGCGACCACGAGGGAGTCGGCGGCGGTGGCGTGGAGGGTGGTGGTGGCGGTCATGCGGAGGGCTCCGTAGCTGCGGTGGTGGTGACGACGATGCCGGCGAGGCGCGACCCGTTCGCGCCGACGGCCGCGGTGCCGACGGGCTCGCCGTCGACCGCGATGGTGAGGGGGCGGTGCTGCGGGTGCGGCAGCGGCAGCAGGTCGCCGACGGCGAGCCCGAGGACCTGTGCCGGCAGCACCGTCGCGGGCGCGAAGCGCAGGGCGACGCCGACGGGCACGTTCGCGAGTTGCTCGTCGAGCAGGTGGCGGGCCTCGGCTGCGGAGACGTGCGTCGCGGTCTCACCGAGCTGCGGCAGGACCGCCTCGGCGGGGAGCGCGAGCGTCCCCGGGGCGACCCGCTCGCCGACGCGGATCTCGAAGGCGGCGACGATCATCAGGTCGCCCTTCTGGGCGGCCTGGGCGAACTGCGAGTTGAACTGGAAACCGCCGGCGGTCACGTCGTGGGCGAGGAGCCCGCCGAACGAGTAGCGGAGGTCGTCGAGCGCGTCCTCGACGATCTTGCGGACGAGGGCCTGCTCGATCGGGGTGAACGTCCGCTCGGGGGTCGGCAGCGGCTTCGAGGCGCCGAGCGCGTGCGACACCCAGGTGAGCGCGGCGTCGAGCGGGACCTGGAGCACGCCCTTCGGCACGACGTCGGCGATCGGGAGCAGGACCATGCCGGTGAGGGCGGGCAGCGACGCGGCGTACTCGTCGTAGGTCTTCATCTGGACGGACTCGCACGTGACCTGGCTGACGGCGCGCACCTTCGCGGTGAGCTGGGTGCCCCACTGCCGGGCGAAGGTCTCGAAGGCGAGCTCGAGCACCCGCGCGTGCTCACGGGCGAGGGTCGACGGGCGGGCGAAGTCGTACACGTCGACGGGTGCGTCCACGGACGGGCCCGTCGCCGCGTCGGTCCGCGCGGGCACGCCGGACGTCGACGGCGGTGCTGCGGCGGTCTCGATCACGGGTGCGTCTATCGGTCCGCTGTGGACCACCCGTCAGCGCTGTGCCCCCTTCTGGGGCGGCAGCGTCGTCGCGGTTCGGAGCGCGCTACCCGTGGGTGACCCCCTTCGCGGTGTCCTGGGCCGCGGCCAGGGCGGGCATCAGCGCGCTGACGTCCTGGTCCTGGTTCGACAGCACCACGATGTCGACCCGTCGGTTCAGGGTGAGTGCCTGGTCGGACTCGCCCTTCGCGAGCGGCCGGCTCGACCCGTAACCGACGCTCTGCACGTGGGCTGCCGGGAGGCCTCCGCGTTCCACGAGGTCGCGCAGCACCCCGGTGGCCCGCGCCGCGCTGAGCTCCCAGTTCGTGGCGTACGGTGCGGTCGAGTTCCGCTGGTCGGCGTGCCCCTCGATGCTGACGTCGTGGTCGCTCGTCTTCAGCACCGGCGCGATCGCGTCCATGATCCGCTTCGCCTGGTCGGACAGGTCGGCGCTGTTCGTCGCGAAGTAGGTCTCGCTGCCGACGAGCCGCACGGTGAGTCCGCGGGCGTCGACCGTGAACTGCACGTTCGCGGTCTGGCCCGCCTTCCGCAGGTTCGCCTTGATCGCGCGCTCGATGCCCTGGAGGTCGTCGAGCTCCTGCTTCGCGGCGTCGACGTCGGCCTTCGAGGCCGTCTTCGGCACCGCGGTGCTCGTCGGGTCGGCCGTCGCCGTGCCCGGACCGGCCTCCGCGTTGCTGCCGGCGTCGCCGCTCGACGCACTCGAGTGGTCGGCCTGGGAC
>NZ_JBPUGH010000125.1:0-10079 GCF_051548005.1 Curtobacterium flaccumfaciens | reverse complement strand
CGCCGCCGGTGCGGCCGGTGCGGCCGGTGCGGCCGGTGCGGCCTACTCCGGGACGACGACGTCCTCGGGGACGCCGGACTCGGCCGACCGCTGCGCCGCCTCCATCACCGCGAGGCTGCGGAGGTTGTCGCGACCGCTCGTCTCCGGTGCCGATCCGACCGTGACCGACCGCGCGAACGCCTGCAGCCCACCCTGCCGGTCGGTGTGCTCCATCGTCGGGAGCTCCACCGCCTCGGCGTCGTCGTCCTGCGTGCGGCGGAGCGTGACGCGGTCGCCCTCGACGGCGTTCGGCTCACCCGCACGGCTCGTGAACCACAGTTCGCCGTCCGACCCCTGGATGCTCCACTCCCCCGCCCAGGCCGTCCGGGGTGCCCGCGAGAGCCAGCTCCCGCGGTAGCTGACGACCAGCCCGCCCTCGAGCTCGATCAGCATCGACGCGATCGCCTCGTCCTGGTACTTGCTGAACGACGGCGACGACGCCCGGGCGTAGACCCGCACGGGCTCGCGGCCGGTGACCATCCGCATCAGGTCGAAGTGGTGGATCGCCATGTCGTTGATCATCGCGTGCGGGAAGCGGTAGTGCGGGTGCTCCTCGAACGCCAGGTCGTTGTCCCACTGGCGGAAGTCGACGTCGATCGTGGCGACCTCGCCGACCGCGTCCGCCTCGAGCAGCTCGGTGACGACCCTCGGCGCCGGGTACCAGCGGTAGTTCTGGCTGACCTGCAGCACGAGCCCGAGTTCCTCGGCGCGACGGACGGCGGTCGCGGCCTCTTCCGCGGTGTTGGCGAAGGGCTTCTCGACGAGGACGTGCTTGCCGGCGTCCAGGGCCTCGAGCGCGAGCGGGACGTGCGTGACGGCCGGGGCGGTGATGACGACCGCGTCGGCTTCGACACCGGCGAGTGCCTCGGTGAGGGACGCGAACGCGGCGGAGGCCGGCAGGCCGAGGTCCGTCCGCACGGCGTCCAGCGTCGCGGGTACCGGGTCGACGATGCCGACGACCTCGACCTCCGACACCTCGGGGATGGCGGTGCGGGCCCAGTTGCCGCCCCACCCTCCGAGACCGACGTGGATGATGCGGACCGGCATGCGTGCACTCCTTCGTGTTCGACCCGTGCGGCCTCGACGGCGCACGTCCCTCCAGTCTGTCAGGCGTTGCCGACAGCGAGCGACGCGCGGACCGATCGATGTGGGGCCTGGCTCCGAGGTTCCACGACTCGCCGTGCCCATGACCGCGAGGTTCCGCGGACGGGCGTGCCAGTCGTCGAGATGCCACCATTTTGGAACCTCACGAGGTCCGCGAGGTCAGACCCCGCGCGCCCGCCACGCCCGCGTCAGCGGACGAATGCGTACGCGATGAGCGCCATCGTCACGAGGAACCCGGCGAGGTAGTTGATCCACAGGAACCGCTTCCAACCCGCGTTCGCCGCCTCGGCCCCGGCGTCGGTGACGTTCCACCACGGCAGCACGTTGAGCGCGTACGGCACGACGACGACCGCGGCGATCGGCCCCGGGAACGCCGAGAACAGCAGGACGACGCCCGCGACGACGTACGCCACGAACGCCAGCCGGACGGTGGCCCGGGCGCCGATCACGGTCGCCACCGAACCGATGCCACCTGCACGGTCGGCGAGCACGTCCTGCACCGCACCGAACGCGTGCGACGCGACGCCCCACAGGAAGAACGCGACGCACACGGCGACGAGCTGCCCCGTCCAGTGCGGTCCGGCGAGCGCGAGCCCGTACACGGCCGGCGACACGAAGTGCGTCGACGAGGTCAGGGAGTCGAGGAACGGCTTCTCCTTGAACCGCAGCCCCGGCGCCGAGTAGGCGATCACGGCGAACACGCTGATCGCGAGCACGAGCCACGACCACGGACCGTTCCCGCTCAGGCCGCCGAGCACGACGAGCGCGACGAGGAAGGGCACGTTGGTGATGACGACCGCCCACAGCGTGGTCCGGTGCACGCTCTTGTCGAGCAGGGCGCCCTCGACACCGCCCTTGCGCGGGTTCCGCAGGTCGGACTCGTAGTCGAAGACGTCGTTGATCCCGTACATCGCGAGGTTGTACGGCACGAGGAAGTACACCACCCCGACGACGAAGGTCACGACACCGAGCACCGAGCCGAAGACGTCCGTGCCGAGCAGGTACGCGGCACCGAACGGGTAGGCGGTGTTCACCCAGCTGATCGGCCGCGAGGACGTGAAGAGCGCACGCAGGATCGACGGCCGGGAGGCACGGGTCGCGGTCATGGGGTCGGCTCGCCTTCTGCGGACGGTCGCGCCGGCGGCGCGATGCGGGACGGTCGCGCCGGCGGCGCGTCACTCGACGGCCGGGCGGGCGTCGCGGTGCTCGAGGGTCGGGCCGAAGGGTCGGCCCGGGACGGACGATCGAGCAGCACCCAGAGTGCCGGCAGCAGCAGGACCGCGCCGACCGAGTACGCGAGGTCCTCGACCGGGATCGCACCGATCTTCGCACCGCTGATGAGCGACGGGTCGTACGCCACCACGCGCAGCGTCACGATCACGTTGTCGAACACGATCGTCATCACGAGGAGCACCCCCGCCGTGACGAGCCCGCTCACGAGGGCGGTCCGGCGGCCGTGCCCCGACCGGCGTCCGGCTGCCCGGGCACGGCGAGCCGCGACGACACCGGCCGTGACCGCCACGACGACCGCCACCGCGAGGAACGGCACCGCGAGCAGCGCGTAGGCGGCGTGGGAGTTCACGTGCGCCGCCGATCCAGTGCCTTCGCCACGAGCGGCGTGACCGCCCCGAAGGCGTTCATCGTCGTGTAGCAGAGCAGCAGGAGGAAGAAGATCTCCTCGACCGGGACCTCGGGGGCCACGACGAGTCCGGTCAGGACCCGCTGCGGCCCGATGAAGAAGATGCCCGCAGCGACCCCGGCGACGTCCCACACGAGGAAGAACACCATGCCGATCGCCATGACCGCCGCCGCCCGCCACGGTGCCCGCCAGAAGAACAGCCGGAAGCGGGCGTCGAGCACGGTCATGCCGACGAGCGACACGACCAGCCCGGCGAGGTACAGCCCCGGCATCAGACCGCCGCGTCCCGCACGAGCGGGGTCGGGAGCGGCTCGGTGCTGGTGTCGCCGTGGAGACGCTTGAGCAGCACCTCGGCACTGATCAGGCACATCGGCAACCCGATGCCCGGAGTTGTCGAGGCACCGACGTAGTAGAGCCCGTCGACCTCCTTCGACCGGTTCGGCTCGCGGAAGAACGCACTCTGCGCCAGGGTGTGCGCGGGCCCGAGCATCGAGCCGCTCCAGGCGTTGTAGTCGTCGGCGAAGTCCTGCGGGCCGATCGTCCGGCGGACCCGGATGCGGTCGCGGAGGTCGGGCACGCCGGCGCGCTCGGCGATGACGTCGATCGCGCGGTCCGCGATCCGTTCGACCTCGAAGTCACCGGCCCCGTCGATGCCGCCCTTGCCGATCGACAGGTCCGCGGGCAGCGGCACGAGGACGAAGAGGTTGCTCGACCCGGGCGGCGCGACGGTCGTGTCGGTCTCGCTCGGGGCGCAGACGTAGATCGACGCCGGGTCCGGGACGTGCCGGTCCTTCCCGAAGATCGCGCCGAAGTTCGCCTGCCAGTCGGCGGTGAACACGAGCGTGTGGTGCAGGAGGCCCGGCACCGGCCCGTCGACACCGAGGTACACGAGCACCGCGGACGGCCCCGGGTCACGCTTCTGCCAGTGCTTCGCCGGGTACGAGCGGTGCTCGGGGTCGAGCAGTTGCAGCTCGGTGTGCCGGAGGTCCGCCGCACTCACCACGAGGTCGGCAGGGGCGACGTGCTGTCCACCGTCGCGGTCGCGGTGCACGACGCCCGTGACGTGACCGTCCTCGACGAGGATCCGCTCGACCTTCGCGCCCGCGATCACCTGGGCGCCCTCGGCCCGGGCGAGCCGGCCGATCGCGCCGATGATCTCGTGGATGCCGCCCTTCGGGTACTGCACGCCGTCGGCGAGGTCGAGGTGGCTCATCAGGTGGTACATGCTCGGCGCCTTGTACGGGCTGGTGCCGAGGAACACCGCCGGGTAACCGAGCACCTGCCAGAGCCGTCGGTCGCGCACGGCGGTCTCCGCGTACTTCGCGAGGGGCTCGGTGAGCAGGCGGAGGAGCTTCGGGAGCCGGCGCAGGACGTCCGGGGCAGCGAGCTTCCGGAGGTCCGCGAAGGTCGTGTAGAGGAACCGCCGCACCGCCATCGCGTAGGTCTCCTCGGCGGAGTCCAGGTACTTCCGGATGCGTGCACCGGCGCCGGGCTCGACCGACTCGAAGAGCGCGATGTTGGCTTCCTTGTCGGCGCGCAGGTCGAGCGGCTCGTCGTGTCCCTCGGAGTACACGCGGTAGCCGGGGTCGAGCGTGACGAGGTCGAGCTGCTCGGCCGCGGTGGTGCCGAGCAGTTGGAAGAAGTGGTCGAACACCTCGGGCATGAGGTACCAGGACGGGCCGGTGTCGAACGTGAAGCCGTCGCGCTCCCACGAGCCGGCTCGACCGCCGAGCTGGCTGCGCTGCTCGAGCAGCGTGACGGCGTAGCCGTCGCGCGCGAGCAGCGCTGCGGACGCGAGCCCGCTGATGCCGCCGCCGATCACGACGGCGCGCCGGGCGGGCACCTTGCGCCGGGTGGCGGACACGGAGCCGGTCGGACGGGAGGCGCGGGGCGGGGTCATGCCGTGCCTCCAGGCCGTCGCGTGGCCGGCCCACGACCGGACAGGACCTGCGCGGCGAGCCGTGCCTTGACGGGGTTGGGGACGCGCACGCGCGTCGCCACCAGCTGCGCTGCGGGCGTCCGCGCGATGCGCGTGTTGAGCTCCTGGAACAGCGCGTGGGCGAGGCCGACCGCGTGGCGGGCGTCCTTGGGCAGCAGCGGGATGGTCATCGCGGCCCGGTCGAGGTCTGCCTGGACGTCGGCGACGAGCCGCACCTTGGTGGCCTCGTCGAAGGTGCGGATGTCGACGCCGGGGAAGTACGAGCGGCCGAGGACCTCGAAGTCGGCGTGCAGGTCGCGGAGGAAGTTGACCTTCTGGAACGCGGCACCGAGCGCCCGGGCACCCTCGACGAGCACGGAGTCGTCGAACGTCGGGCGGCCGGCGCGGTACACGAACGCGCGGAGGCACATCAGACCGACGACCTCGGCGGAGCCGTAGACGTACTCGCGGAAGGAGTCGTCGTCGTGCACGGTGCGGTCGAGGTCCATGCGCATCGACGCGAAGAACGGCCGGGTGAGCTCCGGACCGAAGCCGGTCACGCGGGCCGAGCGGGCGAAGGCGTGCACGACCGGGTTCGTCGAGAAGCCGAGCTCCACCGCGCGCTCCGTGTCGCGCTCGAGCTCGTCGAGCACCGTGCGGGCCAACTCGCGGTCGAGACCGGCCTCCGTCGCGGGGCCGTCCACGACCTCGTCGGCGACCCGGACGAGCGCGTACACGTTGCGGATGTGCTCGCGGGCGTCCCGCTTCAGCAGACGTGAGGCGAGGCCGAACGACGTCGAGTACCGGTCGATGACGACCCCGGAGGCGGCCTCGGCGGTCGCGTCGTAGAGCGGGAGTCGGGCGGGGCGTTCGCGTTGCAGGTGGTGCTCGGTGGTCACCGGGCGCGCTCCACGAGTTCGGACACGATGGACTCCAGTCGGTCGGCGAGGTCGTAGGGCAGACCTGCGAGTTCGGCGCGGGCCAGGGCCGTGTGCTCGGCGACGCGCTCTTCGGCTGCGGATTTGGCGCCGCAGGACACCAGCGTGGCACGGAGCTCGGCGGCTCGCTCCTCGGTGAGGTCCGGGTCGCCGAGGTGCTGCGACAGATCGGGCCAGCAGTCCGTCGCCGCGGCGTGGGCGATGAGCACGGTGCGCTTGCCCTCGCGCAGGTCGCCGAGGACGGTCTTGCCGGTCTCGGCCTCGGCACCGAAGACCCCGAGCAGGTCGTCGACGATCTGGTACGCGATGCCGATCTCACGGCCGAACGCCCCGAGCGCGGCGACGATCGGTTCCGGAGCCCCCGCGAGCACGGCGCCGGACTGCAGCGGCGCCTCGAACGAGTACACGCTCGTCTTCGCGCGCTCCATCGCCAGGACGTCGTCGACCGTCGGCATCGGCCCGAGGGCCAGGTCGACGTCGGCCATCTCGCCCGCGGCGCTCGCGAACACGGCCTCGTCGAAGATGTCGAGCAGCCGGGAGCGACGCTCCCCCGTGACGCCGGACGCCTCGATGAAGCGGGGTGCCGCGGCGAGCGCGAGGTCCCCGGCGATGACCGCGGCGCTCGTGCCACGGTGCTCGGCGGTCGGCAGCGGGAGGCCGCCCGTGGTGCCGGTGTCGCGGAAGGACCCGGCGACGTTCGGCTGCCCACGGCGGGACCAGTCGCGGTCGATGACGTCGTCGTGCACGACGAGCGCGGTGTGCAGGAGTTCGTAGGCGGCGCCGACCTGCACGGCCGCCGCGGTGTCGGTGCCCCCGAGCGCCGTGTAGGCGGTGAGGACCATGCGCGGCCGGAAGCGCTTGCCGCCCATGCTCGCCTTGCGGAGCACCCGCCAGAGTTCCGGGTTCGGACCGCCGTACCGCTCGGCGCGCGCGCTCGACACGGCGAAGAAGCGCTCGAGGCAGTCGTCGACGAGCGCGAGGTCGTTCTGCGCCACGGTGGTCGCTTCCTCGCTCATTGGCCTAACCTATCGGTGCAGATGACGACTTTCCCTGAATCCGTGGTGCTGCTGGCCGATGACCGTACCCCGGTCGGCACGGCGGACAAGTTCACGGTGCACACCGACCACACGCCCCTCCACCTGGCCTTCTCGTGCCACGTGCGGAACACCGCCGGGCAGGTCCTCGTGACCCGCCGTGCGCTGTCGAAGAAGACGTGGCCGGGGGTGTGGACGAACACCTTCTGCGGCCACCCCGGGCCCGACGAGACGTTCGAGGACGCCATCGCCCGACGGGCTTCGCGGGAGCTGGGCATCACCGTCCGCGACGTCGAGTCCGTCCTGCCGGACTTCCGGTACCGCGCGGTCGACGCCTCGGGGATCGTCGAGAACGAGGTCTGCCCGGTGTTCCGCGCCGTGACCGACGACGTGCCGGCGCCCGCGGAGGACGAGGTCGCCGAGTACGCCTGGGTGTCGGAGGACGAGCTGCGGGCCTCGGTGTCCGGTGCGCCCTTCGCGTGGAGCCCCTGGCTCGGGTGGCAGCTCGCCGAGACCGAACAGGCCGGGCTCCGCATCACGCCGTAGCCGACCAGTACGTTCTCCTACCACCATGCGGACGTGGTGGCGGCGCCGGGGGCGGGAGCGGTCGCCGTCGCCTCGTCGAACCGCGACGTCTGGGACATGTGAAGGCACTCACACTCGGCTCCACGGTGGCCGGCCGGGTCGACGTCCACGTGGGGCGAGCGTAGGCTCGGACGTCGGCTGCACGAGGCAGCCCACGGACGACCAGAAGGGCAGGTGAGGCGCGATGTCGGGTGACCATCCTCGATCGGGCCGACGGATCCTGCCCGAACGGATCCACGCGCCCCGTTCCTGATCCCGCGCCGCCCTCGGGCGGTTCGCGCCTGCCTGCTCCCGACACCGCAAGGAGCACGCCATGGCACTGATCGACAACGCCGTCTACGTCGCAGGACACCGCGTCGACTCGCCGTCGACCCCGTCGCGCGCCATGCAGGGCGACCTCGCGTGGATCGGGCTGCTCCGCCCCGAACCGTCCGAGCTCGCAGCCGTCGCCACCGAGTTCGACCTGCACGAGAACGCGGTGGAGGACGCCCGCAAGGGACACCAGCGCGCGAAGCTCGAACGGTACGGGGACACGCTCTTCCTCGTCCTCCGGCCGGCCTGGTACGACCGCACCGCCGAGGAGGTCCGCTTCGGTGAGGTCCACCTCTTCGTCGGTGCCCGCTTCGTGGTGAGCGTCCGGCACGCCGAGCGACCGGACCTCGCGGCGCTGCGCGCCCGGTGCGAGGCCGACCCGGACTTCCTCGCCCGCGGCTCCGAGGCCGTCACCGCGGCCGTGCTCGACGAGGTGGTCGACGGGTACGCGCCCATCGTGGAGATCCTGCAGGAGGAGATCGACGCCATCGAGGACCAGCTCTTCGCGGGCCAGGTCGACCCGGGTGTCTCGAAGCGCATCTACCAGCTGCTCAGCGAGGTCCTCGGGTTCCAGCGCGCGACCACCCCGGTGCCGGCGATGGTGAAGGGCCTGCTTCGTGGTGCCGACAAGTACGGCGTCGACGAGGAGGTCCAGCACCGCCTGCGCAACGTCCTCGACCACGCCCTGCGGGTCACCGAGCGGGTCGACTCCTTCCGTGCCCTGCTCGAGAACGCCCTCACCCTGCACGCGACGCTCGTCTCCCAGGAGCAGAACGAGGCCATGCGCCGGATGACGAGCGCCAGCCTGGCCCAGGGTGAGGAGAGCCGGCAGCTCGCGCGGGCGGCGCACCGGCAGGGCGAGGAGGTGAAGCGGATCTCGTCGTGGGCGGCGATCCTCTTCGCGCCCGGACTCATCGCCGGCATCTACGGCATGAACTTCGACGACATGCCCGAGCTCCACTGGCGCTTCGGCTACCCGGTCGCGATCGTCGCGATGCTCGTCCTCATGGGCGTCCTCTGGGCGATCTTCCGCAAGCGCAACTGGCTCTGATGCCACCGGGCCGGCGACTCTGACGCCACCGACGCGGCCCGGACGCCCGGGGACGCGGGACGGCCCCGCGCCCCCGCGCGTGGTCGGCCTGCGTCAGCCGACGGCCCACCCGGGTCCGCCGTCGGACCCGGGTGGCGTGGAGCAGCGAGGCGTGCATAATGATCAGGCCCGGAATGTGAACGTGCACATCGACGTGCCACGACACCGGGCAGGAATGAGCAGCAATGGCGTCGACGCGAGCACAGCAGTCGCGTGCGCCCAGCATCCGCGACGTCGCACGGGTCGCCGGGGTCTCCCACCAGACGGTCTCCCGGGTCCTCAACAACTCGGACGCCATCAGGGCCGAGACCCGCGACCGGGTCCTCGCTGCCATGGAGCAGCTGCAGTACCGCCCGAACCGCGCAGCACGGGCACTGGTGACGAGCCGGACGCACACGATCGGCGTCCTCACCGCTCGACGGGCGCACTACGGCCCGGCGGTCGCACTGCAGGCGATCGAGGACGCCGCGGTGGCCCGCGGGTACAACGTCACGACGTCCACCCTCACGGAGACGACGGACGAGGCGGTCCGCGAGAGCATCCAGCGGCTGCTGGACCTCGACGTCGAGGGGATCGTGGTGATCGCCCCGCAGCAGAAGGTGTTCGACCTCATCGAGGAGCTCGGCATCCGGACGCCGTACGTCACCATGCGCGCCAGCGTCGGCGAGGACCCGACCGCGCTCTGGGTGGACCAGATGGAGGGCGCCCGGCTCGCCACGGCGCACCTGCTCGACCTCGGCCACGAGTACGTCCGCCACATCGCCGGGCCGCAGGACTGGATCGAGGCCGATGCCCGGATGCAGGGCTTCCTCCGCGAGATGTCCGACCGCGACATGCCCGTCGTGGCGCCGATCCTCGGGGACTGGACGGCCGACTTCGGCTACCACGCCGGGCGCGAGCTCCTGCGGTGGCGGGACTGCACGGCCGTGTTCTGCTCGAACGACCAGATGGCGCTCGGGCTCGTGCACGCGGCTCGGTCCTACGGCCTGGACGTCCCCGGCGACCTATCGGTGGTCGGCTACGACGACATCCCGGAGGCGAAGCACTTCTGGCCGCCGCTCACCACTGTCCAGGTCGACTTCGCCGAGCTCGGCCGGCGCTGCGTCGACCTCCTGCTCCCCCGGGACGACGAGCAGCTGCGGCCCATCGACATCGTCCCCCAGCTCGTGGTGCGCGGCTCCACGAGCGCGCCGCGCTCGCGCTGACGCGCCTCACGCCGCGGGCCGATGCGCCCCTGAACGGACATCGCACCCCGCCACGAGGGGGCGCGATGTCCGCGCAGGGGCGCGACCCGGCGAGCACCGGCGGCCACGGGTGGGCACCGGCGAGCACCGGCGAGCACCGGCACCTGCTCCGGCCTGCTGCCCGACGCGACGACCGTGACCAGAGACCGGCCTGGAGGCGCGTGACGGGCCCGACC
>NZ_JBPUGH010000124.1:0-10134 GCF_051548005.1 Curtobacterium flaccumfaciens | reverse complement strand
CGCACGGGCCGCCGACGGGGGTTACTGGGAGACGGTGCCGCCAGCAGCCGCGATCTTCTCGGCGGCGGACGCCGAGACCTTGTCGACCGAGACCGTGAGCTTCACGTTGATGTCGCCCTGACCGAGAACCTTGACCTTCTCGTTCTTGCGGACGGCGCCCTTGGCGACCAGGTCCGCGACGGTGACGTCGCCACCGTTCGGGTAGAGCTCCGCGATCTTGTCCAGGTTCACGACCTGGTACTCGACGCGGAACGGGTTCTTGAACCCGCGGAGCTTCGGGGTGCGCATGTGCAGCGGCATCTGCCCACCCTCGAAGCCGACCTTGACCTGGTAACGAGCCTTCTGACCCTTGGTACCACGGCCGGCGGTCTTGCCCTTCGAGCCCTCACCACGACCGACGCGGGTGCGGTCCTTCTTCGCACCGGCAGCCGGGCGGAGGTGGTGCAGCTTCAGGACCTGCACGCGCTCGTTCTTCTCGTCGCTCATGCGTCGACCTCCTCGACCTTCACGAGGTGCGCCACCGTCGCGATGTACCCGCGGTTCTGGGCGTTGTCCTCACGCAGGACCGTACGGCCGATGCGCTTGAGGCCCAGGCTGCGCAGGGTGTCGCGCTGGTACTGCTTCTCGCTGATAACGGACTTCGTCTGCGTGATCTTCAGCATGGCCATCACGCACCTGCCTTCTCGGACGCGGCACGCGCGGCGGCGGCCTCGGCACGCAGCAGACGGGCCGGGACGACCGCGTCGACGTCGAGGCCACGGCGGACTGCGACCGCGCGGGGCTCCTCGAGCTGCTGCAGCGCCTCGACGGTCGCGTGCACGATGTTGATGGTGTTCGACGAGCCGAGCGACTTGCTCAGGACGTCGTGGATGCCGGCGCACTCGAGCACGGCGCGGACCGGACCACCGGCGATGACACCGGTACCGGCAGCGGCCGGACGCAGGAGCACGACGCCGGCAGCGGCCTCACCCTGCACCGGGTGCGGGATCGTGTTGCCGACGCGCGGGACGCGGAAGAAGTTCTTCTTCGCCTCCTCGACGCCCTTGGAGATCGCCGTCGGGACCTCCTTGGCCTTGCCGTAGCCGACGCCCACGAGGCCGTTGCCGTCACCCACGACGACGAGCGCCGTGAAGCTGAAGCGACGACCACCCTTGACGACCTTCGAGACGCGGTTGATGGTCACCACGCGCTCGAGGAACTGGCTGTCGCCACCGCGGTTGTTGCGGTCGCGGCCCTGCTGGCGGTCACGCCCGCCGCCACGACGGCCGCGCTGGTCGGCGGAGTCGCGGTTGTTCGACGCCGAGCCAGCGGCGGTCTCGACCGGACGCTCGGCCGTGGCCGCAGCCTCGGTCGTCGTCTCCTTGGCGGTGTTGCTGGTGGTGTTCGCGGTGTCGCTCACAGGTTCAGCCCTCCTTCACGGGCGCCATCGGCGATCGCGGCGACGCGACCGGCGTACTTGCTGCCACCACGGTCGAAGACCACGGCCTCGACGCCGGCGGCCTTCGCGCGCTCGGCGAGGAGCTCACCGACGCGACGGGCCTTGGCGGTCTTGTCGCCGTCGAACGAGCGGAGGTCGGCCTCCATCGTCGATGCGCTGGCGAGGGTGTGACCCTTCGCGTCGTCGATGACCTGCACGAACACGTGACGCGACGAACGCGTGACGGCCAGACGCGGGCGCGCCTCGGTGCCGGTGATCTTCTTGCGGAGTCGGTTGTGGCGGCGCGCCTTGGCGGCCGACTTGCTCTTTCCTCGGATACCGAGAGCCATGATCACTTACCTGACTTTCCGGCCTTGCGGCGCACGATCTCGCCGGCGTAGCGGACACCCTTGCCCTTGTAGGGCTCGGGCTTGCGCAGCTTGCGGATGTTGGCGGCCACCTCGCCGACGGCCTGCTTGTCGATGCCGGTCACGGTGAGCTTGTTGTTGCCCTCGACGGCGAACGAGATGCCCGCGGGCGCCTCGACCGTGATCGGGTGGGAGTAGCCCAGCGCGAACTCGACGCTGGTGCCCTTCGCCTGCACGCGGTAACCGGTGCCGACCACCTCGAGGCCCTTGGAGTAGCCCTGGGTGACGCCGACGATGTTGTTCGCGATGAGGGTGCGGGTCAGGCCGTGGAGCGAACGCGAGGAGCGCTCGTCGTCCGGACGGGTGACGAGGACCTGGTTCTCCTCGACCTTGGCCTGGATGGGCTCAGCGACGACGAGCGCGAGCTCGCCCTTCGGGCCCTTGACCGCCACGTTCTGGCCGTCGATGGAGACGGTGACGCCGGCGGGGATGTCGATGGGAAGACGTCCGATTCGAGACATTGTCGATCACCACACGTAGGCGAGGACTTCCCCACCCACGCCCTTCTGCTCGGCTTCGCGGTCGGTCAGGAGGCCGGACGAGGTCGAGAGGATCGCCACGCCGAGGCCACCGAGGACCTGAGGGATCTCCGTCGACTTCGCGTAGACCCGGAGGCCCGGCTTCGAGACGCGCTTGATGCCGGCGATCGAGCGCTCGCGCTCGGGGCCGTACTTCAGGTCGATCGTGAGGGTCTGCCCGACGCGGGCGTCCTCGATCTTCCACTCGCTGATGTAACCCTCGCGCTTGAGGATCTCAGCGATGTTCTTCTTCAGCTTGGAGCTGGGAAGCGAGACGGCGTCGTGGTGCGCCGAGTTCGCGTTCCGCAATCTGGTCAGCATGTCTGCGACCGGATCGGTCATCGTCATGATGCGTATCCATTCTCGCCTGGTTTCGACACCCGTTCCACGAATGCCGACCTGAGCGATCGGGGTCCCCGGGCGGATCCCGGAGACCTGTGTGTTCGTGCGTGCGGGCCGGAGGACGTGAATCCTCCGGCCCGCACCGCCCGAAGTATCTTAGACCGTCTGCTCGGCAGAACGGAACGGGAACCCGAGCTGCTTGAGCAGCGCGCGGCCCTCGTCGTCCGACTTCGCGGTGGTCACGACGGTGATGTCGAAGCCACGCACGCGGTCGATGCGGTCCTGGTCGATCTCGTGGAACACGGACTGCTCCGTGAGACCGAACGTGTAGTTGCCGTTCCCGTCGAACTGCTTGTCGCTGAGACCGCGGAAGTCGCGGATGCGGGGCAGGGCGAGGGAGATCAGGCGGTCGAGGAACTCCCAGGCGCGGTCACCGCGGAGGGTGACGTGCGCACCGATCGCCTGGCCCTCGCGCAGCTTGAACTGCGCGATGGACTTGCGAGCGATGTTGACCTGGGGCTTCTGACCCGTGATCGCCGTGAGGTCCTTGATGGCCCCCTCGATGATCTTCGAGTCACGAGCGGCCTCGCCGACGCCGGTGTTCACGACGACCTTGACCAGGCCGGGGACCTGGTTGACGTTCGCGTACCCGAACTGCTCGGTGAGGGCAGCCTTGATCTCGTTCTTGTACTTCTGCTTGAGGCGCGGCTCGACCTTGGTCGCCGGCGCGGCAGTCGTGTCGGTCATCAGAGCTTCTCACCCGACTTCTTGGCGTAGCGGACGCGGACGGTCTTCTTGACGCCGTCCTTCTCCACCTCTTCGGTACGGAAGCCGACGCGGGTCGGCTTCTTGGTCTTCGGGTCGACGATCGCGACGTTCGACACGTGGATCGGAGCCTCGTGCTGCTCGATGCCACCGGTCTTCGAACCACGCTGGGTCTGGCCGACGCGGACGTGCTTCGTGACGAAGTTCACGCCCTCGACGACGACACGCTGCGAGTCAACGAGCACCTCGATGACCTTGCCCTGCTTGCCGCGGTCGCCGCCACGCTCCTGCGTGGCGCCCGTGATGACCTCGACGAGGTCACCCTTCTTGATGTTCGCCATGGCTTACAGCACCTCCGGCGCGAGCGAGATGATCTTCATGAACTTCTTGTCACGGAGCTCGCGACCGACCGGACCGAAGATGCGCGTGCCGCGCGGGTCGCCGTCGGCCTTGAGGATCACTGCCGCGTTCTCGTCGAACTTGATGTAGGAGCCGTCCTGACGACGGGTCTCCTTCTTGGTGCGAACGATGACCGCCTTGACGACGTCACCCTTCTTCACGTTGCCGCCGGGGATGGCGTCCTTCACCGTGGCGACGATGACGTCACCGAGACCGGCGTAGCGACGGCCAGAGCCACCGAGCACGCGGATGGTCAAGATCTCCTTGGCACCCGTGTTGTCGGCGACCTTCAGGCGGGATTCCTGCTGAATCACTGTTGTCTCCTGTTCCGAAGCAGGCCGCGGGCCTACTTGGCCTTCTCGAGGATCTCGACCAGGCGCCAGCGCTTGGAGGCGCTGAGGGGACGGGTCTCGCTGATCACGACGAGGTCGCCGACACCAGCGGTGCCGAGCTCGTCGTGGGCCTTCACCTTGGACGTGCGGCGGATGATCTTGCCGTAGAGCGCGTGCTTCACGCGGTCCTCGACCTCGACCACGATGGTCTTGTCCATCTTGTCGCTCGTCACGTAGCCGCGGCGCGTCTTGCGGTAGCCGCGGGTCGAGGCGGCGGAGGTGTTCTCTTCGTTCGCCATCAGTTCTCCTCGGCGGTCTCGGCCGCGGTCGACTCGGCCGGCTTGTCAGCCTTCTTCGTCGACTTCTTGGCCTTCGGGGCGGTCTCGACGGGCGCGGGGGTGGCACGGATGCCGAGCTCGCGCTCGCGGAGGACGGTGTAGATGCGGGCGATGTCGCGCTTGACGGCACGAAGACGACCGTGGCTCTCCAGCTGGCCGGTGGCCGACTGGAAGCGGAGGTTGAACAGCTCCTCCTTGGCCTTCTTCAGCTCGTCGGCGAGCCGCTCGTTCTCGAACGTGTCGAGCTCAGTCGGACGGAGCTCCTTGGAACCGATCGCCATTATGCGTCGCCCTCCTCGCGCTTGATGATGCGTGCCTTGAGGGGCAGCTTGTGGATTGCACGGGTCAACGCCTCGCGGGCGATGTCCTCGTTGACGCCGGAGAGCTCGAAGAGCACACGACCCGGCTTGACGTTGGCGACCCACCACTCTGGGGAACCCTTACCGGAACCCATGCGGGTCTCGGCCGGCTTCTTGGTGAGCGGACGGTCCGGGTAGATGTTGATCCAGACCTTGCCGCCACGCTTGATGTGACGGGTCATGGCGATACGAGCGGACTCGATCTGCCGGTTCGTCACGTACGCCGGGGTGAGCGCCTGGATACCGAAGTCGCCGAAGCTGACCTTGGTGCCACCGGTCGCCTGACCCGAACGCTTCGGGTGGTGCTGCTTGCGGTGCTTGACTCGACGGGGGATAAGCATGGTTACGCCTCAACTCCTGCGCCGGCCGGCGCGTCCTGCGGGGCCTGCTGCTGACGGCCGCCACGGTCGCCGCCACGACGGTCGCCGCGCTCGCCACGGGGGCCGCCACGACGCTCCGGGCGCGACGAACGCTGGTTCGCCTGCTCGCGAGCGAGCTCCTTGTTCGTGATGTCGCCCTTGTAGATCCAGACCTTCACGCCGATGCGGCCGAACGTGGTCCGGGCCTCGTAGAAGCCGTAGTCGATGTTCGCGCGGAGCGTGTGCAGGGGCACGCGGCCCTCGCGGTAGAACTCCGAGCGCGACATCTCGGCGCCGCCGAGACGACCCGACACCTGGATGCGGACACCCTTGGCGCCGGCGCGCTGCGCACCCTGCAGGCCCTTGCGCATGGCGCGACGGAACGCGACACGTGCGGAGAGCTGCTCGGCGATGCCCTGCGCGACGAGCTGGGCCTCGGTCTCTGGGTTCTTGACCTCGAGGATGTTGAGCTGGATCTGCTTCTTGGTGAGCTTCTCGAGCTCACCGCGGACGCGCTCGGCCTCGGCACCGCGACGACCGATGACGATGCCCGGACGCGCCGTGTGGATGTCCACGCGGACACGGTCACGGGTGCGCTCGAGCTCGATGCGGGCGACGCCGGCACGGTCGAGGGTCTTCTTCAGGTACTCGCGCACCTTGATGTCCTCGGCCACGTAGTCGGCGTAGCGCTGACCGGCCTTGGTGCTGTCGGTGAACCAGTGCGAGACGTGGTCCGTCGTGATCCCGAGACGGAAGCCGTACGGGTTGACCTTCTGGCCCATTACTTGCTCGCCTTCTTGCTCGTCGCGGCGGCCTCAGCCTCTTCCGGCGTCGCGAGGACGACCGTGATGTGGCTGGTGCGCTTGTTGATGCGGAAGGCGCGGCCCTGGGCGCGCGGCTGGAACCGCTTCAGGGTCGTGCCCTCGTCGACGAAGACGCGGCTCACGTAGAGGTCGCGCTCGTCGAGGAAGCTGTTCGTCGAGTCCGCCTTCACCCGGGCGTTCGCGATCGCCGAGGCGACCAGCTTGTACACGGGCTCCGAAGCGGCCTGCGGCGCGAACTTCAGGATGGCGAGCGCCTCGTGGGCCTGCTTGCCGCGGATCAGCTCGATGACGCGACGGGCCTTCTGAGGCGTGACGCGGATGTGTCGCACGCGTGCGATCGACTCCACCATTTCGTTCCTCCTCTGCGTCCCCGCGTTAGCGGCGACGGCCCTTCTTGTCGTCCTTCACGTGACCACGGAAGGTGCGGGTCGGCGCGAACTCGCCGAGCTTGTGACCGACCATCGACTCGGTGACGAACACCGGGATGTGCTTGCGGCCGTCGTGCACGGCGATCGTGTGCCCGAGCATGTTCGGGACGATCATCGAGCGACGCGACCAGGTGCGGATCACGTTCTTGGTGTTGGCCTCGTTCTGCGTGACGACCTTGCGGAGCAGGTGCTCGTCGACGAAGGGGCCCTTCTTCAGACTGCGTGGCATCTTCTGAACTCCTACTTGCGCTTCTTGCCGGCGTTACGGCGACGGACGATGAGCTTGTCGCTCGGCTTGTTCGGCTTGCGCGTCCGGCCCTCGGCCTGACCCCACGGGCTGACCGGGTGACGACCACCGGAGGTCTTGCCCTCACCACCACCGTGCGGGTGGTCGACCGGGTTCATGGCGACACCACGCACGGTCGGGCGGACGCCCTTCCAGCGCATGCGGCCGGCCTTGCCCCAGTTGATGTTGGACTGCTCGGCGTTGCCGACCTCGCCGATCGTGGCGCGGCAGCGGGCGTCGACGTTGCGGACCTCGCCCGACGGCAGACGGAGCTGCGCGTAGGGGCCGTCCTTGGCGACGAGACGCACCGAGGCACCGGCGGAGCGGGCCATCTTCGCGCCGCCACCGGGACGGAGCTCGATCGCGTGGATCACGGTACCGACGGGGATGTTGCGCAGCGGCAGGTTGTTGCCGGGCTTGATGTCGGCACCCGGGCCCTGCTCGACGACGTCGCCCTGCTTGAGCTTGTTCGGCGCGATGATGTAGCGCTTCGTGCCGTCCACGTAGTGCAGGAGCGCGATGCGCGCGGTGCGGTTCGGGTCGTACTCGATGTGTGCGACCTTGGCGTCGACGCCGTCCTTGTCGTGACGACGGAAGTCGATCACGCGGTACTGGCGCTTGTGGCCACCACCGATGTGACGGGTCGTGATGCGGCCGGAGCTGTTGCGCCCACCGGTCTTCGGCAGCGGACGAAGCAGCGACTTCTCCGGCGTCGAACGGGTGATCTCGGCGAAGTCGGCGACCGACGAGCCGCGACGACCGGGGGTCGTCGGCTTGTAGTTACGAATAGCCATGATTTATCCCTCTGGTCCTCAGCCGACAGCCGTGAAGATGTCGATCGAACCGGACTTGAGCGTCACGATGGCGCGCTTGGTGTCCTTGCGCTTGCCCATGCCGAAACGCGTGCGACGGGTCTTGCCCGGACGGTTCAGCGTGTTGATGCTCGCGACCTTGACGTCGAAGATCTTCTCGATGGCGAGCTTGATCTCGGTCTTGTTCGAACGGGGGTCCACGATGAACGTGTACTTGCCCTGGTCGATCAGGCCGTAGCTCTTCTCCGAGACGACCGGCGAGATGATGATGTCGCGCGGGTCCTTGTTGAAGCCGCTCATGCGGAGACCTCCTTCGCGGACTTCGACGCGATGAAGGCGTCGAGTGCGCTCTTGCTGAAGACGAGGGCGTCGGACTTGAGCACGTCGTAGGCGTTGAGCTGGCCGTACGAGAGTGCGTGGACACCCGGCAGGTTGCGGATCGACTTGAGCGTCAGCTCGTCGTCCTGCTCGAGCACGACGAGCACGTTCTTGACGGGCGCGACCTTCTCGAGGAGCGTGCGGGCGGTCTTGGTCGACGGCACCTCGGCCGGGACGAAGGACTCCACCGCGGAGATGCGGCCACCGCGGGCGCGGTCCGAGAGCGAGCCGAGCAGAGCAGCGGCGATCATCTTCTTCGGAGTGCGCTGCGAGTAGTCGCGCGGGGTCGGTCCGTGGACGACGCCACCGCCGGTGTGCTCCGGAGCGCGGACCGAACCCTGACGGGAGCGGCCGGTGCCCTTCTGCTTGAACGGCTTGCGACCAGCGCCGCGGACCTCGCCGCGGTTCTTGGTCTTGTGGGTGCCCTGACGCGCGGCGGCGAGCTGCGCGGTGACGACCTGGTGGATCAGCGGGACGTTGGTCTCGACGTCGAAGAGCGCGGCGGGCAGCTCGATGCTGCCGGCGACGGCCCCGGTCGCGTCGAGGACGTCGATCGTGGTTGCGGTCTCGGTGGCCATGATCACTTACCCTTCACGGCGGTGCGGACGAAGACGGAGCGGCCACGAGCACCGGGGACGGCGCCCTTGACGAGCAGCAGACCCTTCTCGGCGTCGACGGCGTGCACCGTGAGGTTGAGGACGGTCACGCGCTCGCCGCCCATGCGACCGGCCATGCGCATGCCCTTGAAGACACGCGACGGGGTCGACGAGGCGCCGATCGAACCGGGCTTGCGGTGGTTGCGGTGCGCACCGTGCGATGCGGAGACGCCGGCGAAGCCGTGGCGCTTCATGACACCGGCGAAGCCCTTGCCCTTGGAGGTACCGACGACGTCGACCTTCTGGCCCGCCTCGAACGTGTCGACGGTGAGCTCCTGGCCGAGCGTGTACTCAGCGGAGTCGTTGGTACGGATCTCGGTGAGGGTGCGACGCGGGGTCACGCCTGCGGCCTCGAAGTGGCCGGCGGTCGGCTTGTTGACCTTGCGCGGGTCGATGGCACCGGCGGCGATCTGGATCGCCTCGTAGCCGTCGCGCTCGACGTTGCGGATCTGGGTGACCACGTTCGGGCCGACCTCGATCACGGTCACGGGGATGAACTTGTTGTTCTCATCCCACACCTGGGTCATCCCGAGCTTCTTGCCGAGGAGGCCCTTGACGGTCTTGGTGGAGTTCGCCATTGGTCAGCCCCCTTACAGCTTGATCTCGATGTTGACGTCGGCCGGGAGGTCGAGTCGCATGAGCGAGTCGACGGCCTTCGGCGTCGGGTCGACGATGTCGATGACCCGCTTGTGCGTGCGCTTCTCGAAGTGCTCGCGCGAGTCCTTGTACTTGTGGGGAGAACGGATCACGGTGACCACGTTCTTCTCGGTGGGGAGCGGCACCGGGCCGACCACGGTCGCACCGGCACGGGTCACCGTGTCGACGATCTTCCGGGCCGACGTGTCGATGACCTCGTGGTCGTACGACTTGAGCCGGATGCGGATCTTCTGTCCCGCCATGTGTCTCTCTGTCCTCTCTGCGCCGCGCACCCTCGGGCCGCCTGACGCCGCCGTCACCCGTGCACTCCTGCAGGGCTTGGCTGTTTTCCTGAACCAACCGGCCGCATCCACTGGGGATGACCGCTGTTCTCCTGTCAACCGCGCGGGCGACCTGGGCCGTCCAGCGTGGGCATGTCGCTTCCCCCACACTCCGGGCACAGCAGTGCTCGTCGTGCTTCGCGGGGGATTCGATCGTGTTCTGCTGCCTGCGGCCCAACCCAGCCCTGCTGAACAAGGGGGTTGTGCACTGCCAGAGCAGTGATCCTGCGGGCGCGGACGCCCTGCGGAATTCGGAACCGGACAAGTCTCCCATAGGCGCGCCATCCGTGCAACCCGGGCGTGTCGCGGATCGCGGGCGTGTCGGGACCGGCCCACTTCCGCGGAACGACGGGGATCGGACGGCCTGGAGGCACGGCTCGCCTCCGCCCCGCACCGCACTCCCCGCGCTCCGCGCCACGCGCGGACGCGACGAGTGCGCACGACGCACCACGGGCCTCCCGGCCAGTGGGTGGAACGTGTCGTCCGTGGGCCGCGAGCCTGACGGAAGAGGCCCGC
>NZ_JBPUGH010000123.1:0-10224 GCF_051548005.1 Curtobacterium flaccumfaciens | reverse complement strand
GTGCCGGCACGGCGGACCAGCACCGGGCCTCCAGGCTGTTCCTTCGGGCGCGGGGCGCACCGCGGAAGCGACAGATCGCGTGCTGGTGGCGGGGTCCGCGCTGGCAGAGCGACAGATGTGAGCAGTCATCGCGCGGAGAACTGTCGCTTTCGCGAAAGCGACACGCCGCGCCCGCGCGGGCAGCGCGGCCACGAGGGTCAGCCGCGCGCACCACGCCGCACCGCCGCGCGCGGCCGTGGGTACGGTGGCGACATGAGTGACGAACGCATCGAGTCCCAGTGGTGGTTCAACGAGAAGACGCACGAGGTGGAGCAGGGCCCGCAGTCGCCGCAGCGCGACCGCATCGGCCCGTTCGACACCCGTGAGGAGGCGCAGCACGCCCTCGACCGCATCAAGGCGAACAACGAGCGGTGGGACGACGAAGACTGACCCGGGAACCAATAGGCTGAACACCCCAGCTGCTCCACGGAAAGGGCGTCAATGGACAAGCAGACGGACTTCGTGCTCCGCACCATCGAGGAGCGCGGCATCAAGTTCATCCGACTCTGGTTCACCGACGTCATCGGGACGCTCAAGTCGGTCGCGATCGCGCCGGCCGAGGTCGAGGGTGCCTTCGCCGAGGGCATGGGCTTCGACGGCTCCGCGATCGAGGGCCTGACCCGCAGCTACGAGGCCGACGTGCTCGCGCACCCGGACCCCTCGACGTTCCAGATCCTCCCGTGGCGCGGCGAGATCGACCCGACCGCGCGGATGTTCTGCGACATCACGACGCCGGACGGGCAGCCCGCCGTCGCCGACCCGCGCAACGTCCTCAAGCGGACGCTGGCGAAGGCGAGCGAGCGCGGGTTCACGTTCTACACGCACCCGGAGATCGAGTTCTACCTGCTGAAGAGCCGCGACTGGAAGGACGGCGGCCCCCAGCCCGTCGACCAGGCCGGCTACTTCGACAACGTCCCCGGTGGCAGCGCGCACGACTTCCGCCGCCGTTCGGTCCGCATGCTCGAGGACCTCGGCATCTCGGTGGAGTTCTCCCACCACGAGGCCGGTCCCGGTCAGAACGAGATCGACCTCCGCTACGCCGACGCGTTGACGATGGCGGACAACATCATGACGTTCCGCACGGTCGTGAAGGAGGTGGCGATCGAGCAGGGCGTCTACGCGACGTTCATGCCGAAGCCGATCTCCGGGCAGCCCGGTTCGGGCATGCACACGCACGTTTCGCTCTTCGAGGGCGACCAGAACGCCTTCTACGAGGCCGGTGGGCAGTACCAGCTCTCCGAGACCGCGAAGCACTTCATCGCCGGTGTGCTCCGCCACGCGCCCGAGATCACCGCGGTCACGAACCAGTTCGTGAACTCGTACAAGCGGCTCTGGGGCGGCGACGAGGCCCCGTCGTTCGTGACGTGGGGGCACAACAACCGCTCCGCGCTCGTCCGCGTCCCGCTGTACAAGCCGAACAAGGGCCAGTCGGCGCGTATCGAGTACCGCGGGATCGACTCCGCGGCGAACCCGTACCTCGCGTACTCGCTGCTCCTCGCGGCCGGGCTCAAGGGCATCGACGAGGGCTACGAGCTCCCCGCCGAGGCCGAGGACAACGTCTGGAGCCTCTCGGACTCGGAGCGACGCGCGCTCGGCTACAAGCAGCTCCCGGCGAGCCTCGACCACGCACTCGGCCTCATGGAGGACTCCGAGCTCGTGGCGGAGACCCTCGGCGAGCAGGTCTTCAACTTCGTGCTGCTGAACAAGCGGCAGGAGTGGCGGGCCTACCGCGACCAGGTGACGCCGTTCGAGCTCGACACGAACCTCGGCGCCCTCTGACACGCCCCGATGACCGGTCGGACGAAGACGTCACGTTCCGAGCTCGCACGGCTCGGCTTCGCCGAGCTCTCGGAGAGCCTCGAGCGGATCGCCACGCTCGAGCGGGTGCCCGGCCTGGAGGCGCGGCTCGGCTCCGTCCTGCCCCACACGGCTCCCGGGTCTGACGCGGCGGGCGGCGGGGCCGCTCCCGCTGGCCTGCCCGGTTTCGACCCGGCTGCTGTCTGGGGCGCCACGGCGGACCCCGACGGTGCCCTCCGGTCGCTCGAACGCCTGTCCGAGCGCGCCCCGGAGGACCTCGGTGCCGTCTTGGCCGACGGTGCCGCGGCCGAGCGGCTCATCCGGTTGCTCGGGGCATCGGTCGGGCTCGGTGAGTTCCTCCACCGTCGGCCGGCCGAACTCGCGTTGCTCTTCGACCGCGTGACGCCCCCGTGGACCCAGGACGCGTACACCGCCTCGTTGCTCGACGCCGTGGACGGAGCCACCGGTGAGGACGCGCGGCTCCGACTCCGCGTGCGCTACCGGCGGCACCTCGCGCACATCGCCCTGTTCGACGTCCTGCACGAGGCCCCGACCGAGGCGTTCCCCGCCGTGGCCGCCGGGCTCGCCGACCTCGCCGGTGCCGCGCTCGAGGCCGCGGTCGACATCGCCCGGCGTGAGGTCCCGTTCCCGTCCACCGACGTCGAGGCGACCCCGCTCGCGGTCATCGCGATGGGCAAGGCCGGCGCCCGCGAGCTCAACTACGTCAGCGACGTGGACGTCATCTTCGTGACCGAACCGACCCGCGACGAGGACGCCGACACGGGCGTCGGTACCGACCGTGCCGTGCTCATCGCCACGCGTCTGGCGGTCGCCGCGACCCACGCGATCACCGACCTCGCCGCGGAGCCCGCGCTGTGGGAGGTCGACGCGAACCTCCGACCGGAAGGCAAGGACGGTGCACTCGTCCGGACGCTCGACTCGCACGTGGCGTACTACCAGCGGTGGGCGAAGGAGTGGGAGTTCCAGGCGCTCCTCAAGGCCCGGCCGATCGCGGGTTCCGCCGACCTCGGGCAGCGGTACGCCGAGGCCGTCGCCCCCTTCGTGTGGAACTCCGCCACCCGACCGGGCTTCGTCGAGTCCGTGCAGCGCATGCGGGAGCGCGTCACGGAGCACATCCCGGACGCCGAGGTGGAACGGCAGCTGAAGCTGGGCCCCGGTGGCCTGCGCGACGTCGAGTTCACGGTGCAGCTCCTGCAGCTCGTGCACGGCCGGGACGACGAGAGCGTCCGCGAGCGGTCGACGCTCGACGCGATGGAGGCCCTCACCCGTGCTGGCTACGTCGGTCGTCCCGAGGCCGCGCGCTTCGGCCCGGACTACGCCCTGCTCCGCGTCCTCGAGCACCGCATCCAGCTCCGGCGGCTGCAGCGCACGCACCTCATGCCCTCCGACGAGGAGGAGCTGCGCGTCCTCGCACGGGCGAGTGGTTTCGCGACCTCCGCACCGGCGCTGGAGACCCGATGGCGGTCGGTCAAGCTCGAGGTCCGCGGGCTCCACGAGCGGCTGTTCTACCGCCCGCTGCTGTCTGCGGTCGCCGCGACCGACGGCGACATCGTCCTGACGAGCGACCAAGCGGCCGACCGCCTCGGCGCGATCGGCTTCGCCGACCCGGCCGGCGCACTCGGGCACATCCGCGCGCTCACCCAGGGCACGAGTCGTCGCGCGACCATCCAACGCAACCTGCTCCCGGTGCTCCTGCGGTGGATGGCCGAGGGTCCGGCGCCGGACCGGGCACTGCTGGCGTTCCGGCGCCTCAGCGACACGTTGGGGGAGTCGAGCTGGTTCCTCCGGATGCTCCGCGACTCCTCCGGTGCGGCGCACTCGCTCACGACCGTGCTGTCCGAGTCGGCGTTCTTGTCCGGGCTGCTCGAACGGTTCCCCGAGGCCGTGGCGTGGCTCGACGAACCCGAGTCCCTCCTGCGGCCGAGGCCGATCGAGTCGCTGCTCGCCGAGATGACCGCGACCACCGCCCGGCACGGGGACGACGTCGACGGCTCGGCCGCCCTCGTGCGGTCCGCCCGACGTCGGGAGACCCTCCGGCTCGGCATGGCGGCGGTGCTCGGCTGGCTCGACGTCGACGCCCTCGGTCCGGCACTCACCGACGTCACCGAGGCGACCCTCGCCGGCGCCCTCACACTCGCCCGGCGGAACGCTCCCGAGGGGCTCGAGTTCGGCATCGTCGCGATGGGACGGTACGGCGGTCGCGAGCTCGGGTTCGGCTCCGACGCGGACGTCCTCTACGTGTACCGCGCGGCGGAGGGCACCGAGCCCGAGGTCGCGTCACGCGCTGCGCAGGCGATCGTCCGCGAGCTCGGACGCCTCACCGAGGACGCCATCCACCCGTTCGAGCTCGACGTGGACCTGCGGCCCGAGGGGAAGAACGGTCCGCTCGTCCGGACGCTCGACTCCTACGCCGCCTACTACGCCCGGTGGTCCCTGACGTGGGAGGCGCAAGCGCTGCTCCGTGCCCGCGGGGCCGTGGGGGACCAGCAGCTGCTCCGCGACTTCGAGCACCTCGCCGACCGCACCCGCTACCCCGAGCAGATCGACGACCACGCCGTCCGCGAGGTCCGACGCATCAAGGCCCGCGTCGAGTCCGAACGACTGCCTCGCGGCGCGGACCCCGCACGGCACCTCAAGCTCGGCCGCGGCTCGCTGAGCGACGTCGAGTGGTTCGTGCAGCTCCTGCAGCTCCAGCACGCGCTCACGGTGCCCGGGCTCCGGACGACCTCGACGCTCGAGGCCCTGGCGGCCGCGACGGAGGCCGGCCTCGTCGCGCCGGACGACGCCGAACGGCTCGGTGCGGCGTGGCGCTTCGCCTCACGGGCCCGCAGCGCCCTCGTGCTCTGGTCGGGGAAGACCACGGACGTGCTGCCCGTCGACCGCATCCAGCTCGAGGGCATGGCGCGTTTGATGGAGTACCCGCCGGGCTCCGCGACGCGGCTCGAGGAGGACTACCTCGGCGTCACGCGGCGCGCCCGCCAGGTGTTCGAGCGGGCGTTCTACGGCGCCTGACCCCGACGCACGCGCGGTGTGACGCGGCCGTGGAGCGCCGCCGACACGCCCGGGACGACGTCTTCGGAGCGGAGATGACGTGTCGTCGAAAGTGAATTCCGCGTGTCCGGAACCGTCCCCCACTGCTTCCGCGCTTGTACCCCGCGAATGGGATCGCTCCCAGCCTGAGAGCCGTCGGCTGTCGCCGTCCCGAAGCCTGTGAGGATGACGATCGCCGGCGAAGCGGGTCGCCACGCAACCAGCCGCTGACCGGGGTTTTCCGTCGGAGGCGACACGTGCCTCCAGGCCGACCGCCGATCCTCCGTCCGTGCGGCGGTCACGTGGAGCGGTCCGCCGGATTGCTGTCAGCACTGGTGGGGACAACGTCGGTCCGCTCGGAGGCGGACCACGTTGTACCCCGTAACGTGCCGGTAACACCCCCGGACTGGGGCCGTGTTGCGAGGGGTGTCACGTTTCTGCATCAATGGCTCCACCCGAACCGACCACTGGTTCCTCGATGAAGCGGAATCCCCACCTCGAACGTTGAAGCAGGGATCGATGTTCACCTTCATTCTGCAGATCCGGCAGATGGTCGAAGGGCGCCCCGAGTTCTACCTGTTCGCCGTGTACTCCGCGGTGATCTGGTTGCTCTGGCTGCTCAAGGTCGTCTTGTCCGCCCGCTACCGCCCCTTCACCGGCACGTACACCGGTACCACCAGCGTCGTCGTCCCCGTCGTGGACGAACCGCTCGACCTCTTCCGGGACGTCATCGGCCGCATGGTCGAGCAGCAGCCCGGCGAGATCATCGTCGTCATCAACGGCGCCCGGAACGAAGCGCTCGAGGGGGTGTGCGACGAGTTCGCCCCGCTCGTCCGCTGGGCCCACACGCCGATCCCCGGCAAGCGCAACGCCGTCAAGGTCGGCACCGAGATGTCGAACGGCGACATCACGATCCTCGTCGACTCCGACACCGTGTGGACCCCCGGCACGCTGTCCGAGCTCCTCAAGCCCTTCGCGGACGAGTCCGTCGGCGGCGTCACCACGCGGCAGCGCATCCTCGAGCCGACCCGCAGCTGGATCACCCGCTGGGCGGACTGGCTGGAGAACTCGCGCGCGCTGTACTCGATGCCCGCACAGAGCGTCCTCGGGCAGATCGGTTGCCTCCCCGGCCGCACGATCGCGTTCCGCCGCAACATCCTCATGCGCGTCATGGACAAGTTCATGCACGAGAAGTTCATGGGCGTCTTCCTCGAGGTCTCCGACGACCGGACCCTGACGAACCTCACGCTCAAGGAGGGGTACCGGACCGTCTACCAGTACACCTCGCTGGTCTACACGGACGCCCCGCTCCAGGTGAAGAAGCTCTTCAAGCAGCAGCTCCGCTGGGCCCGCGGCTCGCAGTACAACACGCTCCGGATGATGCCGTGGATGATCGGGCACGCGCCGATCCTCGCGCTCTTCTTCGTGACCGACATCATCCTGCCGTTCATGCTCTTCGGCGTGATCGCCGGCTGGATCTACCGCGCGGCGACCGGTCAGGGCGAGAACCTCTACCAGGGCATCCTGCACCAGTACGGCTTCTCGACCGGGTTCGTCTACGTGGCGGCGCTCATGGTCGTCTCGAGCGTGCTGAGCATGGCGATCCGCCAGATCCGGCACCTCTCCGAGAAGCCGAGCGACTTCTTCCGCCTGCCGATGTTCATCATCGTGTCGACGTTCTTCCTCATGCCGATCCGGCTCATCGGCTTCTTCCGCCTGGCCCACGCGTCCGGCTGGGGGACCCGCGCCGGAGCCTACGCCGGCGGTCCGATGGAGGAGGACCCTGCGCAACCGCAGCAGGTCGAGGCCCGCACCCCGGTCAGCCCGGTCGACGCGCCCCGGTACTCCGACGACCAGGCGGCTGCCGACCGCGCCTTCGACGAGATCTTCGGCGCCGGTGCCAGCACCCGACGGACCGAGTTCGACGACGGAGCCGACGCGACGACCAACTCGACCGCGACCGTGCTCGCGACCCGACGCTCGCCCGAGCACGCGGTCGCCGCGGCGCCGACCCGCGCCGCCGTGAAGCCGGCCAAGGTCCGTCGCTACAACCCGTACGCCGCGATCCCGTACGTGATCGGGTTCGCGATCTTCGCCCTGGAGGCGTTCCTCATTGTCTGACCTCATCCGCTCCTCCGGTGCTTGGTGGGCCCAGTCCAGCAAGCACGCTCGACTCACCGCCGTCGGGACGACCGCGATCCTGGTCGTCCTCGGCCTCATCACCTGGACGGTCTGGGTGTCCCCGGCCGGTCCGGTGTCCACCGCCGTCCACCAGGCGCTCGGCGTGACGCCGCCGAAGAAGCAGGTCTCCGCCGCCGAGCTGCAGACGAAGCTCACCGCGGCCCAGGAGAAGATCTGGGCCCTCGAGGGCAAGCTCGACTCCACGACCGCCAAGGCCGGGTCGCGTGGCGACCAGATCGCCGACCTCAAGGCGCAGCTCGCCTCGCTGCAGTCGCAGCTCGGCGCTGCGAAGAGCCGGTCGGGAGGCACGGCGAACGCCAGTGGGTCGGGTGCCGGCTCCGACGGGGCCGGTTCCGGCTCCGGCGGGTCCGGCTCGTCGGGCGGCTCCGGCAGCTCGAACGGCTCCGGCAGCGGCTCCGGTGGTGGCTCCGGGAACCACGGCGTCACGAACCCCAACGGTGGTCCCTCGAAGGACCCCGGCACGACTCCGGTCGCCGTCCCGACCAAGGCACAGATCATGGCGCAGCCGGCTCGCTGGTACGGCCTCTACACGGCGCAGTCGCCCTTCAACTGGGCCGAGTACGACGAGGTGTCGCAGCAGGTCGGCAAGGCCACGAACATGACCGGGTTCTTCCAGGGCTTCGACCAGGACTTCAACGCCAGCGCGGTCCAACGCTCGTGGGCGAACGGCCGACTGCCGCTCATGACCTGGGAATCCGTACCCGCCAAGACGGGCAACGATGCGAAGTACGTCCCCGGCTACACCAACCAGGACATCGTCGCGGGCAAGTTCGACGCCTACCTGACGAAGTACGCCAAGGCCCTGGCCGCCAACGGGCAGCCGATGGTCATCCGGCTCGACCACGAGATGAACGGCTCCTGGTACAACTGGTCGGAAGGCACCGCACAGCAGAACGCCGCCGGGTCCTACGTCGCGATGTGGCAGCACGTGCACGACGTCTTCCAGGCCAACGGCGCCAACCAGTACGTCATCTGGAACTGGGCGCCGAGCCGCATCGACAAGCTCGGGAACGACAAGTACATGCAGCTCGACTACCTGCGTGAGTACTACCCGGAGTCGAAGTACGTCGACTGGGTCGGCATGAGTGGCTACTACCGCACCGCCTCCGAGTCGCCGACGTTCGACAACACGTTCGGCAAGACCCTCGCTCAGCTCCGTCAGATCGCACCGGACAAGAAGATCCTCCTCAGCGAGATCGGTGCGACCGAGACCGGCACGTCCGTGAGCAACGGGCAGAAGGCGAAGTGGATCACCTCGCTCTTCGACGGCCTCGCCGATCCGGCCAACGACGACGTCATCGGCTTCTCGTACTTCAGCGAGACCGCCACGACCATCGTGGACGGCACCCGGACCACCAACGACTGGCGACTCAACTCCCGCGCCGACAGCCTCCAGGCCTTCGTGGACGGCATCGCGCGCACCGACACCGACTACGACCTGCAGGAGGTCAAGAAGTGACCGCTCCGAAGAAGACCGAGCCCTCCGTCGACTCGCGTCCCGCTCCCGTCATCAGCGTCATCGGCACCGGCTACCTCGGCGCCACCCACGCGGCCGCCATGGCCGAGATGGGCTTCGAGACCATCGGCGTGGACGTCGACCCCGCGAAGCTCGCCGCCCTCACGGCCGGCGAGGTCCCGTTCTTCGAGCCCGGGCTCCCCGAGCTCATCACGAAGCACGTGGCGAGCGGCAAGCTCCGCTTCACGGCGTCGCTGCCCGAGGCCGTCGCCGCGGCCGACGTGCACTTCGTCTGCGTGGGCACCCCGCAGAAGGCCGGGTCGCACGCCGCGAACCTCGCCTACGTGGAGGCCGCCACCCGCGGCGTCGCCGAGCACCTCACGCACCCCGGCCTCATCGTCGGCAAGTCGACCGTCCCGGTCGGCACCGCGGCCCGGCTGCGCGAACTCGTCCGCGAGTTCACGCCGGCCGGCATCGACGCGGAGCTCGTCTGGAACCCCGAGTTCCTCCGCGAGGGCAAGGCCGTCGAGGACACCCTCCACCCGGACCGCCTCGTCTGGGGCGGCGCCTCGCCCGAGGCCGACGCGGTGATCCGGGAGGTCTACGCCGCCCCGATCGCCGAGGGGTGCCCGGTCATCACGACGGACCTCGCGACGGCCGAACTCGGGAAGGTCAGCGCGAACGCGTTCCTCGCGACGAAGATCTCGTTCATCAACGCGATCTCGGAGATGTGCGCCATCACCGGGGCCGATGTGTCGACCCTCGCCGACGCCCTCGGACACGACGCCCGCATCGGCCGGAAGTTCCTCAACGCCGGCCTCGGCTTCGGCGGCGGCTGCCTGCCGAAGGACATCCGTGCGCTCATGCACCGGGCGAACGAGCTCGGCGCGGGCCGGGTCGTCGGCCTCATGCAGCAGGTCGACGAGATCAACATGGGGCAGCGCGAACGGGTCATCGACATGGCCATCGAGGCCGTCGGGGGATCGGTGCTCAACCGCCGCGTCGCCGTCATCGGTGCTGCGTTCAAGCCCCTCACCGACGACGTCCGCGACTCGCCGGCGCTCAACGTCGCCGCTGCGCTGCACCTCCGCGGCGCCCAGGTCTCGCTGTGGGACCCGGAGGCGAACGAGACCGCGCGCCGCTCCTTCCCGACGCTGACCTACGCCGCGACGAAGGAGGCCGCGATCGAGGGCGCCGACGTGGTGCTCGTCCTCACCGAGTGGGACGAGATCATCGAGGCGTCGCCGGTCGCGCTCGGTGCGGTCGTCGGGCGTCGTGTCGTGATCGACGCGCGCAACTGCCTCCCGGTCGCGGACTGGGTCGAGGCGGGTTGGGCAGTCCGTTCCCTGGGACGGCCCACTCCGGTCACGGGTGCACCCGTGAGCGTCGCCGCGGGGGCGAACGACGTGCTGGCGACGGCACGCTAGTCCCGCCACCGCAACGAGCGGGGTCCGTGCCGGGGGCGGCGCGGACCCCGCTTCGGCGTGTGCGCTGACCAGACTTCGTGTGCCGGGGTCCTGGTGCGCGGCCGTCCTGTCGCATCCTCGGAAGCGACAGCACGGCGCGCGACGTCTCGTCAGTACCCTGTCGCTCGTGCGGCCCGCACGGCGCGGGCTCGCGTCGTCACGTCGCTCCCGCGTGGTCCGCGGTGTGCGGAGCGACCGTCTGGAGGCCCGGTG
>NZ_JBPUGH010000122.1:0-10241 GCF_051548005.1 Curtobacterium flaccumfaciens | reverse complement strand
AACGCGGCGACGTACTGGTTCCGCGAGGTCGCCGGACTCGACCCGTTCTCGTCGGAGTGGATCGCCGTCCTCGTCTCGTCGAGCTGTCACTTCGTCGAGTCGGCGGTCTGGCCGGACGTCATCGAGGTCGGCATGCGCTCGAAGCGGATCGGCACCACGAGCCTGGCGTGGGAGTTCGGGCTCTTCCGCCAGGCCGACGGCGCGCTGCTCGCGACGGGTGAGTTCGTCCACGTCGTCATCGACCGCGAGGGGGCCCGTCGCCCGACGCCCGTGCCGCCCGAGCTGCGCGAACTCGTCACGCGCATGATGACCGTGCCCGCCTGACCGACCGAGGGCGGCTCGAACCACGGGATCCCCTGGTTCGAGCCGCCCTCGGTCGTGCGGACGTGATGCGGGCGCGGACGCCGTGCGGAAGCCGCACGAACGCCGCGCCGGCGCCGCTAGATCAGGCTGTCGGTCAGGTGGTTCGGCGTCCCGAAACGGTGCGCGGTGATCGACACCGCCTGCTCCCGGAGGAACGGCAGCACCTCGAGCCGGCCGGCCTCGGTGACGGGCTCGGCGTACACCGCCACGTCCGGACGCCCACCGATCGCCGTGTACAGGGCCGATGCGTCCCCGCCGATGAGGCGCACACGGGTGGAGGGGCCGTCCGCGATGCGGGCCGCGAAGGTCGCGTCGGGCTCACCGTCGCGGAGCGACCGGACGATCGACAGCGACTGCACCGCGGAACGCACGGCGGCCGGCAGTGGACCGGCGACGGACACGTCGATCGTGGTCCCCGCACGGAGCGCGGCCGCCACGACCCGCACGAGCGACTCGACGGCGAGCGACTCGACGTCGACTAACGACGCGCCGTCCGAGGCGAGCCGCACGTGCACGCCCGGGTAGGGCAGGTACCGCGCGATGTTCCGCTCGGCGGTCAGTGCCGACACGTCCGTCGCGGTGCCGAACAGCGACCCCCACGCCCGCTCGTCCGACGCGAGCGACCGGTCGAGCACATCGGAGGACACCCCGGCAGCGCGGACGAACGACGCCACCGGCGCCGACAGCCCGGCACCGGCACCGGCACCGGCGCCAGCGGGCGCGGACGACCACGAGCCGAGCCCGAGCAGGTAGTTGAGCCCACCGGCCTTCGTCCCCGCGCCGACGGCCGACTTCTTCCACCCGCCGAACGGCTGCCGCCGGACGATCGCTCCCGTGATCCCGCGGTTCACGTAGAGGTTGCCGGCCTCGATGCGGTCGAGCCACGTGCCGATCTCCGCCGGGTCGAGCGAGTGCAGACCCGAGGTGAGGCCGTAGTCGACCTCGTTTACGATGTCGATCGCCTCGTCGAGGGTCCGGGCGGTCATGACGCCGAGGATCGGACCGAAGTACTCGGTGCGGTGGAACGCCGAGCCACGGGCCACGCCGTCACGCACGCCGGGGCTCCAGAGCTTCCCCGAGTCGTCGAGGCGGGCGGGCTGCACGGCCCAGGACTCCCCCGCGCCGAGCTTCGTCAGGCCGTCGAGCAGCTTGCCCGCGGCGGGCTCGATGACCGGGCCCATCTGCGTGGTGGAGTCGGTCGGGTAGCCCACCGGCAGGGAGGACACCGCGTCGACGAGCTGCGACCGGAAGCGCCGCGACGTCGCGACGGACCCGACGAGCACGACGAGCGACGCCGCGGAGCACTTCTGCCCGGCGTGTCCGAACGCCGAGGCGACGACGTCCTTCACGGCGAGGTCGAGGTCGGCCGACGGCGTGACGATGATCGCGTTCTTGCCCGAGGTCTCGGCGAGGAGCGGCAGGTCGGGACGGAACGAGCGGAACAGCTCGGCGGTCTCGTACGCCCCGGTGAGGATCACCCGGTCGACGAGCGGCGACGACACGAGCTGCTTCCCGAGGTCGTTCTCGGACACCTGCAGGAACGCGAGCACGTCCGCCGGGGCACCGTGCAGGTCGAGCGCGGTCTCGATGATCGATGCGAGGACGGCGCCCGAGCGCTCGGCCGGCGGCGCGGGCTTCAGCACGACGGCGGAGCCGGCCGCGAGTGCTGCGAGCGTGGAACCGGCGGGGATGGCGACCGGGAAGTTCCACGGCGGCGCGACGAGCGTCAGGGCGGCGGGCGTGAAAGCCGCGCCGTCGACGTCGTCGAGTTCGGCCGCGAGCTCCGCGTAGAAGTGCGCGAAGTCGATCGCCTCGGACACCTCGGGGTCCGCCTGGTCGATGGTCTTGCCGGTCTCGGAGGCCATGACCTCGACGAGTGCAGCCCGGTTGGCCTCGAGTGCGTCGCCGACCGCGTGCAGGACGGCGCCGCGGGAGGGTCCCGACCACGTGGCCCACTCGGCGCCGGCGGCGCGGACGCGACCGAGGACGGAGTCGAGCGTCGCGGCGGAGTCGACCCGTGCCTCCTGGACGGCCTTGGTGCCCAGCGTCGACGACGCGATGCGCGCGGTGATGTCGGCACCCCACTGACGGAACTCCCCGACCGACGGGTCGGTGTCCGGGGTGTTCTCGAAGTGCCCGGCCGTGGGACGGCCCACTGCGGCGTAGCGATCGGCGACCCGGTGCGACGCCGGAGCGAGGAGTCCCTCCGGCGTGGCGAGGGGCGCCAGGGACGACCGGAAACGCTCCTCTTCACGCGCGAAGAGCTCGGGCGACGACGCGAGCGAGAACACCGCGGACATGAAGTTCTCCTGCGACGCGCCTTCCTCGAGGCGGCGGATCAGGTACGCGATCGCGACGTCGAACTCACCCGGGTGGACGACCGGCGTGTAGAGCAGCAGCGACCCGACCGTGCGGCGGACGGCCTCGGCCTGCCCCTGCGCCATGCCGAGCAGCATCTCGAACTCGATGCCGTCGCGGACGCCGCGCTGCCCGGCGAGCAGCCAGGCGTGGGCGACGTCGAACAGGTTGTGCCCGGCGACGCCGACGCGCACGTTCGCGATGCGCTCGGGTGTCAGCGCCCAGTCGAGGACGCGCTTGTAGTTCGTGTCGGAGTCCTGCTTGGTGTGCCACGTGGCGAGCGGCCAGCCGTGGACCGAGGCCTCGACCTGCTCCATCGGCAGGTTGGCGCCCTTGACCAGACGGACCTTGATGTCGGCGCCGCCGCGGGCACGGCGGGCAGCAGACCACTCCTGCAGGTGCTGCATCGCGGCGAGGGCGTCGGGCAGGTACGCCTGCAGCACGATCCCGGCCTCGAGCGTCGTGAACTCGGGCTCGTCGAGGAGCTTCGTGAAGACCGCGATGGTGAGGTCGAGGTCCTTGTACTCCTCCATGTCGAGGTTGATGAACTTGTTCGGCGAGGCGGCGGCCGCACGGCGGAACAGCGGCCGGAGCTTCTCGATGATGTCCTCGACGGCGTGGTCGAACGCCCACGGCGAGTGCGGGTGCACGGTCGAGGAGACCTTGATCGACACGTAGTCGACGTCGTCGCGGGCGAGGAGCTTCTCCGTGCCCTCGAGCCGGCGTGCCGCCTCCTTCTCGCCGAGGACGGCCTCGCCGAGCAGGTTGACGTTGAGGCGGACGCCCTCGCGCTTGATCTTCGCGATGGCCGGGCCGAGCTTGGCGTCCGTGGCGTCCACGATGAGGTGCCCCACCATCTCCCGCAGCACGCGGCGGGCGATCGGGACGACGACCCCCGGGAGGACCGGGGCCATGCCGCCGCCGAGCCGGACGAGCCCACGCAGCGCGGCGGGCAGGAACCCGGGCGCGTTCGGGGCGATGGCACGGAGCTTGCGTGCGGCGACGCCGAGGTCCTCCGGGCGGACGACGCCGTCGACGAACCCGACCGCGAAGTCGAGGCCAGCCGGGTCCGCGAGCACGCCCGCGAGCTGCTTCGCGGAGCCGTCGACCGGGTAGGTCTCGGCCTCGGCGAGCCACTGCCGCACGAGCGCGACGGACTGGTCGGCCAGGTCGCCGGATCCGGTGGGCTGGGAGGCGGGAGCGGGCTGCTCGTGCACGGTCGTCATGGGATCAGTGTGGAGCCACCGAAGCAACAGCGGAAGCAACGTTTCGTGACGGGTACCGTGAAGCAGAGCTACTGTGTCCACATGCTCGACGTCCGCCGTCTCGTCCTCCTCCGCGAGCTCTCGATCCGGGGCACGATCGCCGCCGTCGCCGAGGCCGTGAACTTCACGCCGTCGGCTGTCTCGCAGCAGCTCGCGGCCCTCGAACGCGAGGCCGGCGTGCCGCTCCTCCGCAAGGCCGGACGGCGCCTCCAGCTCACCCCGCAGGCCGAGGTGCTCGTGCAGGCCGCCGGCCATGTCCTCGACGTCCTGGAGCAGGCCCAGTCCGAGGTCGAGGGCTCCACGCCGACGGTGCAGGGGCGGGTCCGGGTCGCGGTCTTCCAGTCCGCCGCGCTCGCGCTCATGCCGAACGCCCTGCACGCGATGGCGACCGGGCACCCGGACGTCCGGATCGAGATGGTGCAGCGTGAGCCGGAGACCGCGCTGCACGAGACCTGGATCCGCGACTTCGACATGGTCATCGCCGAGCAGTACCCCGCGCACGCGGCGCCCCGGCTCCCGGGCCTCCACCGCGAGGACCTCACCACCGATGCCGTCCGCCTGGCGCTCCCCCCGGTCGACACCGCGCTCGCGCCGGTCACCTCGATCGCGGACGCCGAGGCACTGCCGTGGGTGATGGAACCGCGCGGCACGGCGTCCCGGCACTTCGCGGAGCAGGTCTGCCGTCGACACGGCTTCGAACCGGACGTCCGGTACGAGACCGCCGACCTCCAGACGCAGATCCGCCTGGTCGAGTCGGGCAACGCCGTGAGCCTCATGCCCGACCTCATGTGGACCGGCCGCACGACGACGTGCCGACTCGTCGAGCTCCCCGAGCGCCCGCGGCGGACCATCTTCACCGTCGTCCGGTCGGCGGGATCCTCGTCGCCCGCGGTGACGGCGCTGCGGGCCGAGCTCGAACGAGCGGCCGCGGTCGTCGGCAACTGACGGACCGGCGCTCGCCTCGCCTCGTCGGCGCGAGCACGAGACGGACGGGAGGCGCGGCGCCAGCCCGCACCGCGCCTCCCGTCCGATCGCCGCTTGCTGTGGAAAACCCCAGGTCAGATGCTGTGTGGACCCGCATCGTTCCGTGATGGAACCGCAACGTGGAGTCCACTCTCGCGCCCCTGCCAGGCCGTACCGTCAGCTTCGACAGGAGCGGATGGCCGCCCTGCGAACCAGGACTTCCCAGGGGGGACATCCATGCGCACCACCACCTCCTCGCCGCGCCGTCGTGCCGGTCTCGTGGCGGCGACCGCGATCGCGATCGTCACCGTCGGCTCCGGGGCGGCGTTCGGCGTCTCCGCGGCGAACGCCGCGACCGACACGTCGACGTCGACGTCGGCGTCGACCGCGGCACCCGCTGCCGGCTCGACGACGACCGGATCGACGACCAACGGCACGGCGACCGGGACGACGACGACCGGGACGGCCTCGACCTCGACCACCGCCGCGAGTACGCCGCTCGCGTTCACGGAGCCGTCGACGAAGGCCGCCCCGCTCGCGCTCACCGCGACGGTCGGCACGCCGTTCAGCCACACTTTCCACACCACCGGCGGCAACGGCACCGTCGGGTACGCGATCCAGGACGCACCGTCCACCACCTGGACCGTCAACGCGCAGACCGGTGTGCTGAGCACGACGCCGACCACGCCGGGGACCTACGACTTCGAGGTCGTCGCACTGAGCGGCGGCGAGCAGGTGACCGAGTACGTGCAGGTCACGGTCGCCCCGTCGCCGGTGTCGTTCACCGAGCCGTCGACCGAGGCGAAGCCCCTCGCCCTGACGGCGACGGCCGGGCAGACGTTCACCCACACCTTCCAGGTCGTCGGTGGAAGCGGCTCCACCGCGTACGCGATCCAGGACGCGCCGTCGTCGGGGTTCACCGTGAACGTCTCGACCGGCGTGCTGACGAGCACCGAGACCACGGCGGGCACGTACGACTTCGAGGTCGTCGCCCTCCGTGGGACGGCGACGGCGACCGAGTACGTCCGGCTCACCGTGCGCCCCGCGGCCGCGGTCGGCGTCACGACCATCGTCAGCGACGGGAACCCCGATCACGGGGTGTACCAGGTCGGCGTGTCCGGCGCGATCGAGTCGTTCAGCGCCACCGGCAAGGACCTCGGCACGGTGTCGTCGATCCCCGCGGAGCAGGGCGGCACGATCCGCGTCACCGGGGTCGCTGTCGACCGGTTCGGGAACCTCGTGACGCCCGGTACCGTCGGCCACCAGCCGATCGGGACGGTCGCGAGCTCCGTCGCGTCCGACCGGATCGCGGCCGACCCAACGAAGGAGTACGTACTCGTCACGTTCCCGCACGCGTCGCAGCACCGCCTGACGGTGTCGCAGGACGGCGTCTCGGGCTCGTTCGTCGTCGCCGTGCAACCGGTCGCGACCGCCGCCGTCGCGACCTCGGCGACCGGCACGGGTGCGACACTCGCCTACACCGGTGCCGACGAGCGGACGCCGATCGCCTGGGGTGCGGGCCTGCTCGCCGCGGGCGCCACGCTCCTCGGGTTCCGCCTGCGTCGCCGTCGTCTCTGAGCGGTCCCTCCGCGGACGGAGCGAGCCCGGTGCCGATCGGCACCGGGCTCGTGCCGGTTTCCGCACCATCCCCCCAACCCTGGTCACATTTCGGCTTCGAGGCCCCTCAGGCGACCGCTCCACCCCTACGATCCGAGAGCCGAGGATTCTCGGCGAACTCTTACGATCCGGTACCCGACCGGACCTGGACACCTGGGGGAGAACGTGCGTCGAAGCACATCCACCGTCCGACGCGCCTGCGCGCTCGGCACCACCGCCGCGCTGGTCGTCCTGACGACCGGCCTCGGCATCATGACCGCGACGGCCGCGAACGCCGACGTGGTCGACGAGCCGCAGGCGACGCAGACCGCGACGCCCGCCGCGACGGAGACGCCCGCGCCGAGCACGGAGACGCCGGCACCGACCGCGGAGCCGGACGCGCCGACCACGGACGCTCGGCCGACCCACGACCCCCCGACCTCCGCGTCGCCGGCGCCGTCGACGACAGCTCCGGTCGGATCGCTGCTGCCCGGCACCGGCAAGAGCACTGGCTCGAGCACGAAGGACGTGCAGGTCGCTGCCGCCGACCCGACGGTGACGATCGCCGGAACGGCGAAGGTCGGCTCGACGCTCACGGCCACGACGACGGGCTTCGACAAGGAGCTCGCGACCCCGAAGTTCGTGTGGACCAACAAGGCGACCGGCGAGAAGCTGTCCGACGAGCAGTTCTACGACGTCCAGCCCACCGCCGCAGGCGCGGTCATCGTCGTCACGGCGACGGGCGTGGACTCGGACAACACGCCCCTCGAGGCGGACGCTGAGACCGCCGAGGTCACGCAGGACCCCGTGTTCGTCGACGAGTCGGGCACGCCGCTCGACAGCGGCACCGAAGCGGACGAGGACACCTACTACCTCCCGCAGGACGCGACCGCCGGCGAGGCGTTCTCCTACACGTTCCGCGCGCAGGGCTTCCCCGCACCGACGTACCAGCTCGCCTGGTACTACGGCGACGAGGAGGAGTCGATCGACAACGTCGAGTCGAACCAGGCACAGGCCCAGGCGGACTCGACGCTCGGCTTCGAATGGGAAGCCGACGCCGACGTCAACGGCGACGGGAAGTACACCCCCGAGGACCAGCTGCCGAAGGGCATCACGTTCGACCCCGCCACGGGTGAGCTCAGCGGCACCGCGACCGAGGCGTCCGTGTACGACTTCGCCGTGAAGGCCACGAGCGGTGACGTCACGACCACGGTCTACGCCGAACTGACCGTCGACCCGGGGGCCGCGTACGGACTCGCGGCGCAGGCACTCGACGACGGCCTGGCCAAGGGCGATAAGGGCTCGGTGTACTTCATCCGTCCGGACGGCAGCGTCGTGGGCGTCACCATCGACCCGAGCAGCGACGAGTTCTTCGTCGACGACTCCGACCTGCTCGACCACGTCTCTGTCAAGCAGGGCGGGACGCTCCTGGTCTACGGCACGCCGGTCGACCGGTTCGGCAACGACATCGAACAGGTCGACGAGAACGGGAACCTGGCCGTCAAGGCGAGCGTCACCTCGAACGTCGCGACCGACGTCATCAAGCCGTACACCGAGGACGGCGCCGATGACTTCGGGGTGACGAGCGTCACGTTCCCGCACGCGTCGACCCACACGCTGACCGTCTCCGCCGAGGCACTCCAGCCGGTCTCGTTCGACGTCGAGGTCACCCCGACCGTCGCACCCGTCGTGGCCGTCACCCCGACCGGCACCGGCGGCCAGCTCGCCTACACCGGCTCCGACGCGACCGGAGCCCTGCCCTGGGCCCTCGGCCTCGTGCTCGCCGGCGCGGGCCTGATCGGCGCGCGCACGCTGCGCCGCCGTCACGCTCAGCGCTGACGCAAGTCGTCTCCCGTCGGTCGCGTGCCCGCGTGACCGACGGGAGGCCCGACCCGGCCCCGTCCCGCCACTCCCGGCGCGACGGGGCCGCTTCCGTCACACGGCGGTGTCGCGTCGGTAGCGTGGGCGCATGCCGACGCTGCTGCACATCGACTCCTCCGCCGACCTCGCCCACTCCCGCTCCCGGGCACTGACCGCAGCGTTCGCCGACGCCTGGCGCGCGCGGGGCCCCGAGTACACGGTCGTCCGGCGCGACCTGCACGTCGACCCGCTCCCCCACCTCGAGACCTCGGCGCTGCACTGGGCAGCGGGCGACCGCACCGCCGACGAGGTCGTGGCCCCCGAGGCCGAGGCACTCCGCCAGGAGGTCATCGACGAACTCCTCGCCGCGGACGTGCTGCTCGTCGGCTCCCCGCTGTACAACTACACGGTGCCGTCGACCCTCAAGGCGTGGCTCGACCGCGTGCACATCCCGGGCGTCCTCGTCGGCGACGTGCAGCCCCTCGCCGGCCGACCGGTCGTCACGGTCGTGAGCCGAGGTGGCACGTACGACGCCGACACCCCCACGGAGGGATGGGACCACGGGTCCCCCGTGCTGCAGATCATCCTCGGCACCGCCCTCGGCATGAAGCACTACCCGGTGACCGTGAGTGCGACCCTCGCCGACCGTCTGCCGGACCTCGCGCCGCTGGCCGAGCACGCCGCCGCCGAGTACGCCGATGCGAAGACCACGCTGGAGCGCCTCGCCACGACCGTCGTCTGAGCGAGCGAACCGGGAACTGGCTGCCCGACGATCAGGCGGGGCGGACCTCGCCGGAGCGCCCGAGCAACGCCGCGTGGTACGCCGTCTGCGTCAGGGCGCTCGCGAGCAGGAACCCCGTCATCGACTCGATCCCGCCGCTGAAGGGAACCCGTGCGGCGACCTCGAAGAGGGTCGGCTCGTGCAGCGCGTCGAGCGCCTCGGCGACGTGCCGCGAGCGCTCCTCGCGGTGTCGCGCGAGGGTGCGGGCACGGGCGACGACGTCCCGGAAGCGGTACTCGTGGCCTGGGCAGACCTCGAGGTCGGCGTACCGGTCGAGTCGTCGGAGCGCGGCCAGGTAGTCGCCGAGCGGGTTGGAGGCGGTCCGGCCCCCGAGGCCGATCCCCGAGTTGATGCGCGGCAGGACGTGGTCCCCCGTGAAGAGCAGCCCGGACCCCTCGTCGACGAAGCAGCAGTGTCCGGCGGTGTGGCCGGGTGTGTGCAGGGTGCGGAGGCTCCGCCCGGGGATCGGCAGCTCGTCGCCGTCCTCGAGCAGGAGGTCCGCGTACGGCTCCGTCGTCCGCCCGAGCCCGATCCGGCGTCCGCTCCCCCAGGCCGCGACGACCCCGCTGCGGAGCTGCTCCGGCAGACCCCACGAGGCGATGTCGGCGTCGTTCGCCGCGGCGTCGGCCCGCTCGTGGCGGAGCGCCTCGACCTCGGCCCGGTGCATCGCGACGCGGGCACCCGTCGCGCGACGGACCGCGGCCGCAGCACCGAGGTGGTCGGCGTGCAGGTGCGTGACCACGGCGAGCCCGACGTCCTCCAGCGAGCGCCCGATCGCGATCAGCCCGTCCCGGAGTACCGCGAGGTCATCGTCGGCGGACCACCCCGGGTCGATGAGGGTCAGCGTGCCGTCGGTCCCCTCGACGACGTACACGAGGGTCGCGTCCGGCACGCCGAACCGGAACGGAACGGCGAGGGTCCAGACGCCCGGACGGACCTCCTCGACCGGGGGCAGCGCGCCCGCACGGAGTGCCGCGGCCTGCACGGGACTGATCGGTTCCGGTGCCGGCGCTGCCGGCGGGGGCACGGTCGTCACGCGCCCACCCTAGCGACGC
>NZ_JBPUGH010000121.1:0-10496 GCF_051548005.1 Curtobacterium flaccumfaciens | reverse complement strand
GGTCACCACCGCATCGAACAGACCGAAGCTCAGTCTGCGTCGATCGGTGGACAGGTGGCCCGTGACCTCCCCGCTCGCGCTGGCTCCACCGATCCGGACCGTCGCGGACGCGAACGTGGCTCCGGTCGGCGCCTGCAGGGACACCGCCAATCCGCGCCCAGGCGTGGCGCCCGTCGTGCGGACACCGAACTCGGCGGTGCCGGCCTGGTTCGCCAGGAGCGCGGGGACCTTCGTCTGCGTGATCTCGGCTCGCGGGGCTTCCGGGACGACGACCGCCCCACTGCCCGAGCCGCTCGCGTCACCCGCGGAACCCGAGAGTTGGAGTCGGATCCCGACGCCGTGACGTCCCTCGGGAGCGGTCCACGAACCGATCCCCAGCATCGGTCGCCATTCGACCCACCCTCCGGCCGGGAGGTTCACCGGACCGCCGACGAGCGAACCGGTCAGCCTCCGTCCGCCGTCATGGAGGACGACGTCCTCGAGGGACACCGCTGGACCCTCGGTCGGCGCGCCGGCCCCGGTCGACTGCATCGCGACCAGCCGGTCGGTCGGAGCGAACGACAGCCCGGTGGGAGCGGTGATCGTCACGGTTCCGCTGGTCACGGATCGGAGCGGCGCGCCGAGGACCGTGGCACGAACGGGGAACGGCTTCGACTCGCCACCCCAGACGAGCTCGGGAACGCTGCCGCTCGTGATGCGGAACTGCTCCCCGACGACGATGTCGACCGCTCCGGTCGTCGAGACCGGGCGACCGCCGAGCGTGCCGCTCAGCTCCCACGTGATCGTCACAGGCCCTGGATCCGCCCAGTCACGGGTCCTGAGCAGACCGGTGTAGGACAAGCCGGCTCCCTGGTCGAGCGGGTGACCGATGTCGCGGGTGACGGTCATCGTGCGACCGCCCTCCGAAAGCGACGGCTTGCCCGGCGTCGGCCAGAACCCCCACTCGTCGTCGGACGAGGACCGGTGCTGCGCCTTCACGGTCTGGCTCTCCGCCCAGAGCACACCAGCCGTGTGGGTGGACACGCGGAGCTTCGCGTCCGAGAGCAGGGGTAGAGCCTCGAGCGCGTCGTAGCCGAACCGGACCGCAGCCTCTCCCGACTCGGGGACGACCTGCGTGTCGAAGGTGATCGGGGATGCGTGGTAGGCCGGGTTGACGATGACGGGGACCTCACCGGCGATCACCACCGCGCCGAGGTTCGTCCGCGCATCGGTCGTGTACGTGATCGCACGGTCGCCGGGCTGCGCCGAGACGTTGGCTTCCAGGCGTGGTGTCCACGACACCGCGCTGCCCTTCTTCGCTGTCAGGTGCGCATCCGGCCAGATGCGCAGCACGACCCCGCCGTCCACCACTTCCGAGCGGCTGGTGAGCTCTTCCGATCGTTCCCAGTCGGCCGTGGGCTGAGGACGGAAGTGCCCGTCCACTCGAGTCTGCGTCGCGAAGCGCGTGCCCTCAGGCGCCCGGAGCTCGACCACGCCGTCCCCGAGACGGGTCACCGTCCGATCGTGGACCGTGAGCACGACGCGTGCGTCAGCGTGCCCACCCGGGACGAGCGTCACCGGGTCGTTGTCAGCTGGCCGCAGACCGCCCTCGGTCAGCCCGAACGACGACCTCGGGGCGAGACTCCGTGTCGACGGATCGGAGGTGAACAGGATCGTTCCGACGTCCGTGGCCCTGAACCGCGAGTTGCCCGTGACCGTGATGTCGTACTGGCGCGGCCCCACCAACGGCACGTTGTCCTGCTTCGCCGTCACGGTCCCCGTCACCCGGTTGCCGGACGCAGACCACCGCGTGCTGAACAGCTGTTCGTCCTCGTCCTTCGGCAAGCCCACCGGGTCGATGCCGGACGGAAGATCGACCGTCCACGAGACCGTCCCGCCGGCGGGCCACTCGATGGACGCATCGTCGACGTCTGCTCGGTTCCACGACAGGGTCGCCGTCTTCCCGGGTGCCAGCGGCGCACCGTCCGCCGTGCCGACGGAGACCCTGTGGACGCCGATCTGGGTGACCTTGGGCTCCGGACCCCGCACGATGGTGACCTCACCGACCTTCTCCTCGAACGCGGCACCGAACAGGCCGACGTACTCCTGAGTGTCGAACGGATCGGTCTCGGTCCAGGTCCGCGAACGCTCGACGTCCCGGATGAGCTGGTTCGTGTTGGCGATGCTGCTGTCGACGAGGGGCTTGAGCTTCCGGGTGTCGAACGAGTCCCAGGACGCCCCGTAGTACGCCTCCCAGGGCTGCTTCGTGACGGAGTCGATGTACTCCGCGATCTTCGGCTCCGCGAGGAACTCGTCGGCCATCTTCGTGAGGTCGAGGTTCCAGACCGTCTCGGTTCCGATGTCCACCATCGACGGGAAGGCCTTCTGGTACTGCGCGTAGCGCTCGGTGAGTGCCCGCTGCGTGGCGGCAGCCACCTGCACCTCGGCGTCGTACCCGGCGCCGAGGATCCCGACCCGGGCATCCGGCTCGGCGCGCGCGGCCGAGAGGGCGGCGCGGAGTCGGAGCTCCTCGACAATCGCCGTCCGCATCGACTTCAGGACAGCAGCGTCCGAACGCATCCGCTTGGCCAACGATTCGCCCATCGCCTCGTCGACCTGCTCGCGGAAGACGTTGTCGAGCGCAGTCCCGCGCTCCTTCGCCCAGTGTTCGAGCAGGACCGTCGGCGCGTCGTCGAGCTGGTCGTTGGCGTTGTCGAGGTGCTTCCGCCAGTCCGCTGCTTCCGCGGCCGGATGCGCCAGCTTCCAGAGCCAGTCGGCGACCTCCTTGCGGAACAGGTCCGCGAGCAGGACGGGTTCCATGAACGGGAGGAACGCAGGGTCGGCTTCCATCGCGACCTGGACCACCTCGGCGATGCCGTCGAACACGAGGTCGCCCCACTTGCCGTCCTCCCAGTCCTCGCGGAGCGCGTACCCGGTCGCAGCGATGCCGAAGTAGGGCAAGAACTCCGAAGCGTCCTCGAACCCGTACTCGAGGTCTTCGCCGACGGACGCGAGCAGGTCCGGGTCGGACGACACCGATCTGATCCGGTCGAGGTCCTTCTCGAAGGCGTCCGCGACCTCCCCGGACAGGTGGCCGAAGTCTCCGCCGGCCGCGAGTTCGTCGAGCGTCTCCGGCGCGGGGATCAGGAACGTCTCCGGATCCTCGACGGCGCGGTCGAGGTCAGTCGTGAAGTCGACCCCTTCGAGGTCCCCGTCGAAGCGGCCCTTGTGGAGCTCGGACAGGGAGTCCTCGTCGTCGATCACGGGGAGGCAGGCATCCGCTCGGCCGTCCGGACTCGGGTAGCACGCGCCGCTGGTCGGGATCGGCCGCGCCTCGTCCCTCGGTGCGCTCTCGGGGTCGGAGAAGTTCGGCGCGCGTTCGGGCGCCTCCGGTCGCCACGCGTGGTCCCCGAAGTCGTCGATGTAGTGCGTGTACTTGGTCGACGATCGCACGGAGTTCGGTCGGACCCCGCCTCGCGCAGCCCACTCGTTCTCGTCGACGATCTTCGTGATCCACTCGTCCGGGTTCCCACTGTCGAGGTTCTCGGCGAGCTCCACGTTGAACGAGTCCGCCGTTCCGTCCGGGAAGAGCGCGTCCTTGAACGACTTCTGGACGTTCACGAAGTTCTCGTCGGGCGCGATCTCGTAGACCCAGAAGTCCCCGCGCGGGATCGCGTCGCCGTTCTCGTCCACCGTGCCCATGCGCATGAACTGCTCCACGGACTCCGGATCGCCACCGGTCGACACGTAGGCCGAGTCCTTCGGCCGGACCTTGTCGAGCACGTGGTCCGCGAGGTTGTCGTTGTCGCCTCGCGGCGTGAATCCGTCTCGAGCGATCTCGGCCGGGCTGCGGGTGTCGCCGCGCCAGACGGTGTCCGGGACACCGCCGTTCGCCCAGGGCGTCTCGTCGAGCATCTCGAGGAGCTCCTCCGCATCGGGAAGGACCGCGGCGGCCGGCGGGGCCACCACGACACCAGCGATCAGCGCGGCCACCAGGGTGCTCGCGGCGGCCCATCCGAAGATGCGTCGAATCGGTCGGTTGGTCGCACTTGCACGCGACAGAGCGCTCACTTGGCGCTCACCTTCCAGGCAGCGCACGTGAACTGCACCTCCGCGGGGTACGGGATCGCGGCCCCACCCTCGAGCTCGTGGTGTTGCGAACGCCCCGAGATGGCCATGTTGTCGGGACACTCGAACGCGAAACCGCCCTTCGCGGTCGTGATCACCGCTTGCCGCTCCGTCCTGGTCGCTGAGACGGTCGGCTGCCCGCCCGGGAACCGGAAGTCCTTCTTGGTGTCCGCGACGAGCTCGGCGCACCGGAACTGGACGCGCGGCGCGTTCCCGTGCTCGTGCACGCTGGCGAGCAACGGGATGCCGGTGTTGTCGTCGGCGTTCCCGCACTCGGAGCCGAACCAGTCGCCGGTCCGCGGGTCGTGCCATTCCGATGTCGCCCGCTCGCCGATGAGCGCCACGTTCGCGGTCGGGTGCTCACCGATGACCGGGACCGCGCAACGGACCGCCGATGTTCCTTCGAACGTGTCCGCCTTCGGAGCGCGCACACCGATCATGACCTGGTTCGGAGGGCAGCGGTACATGGCTTCCCAGACCGCGTAGTCGCCGACGCTGGACTCGAACCAGTCTTGCTCGATCAGGACGATCGGTTCCTCGGCCGCGGCGTGCGGTCGACTGTCGGCACTCGGCTGCTGCGCCCAGGCAGCTCCCGTTCCGATGGAGGCCACGAGCCCTGCTGCGGCGACCGAGATCAGGACGGCCCTCCGCGTTCGGTTGGTTTTCAGTCTGTATTTCACATGCTGAATATATTCAGTCGGGGTTCGCTTCTCCAAATCGCACCTCCGGCGCCGTGCGCCTCGACGCGTCGGGCACACCGAAGGGCGTCGTTCCACCAGGGCGACAGGACTCACCGGGCTGACCGAGGAACGCGCTGAAGGCGGGGGCGTCGCAGGCCCACACCGCGCCTCCCGTCCGACCCTGGGGCGCCGCGATGACGCCAGGCGGGCGCGCGACACCGAAACGAGACGCTGACGCGTCGCGGCGGCACGGCACGGCACGGCACGGCACGGCACGGCACCATGTTCCGGACATGGCACTACGGCACAGCGCGGTTCCGTGTCCGGAACCTGGTTCCGGCGGTCCGCCCCCGTCGCGGTCGTCGCGCCGCGCGGTCAGGAGGCCGCGTCGCGCGCGGCCGCGCCCACCCCGAGCATGGTGTCGGCCTGGTCGTTGAGCCGTTCGAGGAGCGCTGCGAGCTGCCGCAGCTCGCCGGTGGCGAACCCGCCGGTGAGGTCGTCGAAGACCTCGGCGCCGGCCAGGTCGAGCTGGTCGAGGACCTCGATGCCGAGCGGCGCGAGCGACAGGAGGGCCGCTCGACCGTCCGCAGGGTCCGGCGCCGTGGTGAGGAAACCGCCGTCGACGAGCGAGGCGACCCGTCGGCTGATGACCGGCCGCGACAGCCCGGTGGCGTCCGCGATCGCGGTGGAGCGGACGGAGCCGAAGTGCTCGACGGCACGGAGGATCACGCGCGCGGTCGGGTCGAGGCCCCCGCGCGACTCGATGAGCGACGCACGGATGGTCTGCCGCACCCACAGCCGGTCGAGCTGGGATCGGAGGAGTCGCTCGGCAGCGGTCCGGTCCTCGTTCACGGGGCCAGCGTACTGGGCGGATTTAGTTGCTTCCAGAACGCAACGGATGTATCGTTGCGCGGTCTGCAAACTTTCACAGCGCGAAACCCCGGTTCGCGCAGCTTGATCCAAGGAGCTCGATGACAGCCACCGCACCCGTCTCGGTGCAGGCCCCCGCGGCCGCAGGTGGGGTCGGTCAGCAGCCGCTGATGACCCACCGCCAGATCCTCCTCGTCATCTACGGCCTGATGGCGGGCATGTTCCTGTCCTCGCTCGGCCAGACCGTCTTCGGCACCGCGATCCGCACGATCGGCGACGACCTCCACGGTCTCGACCAGCAGGCCTGGGTCACGACGGCGTACCTCATCACGTCGACGATCGCGACGCCGATCTACGGCAAGCTCTCCGACATCTTCGGCCGCCGGCCGCTCTACATCTTCGGCATCGTCGTCTTCATCCTCGGCGCCGTGCTCTCGTCGATGTCGACCTCGATGATCATGCTCGCCGGCTTCCGCGCCGTGCAGGGCATCGGGGCCGGCGCGCTCATGTCGCTGCCGCTCGCGATCATGGGCGACATCCTCGCCCCGCGCGAACGTGCCAAGTACCAGGGCTACTTCCTCGCCGTGTTCGGCATCTCATCCGTGATCGGCCCGCTCATCGGCGGACTGCTCGCCGGTTCCTCCGAGATCCTGTGGATCACGGGCTGGCGCTGGGTGCTCCTCATCAACGTGCCGATCGGCATCGCGGCGCTCATCATGGTGATCGTCTTCCTGCACCTGCCGAAGGTCCACCGGGCCGGCGACAAGCCCGTCGTCGACTGGTGGGGCGCCACCGCCGTGATCGTCACGCTCGTCCCGCTGCTGCTCGTCGCCGAGCAGGGCCGGACCTGGGGCTGGGGTTCACCGGCCGCCATCGCCTGCTACGTGGTCGGTGTCGTCGGCCTGGTCGCGCTGCTCGTCATCGAGTCGAAGATGGGCGACGCAGCGATCATCCCGCTGAAGCTCTTCCGTTCGGGCACCTTCTCGATGGCCACGGTCATCGGCTTCCTCGTGGGCTTCGCGATGTTCGGTGCGATGCTGACCATCCCGCTCTACCTGCAGATCGTCGTCGGGCTCACCCCAACCGAGTCCGGGTTCGCGACCCTGCCGCTCGTCGGTGGTCTGATGATCGCGTCGATCACGTCCGGCCAGATCGTCGCCCGGGTCGGCCGCTACCGGATCTTCCCGGTGATCGGCACGTTCCTGGTGTCGGCCGGCTACGTCGTCCTCACGTTCATGACGATCGACAAACCGCTGTGGTTCCTCATGATCGGCATGTTCCTCATCGGCCTCGGGCTCGGTTCGGTCATGCAGTCGCTCACCCTCGCGTCGCAGGGATCCGTCGAGGCCCGGGACATGGGTGTGGCGACCTCCTCGGCGACGTTCTTCCGCCAGATCGGTGGCACGCTCGGCACGGCCGTGCTCCTCTCGGTGCTCTTCTCGGTGATGCCGGCGAACATCCTGCACGCGACCGCGAACGAGAAAGACCTGTCCGCCGCACTCGGTGCCGCGACGAACCCGACCGTGGCGTCCGCGAGCGAGAACCGCGGCGTCATGGACAAGATCTGGACGCCGATCGTGACCCCGCTCGAGGACGGCGTGCAGACGAAGCTCGACGACGCCGCCACGCAGGCGAAGTCCGCCGCGCAGGCAGCGGTGACGGCGCAGGTGACCGCCGCCGTGCAGCAGCAGCTCGCCGCCGGAACCGTCCCCGCCGCCGCAGCGCAGCAGGTCATCGACCAGCAGGTCGCCGCCGCTACCCCGGCCGCCGAACAGCAGGCCCTCGCCGCCGTCGCGGACGAAGCACACGCCTCCGTGCAGGACGGAACCGTGACCGTCGACTGGTCGAACGCCTCCCAGCGCTCCTACTGGATCGACCAGCTCACCCCGACGCTCGCGAAGCGGATCGACGACGGCTCGGGCACGAGCGAGAACGCCTCGAGCGCGAACGACACCTCGTTCCTGACCGGCGCTGACAGCCGCCTCACCCGGCCGTTCATGGCGGGCTTCAACGCCTCGTCCGTGACGATCTACTGGGTCGGACTCGGCGTGATCCTGCTCGCGTTCGTGCTCACCTGGTTCTTCCGGGTCCCGCCGCTGCGCCAGCGTTCGGCCCTGCAGGAGCAGCACGACCTGTCCGCCGAAGCGCAGCTCGAGGCCGAGGCCGGAGCCGCCGCGGCCGAGGCAGGCTCCTTCACCGGACCGATGACGGGCTCCGTGCCGGTCTCGTCCGCACCGACGACGAGGTCCAACCCCGCCCGCCGGTGACCGACCGGGGCGTCCGTCCGCTCCCCCCGCGCGGACGGACGCCCCACCCTCCACTCCCCCGCCACGACCACCAGGAGACCCTCGTGACCACTCCGGCGCTCGAACGCGACACCGCCGTCGACCCCGAGCCCTGCACCCTCCGCGAGCGCAAGAAGCAGCAGACCCGGCAGGCCATCCACGGCGCCGCACTCGACCGTGTCATCGAGCACGGCCTCGACGGGGTCACGGTCGAGCAGATCTGCGCCGACGCGGACGTCTCCCCCCGCACCTTCTTCAACTACTTCACGTCGAAGGCGCACGCCGCCCTCGGGCTCGACACCGTCGTCACGCCCGACCGGGTGGCCGATGCCTTCCGCGAGGGCAGCGGTCGCCTCGTCGACGACGTCTGCACCCTCGTCGCGCGGAGCGTCCCGCTGCCCTCCGACCGGAGCCGCACCAAGGAGCTGCTCGTCCACCGGCCGGAGATGACCCCGATGGTGATGCGCTGGATGGCCGAATCCCGGCAGGCGATGCTCGCGGTGGTCACCACCCGGACGGACGAGCAGACGGCACGGACGGTCGTCACCCTGGTCATGTCGGCCCTGTCCGAGGTCGCGCACCGCGACACCGTCTCGAGCACCGTCGAGCTCGGCGACCGGTTGCGCGCAGTGGTCGCGGAGATGGCCGCGCTCGCGACCGCTTGAACCTGCCAAGAGACGGCCTGGAGGCGCGTGGCGGCGCCGACACGCGCCTCGCCAGGAGTCGCCGGCGGGTCCCTGCGTGGTCCGTGGCCGATCCGGTGCTCGAACCCCGGGGACGGCGCACCGGATCGGCCACTCTCGACGCGGGAGGGCGCCCGCAGTAGCCTCCCTGCATGCGAGCCAAGGGTCCGTCGCCGTACTTCCAGCTCCCCGGCACCGCCCGGGCGGCCCTGCAGCGCTGGTTGGAGGTGTTCGGCGGCGAGGTCCGGATCGCGACCTACGCCGACTTCAGCCGCACCGACGGACCGGCGGATTCCGTCGCGCACGGACAGCTCGCGGGCGACCTGGAGCTGTTCGCGGCCGACGCAGCTGACGGCGAGACCGCGTTCACGGCGACCGGGTTGTTGTTCTCGCTGCTGGGCGCCGCCGACCCCGCGACGCTGACCCGCTGGTTCGAGGCGCTCTCCGTCGACGGCACCGTGCTCGACCCGCTGCAGCAGCGGCCCTGGGGCGACTGGGACGGCCAGGTGCGCGATGCCTTCGGCGTGACATGGCTCGTCGGGTACGAGGCCTCGGCGCTGCAGGCGCACGAGCAGGAGCAGGAGCAGGAGCCGGGGCGATGAGCGTCGTCCGGCAGGTCCAGGTGACGTTCGACTGTGCGGAGCCGGAGCGCGTCGCCCGGTTCTGGTGCGAGGTCCTCGGCTACGTCGTGCCGTCACCACCGCCGGGCTTCGCGGACTGGGCAGCGTTCGATGCGGCACTGCCTCCGGAGCACCGAGGATCAGCGTTCGCTTGCCAGGACCCGGACGGCGTCGGTCCACGCCTCTTCTTCCAGCGCGTCCCGGAGGGCAAGGTCGTGAAGAACCGGGTCCACCTCGACGTCCGAGTCGGGACGGGCCTCGTCGGGGAGGAGCGTCTCGCCGCCCTCGACACCGAGAGCACACGGCTGGTGGCGCTCGGCGCGACCCAGGTCCGACGCATGACGGCGGACGGCATCAACGAGTCGTGCATCGTCATGCAGGACGTCGAGGGCAACGAGTTCTGCCTCGACTGACGCCGAGGCCGACACACCGGTGCAGCAGCCGACGCTCAGTCCGCGGCGACGAGCGGCGCCCAGAACACGTCCGGTGCTTCCTCCTGCACGCTGTCCGCGCTGAAGTCGAAGCCGTACTGCCCGACGAACTCGCGGGCGGCTGCGATCTCGTCCATCTCGTCGTCGTGCGCGGCGTCGAAGAGGTACACGCCGTGGCCCATCACGACGCCGCTGTCGCTCACGACGCTGAGGTCCCACCGCCCCTCTTCGGAGCGCGCGATCCGGACGACGGCGGCCTGGTCAGCGGTGAAGTCAGCCATGTTGCGAGCATACGGAGCGCCCTGTACCCCGGCATCAGGGACTCGGGGCGTACGGTCCCGCGCATGAGCGAACACCACGGAGAACCCGAAGAGCAGCACCACCCGGTGATGGACGGCGCCGAGGAGGCGACCAACGAGGAGAAGCTCCACGGCCTCGTCGAGCAGGTCGAACACGACCACGGACACGAGGGCGCAGCGGCCATGGCCGACCACCTCCGCGACCGTGCCGCCGAGACCGGCGTCGAGACCGAGGAGCCGTCCGACCACGTCGAGTGACGCGTCCGGCCGAACCGGGAATGGAGCCAGCCGCTCCGGCGTAGACATGAACACCGATCTCACGAGGAGCGAGCCATGATCCAGACCGACCCCCAGCCGACCGACCGCGACGAGAAGCACTGCCGCCCCGTCCCGTCGCTCCACGACGCGCCGGAACAGCGCTTCGGCCGCTGGCTCGGACTCATCAACGAGGGCCGCTGACGCGACCGCCGGTCGGGCAACCGACCTCGCGTCGCTGACGCGACCACGTGACGGCCTGGAGG
>NZ_JBPUGH010000120.1:0-10569 GCF_051548005.1 Curtobacterium flaccumfaciens | reverse complement strand
CCCGGTGCCGGTCCCTGGGACCGGCACCGGGCCTCCAGGCCGTTTGGGTGTGCGCGGGGCGCGACGCGCCCGCCTGCGCGCTCAGGCCTGCGGGGGCAGCTCCGAGCTGGGTGCGTCGAGGACGGCCGTCGACGACGTCGTCGAGGCGACCGCTTCGGGGCGGAGGTTGGTACGGGTGCGGTGCGAGCTGAGCTCGTTGTCCTGAGCGGCCATCATGCTGTCCTGGGGGTGTGGGATGTGACGTCGGTGGGAAGCCGACGAGGGTACGGTACCTCCTCGTCAGGACGACACGACAATCCCCCGTGGGGGTGTCACCCGACGGCTCAGTGGAACCAGTCCTGCGCGCGGATGTCGCGGAGGGCCTGACGGCGGATCTCGGGGTCGAGCGTCATGACGTAGACCGTGCCGTCGAGGTGGTCGACCTCGTGCTGCAGCGCCTCCGCCATGAGCCCGTCGCCCTCGAGCACGACCTCGTTCCCGTCGACGTCCACGCCGCGGACCGTCGCGTGCGGGTACCGGCGTGTCGGGTAGCCGAGACCGGGCACGGAGAGGCAGCCCTCGTCCATGAGCTCGGGCTCGCCGGAGACCTCGACGACCTCGGGGTTGAGCACGTACCCGACCTCGCCGTCGACGTTGTACGAGAAGGCCCGCAAGGCCACGCCGATCTGCGGCGCCGCGACCCCGGCGCGACCGGGCTCCTTGACGGTGTCGATGAGGTCCTGCACGAGGTCCCGGACGCCCTGGGAGCCGAGCGCTTCGGCGCGGATCGGGTCGGACGGGGAACGGAGGACGGGGTCGCCGAAGAGGCGGATGGGACGGACGGTCACGTTACTGCAGCACCACCAGGAGGTCTCCGGCGTCGACCTGCTGCGTCGCCGGGATCGCGAGACGGCCGACGGTGCCCGCCACGGGCGCCGTGATGGCCGCTTCCATCTTCATCGCCTCGATGCTCGCCACGGCCTGACCGGCTGCGACGACGTCACCGACGGCGACCTTGAGCGTCACGACGCCGGAGAACGGCGCGGCGACGTGCTTCGGGTCGGACGGGTCGGCCTGCTCGGCGGCCTTCGTCTCGACCTCGACCGAGCGGTCCCGGACCGACACCGGGCGGAGCTGCCCGTTGAGGGTCGTCATGACCGTGCGGAACCCGCGCTCGTCCACCTCGCCGATGGCCTCGAGGCCGACGAAGAGGTCGACGCCCCGGCCGAGCGGCACCGAGTGCTCCTGCCCGGGCCGGAGACCGTAGAGGTAGTCGACCGTCGGGACGACCGAGAGGTCGCCGTACTGCTGCCGGACGGCCTCGAACTGCCGCGTGGGCTGCGGGAACAGCAGGCGGTTCAGGGCCTGCTGCCGCTCGGGGCCCGCGGTGGCGAGGTGCGCGCGCTCGGCGTCCGGCACGGGCGTGACCTCGATCCGGACATCGCGACCGGCGAGGACCTTCGAGCGGAACGGTTCGGGCCAGCCGCCGGGCAGGTCGCCGAGCTCCCCGGCCATGAAGCCGATGACGGAGTCCGGGATGTCGTACTGCTCGGGGTGCTGCTCGAAGTGCTCGGGGTCGGCGTCGACCGCGGCGAGCTGGAGGGCGAGGTCGCCGACGACCTTCGAGGACGGCGTGACCTTCGTCGGGCGCCCGAGGATGCGGTTCGCCGCCGCGTACCAGTCCTCGACCTGCTCGAAGCGGTCGCCGAGGCCGAGCGCGATGGCCTGCTGTCGGAGGTTCGACAGCTGGCCGCCCGGGATCTCGTGCTGGTAGACGCGACCGGTCGGACCCGGGAGCCCGGACTCGAAGGGCGCGTAGACGCGTCGCACGGCCTCCCAGTACGGCTCGAGGTCACCGACCGCGGCCAGGCTGAGGCCGGTGTCGCGCTCGGTGTGGGCGAGGGCGGCGACGAGCGCGGACATGCTCGGTTGGCTCGTCGTACCGGCCATCGGGGCCGCGGCGACGTCGACGGCGTCCGCACCGGCGCGGGCGGCGGCGAGCAGCGTCGCGAGCTGGCCGCCCGCGGTGTCGTGGGTGTGCACGTGCACCGGCTGGTCGAAGCGCTCGCGGAGGGCGGTGACGAGCCGCTCGGCGGCGCCGGCGCGGAGCAGTCCGGCCATGTCCTTGATGCCGATGACGTGTGCGCCGGCCTCGACCATCTGCTCCGCGAGGCGGAGGTAGTAGTCGAGCGTGTAGAGGTCCTCCGCCGGGTCGAGGAGGTCACCGGAGTAGCAGAGCGCCGCCTCGGCCACCGACGTGCCGGTGGCGAGCACGGCCTCCAGGGCGGGTCGCAGCTGGCTGACGTCGTTGAGCGCGTCGAAGACCCGGAACACGTCGACGCCGCTCGCCGCGGCCTCGGCGACGAACGCGTCGGTGACCTCGGTCGGGTACGGCGTGTAGCCGACCGTGTTCCGACCGCGCAGCAGCATCTGGATCGGGATGTTCGGCATCGCCGCCCGCAGCGCCGTCAGGCGCTCCCAGGGGTCTTCGCCGAGGAAGCGGAGCGCGACGTCGTAGGTGGCGCCGCCCCAGGCCTCGACGGAGAGCAGCTGCGGGGTGAGCCGGGCGACGTGCGGCGCGACGGCGACGAGGTCCTGGGTACGGACACGGGTGGCCAGGAGGGACTGGTGCGCGTCGCGCATCGTCGTCTCGGTGACGGCGAGAGCGGTCTGTGCGCGCAGTTCGCGTGCCCACTCCGCCGGTCCGAGCTCGAGCAGGCGGTCGCGCTGCCCGGGCGGCGGCGCGACGGTGAGGTCGACGGCGGGGAGCTTCTCGCTCGGCTCGACGGTCTGCGGGGGCCGCTCGCCGTTCGGCTTGTTCACCGTGACGTCGGCGAGCCAGCCCACGATCTTCGTCCCGCGGTCCTTCGAGACGTGGCCGCCGAAGAGCTGCGGGCGCTCCTCGATGAACTTCGTCGAGATGTCACCCCGATCGAAGTCCGGGTCCTCGAGGACGGCCTGGAGGAACGGGATGTTCGTGCTGACGCCGCGGATGCGGAACTCGGCGAGGGCGCGCTTCGCCCGGGACACCGCCGCCGGGAAGTCACGCCCGCGGCAGGTCATCTTGGCGAGCATCGAGTCGAAGTGCGGGCTGATCTGGGCGCCGGTCGCGATCGTGCCGCCGTCGAGCCGGACGCCCGCGCCGCCGGGGCTGCGGTAGGTCGTGATCTTGCCGGTGTCCGGTCGGAAGCCCTGCGTCGGGTCCTCCGTCGTGATGCGCGTCTGGAGCGCCGCGCCGTGCACCGACACCGTGTCCTGCGACAGGCCGAGGTCGGTGAGGGTCTCCCCCGCGGCGATGCGCATCTGCGACTGGACGAGGTCGACGTCGGTGACCTCTTCGGTCACGGTGTGCTCGACCTGGATGCGCGGGTTCATCTCGATGAAGACGTGCTGGCCGGCCCGCTCGCCCTCGGTGTCGAGCAGGAACTCGACGGTGCCCGCGTTGACGTAGCCGATCGACCGGGCGAAGGCGACGGCGTCGCGGTGGAGGGCGGCCGCGATCGAGGGGTCGAGGTTCGGCGCCGGGGCGATCTCGACGACCTTCTGGTTGCGGCGCTGCACGGAGCAGTCGCGCTCGAACAGGTGGATCGTGCCGGCCTCGGAACCCGTGGCGTCGGCGAGGATCTGCACCTCGATGTGCCGCGGACGGATGACGGCCTGCTCGAGGAACATCGTCGGGTCCCCGAAGGCGCTGTCGGCCTCGCGCATGGCCTCCTCGAGCGCCGGTCGCAGCTCGGCCTTCGTCTCGACCCGACGCATGCCGCGACCGCCACCGCCGGCCACCGCCTTCGCGAAGACCGGGAAGCCGATCGCGTCCGCGCCCGCGAGGAGCTCCTCGACGTCGCGGCTCGCCGGGGTGCTCACGAGGACGGGGACACCGGCGGCGATCGCGTGCTCCTTCGCGGTCACCTTGTTGCCGGCCATCTCGAGCACGTGCTCGCCCGGACCGATGAAGGTGATGCCGGCCGCGGCCGCGGCGGCGGCGAGCTCGGGGTTCTCGGAGAGGAAGCCGTAGCCGGGGTAGATCGCGTCGGCCCCCGACTCGCGCGCCACGCGGATGATCTCGGAGACGTCGAGGTAGGCCCGCACGGGGTGGCCCGGCTCGCCGATCAGGTACGCCTCGTCCGCCTTCAACCGGTGGAGTGAGTTGCGGTCCTCGTACGGGTAGACGGCCACCGTCCGGGCGCCCAGCTCGTACGCGGCACGGAATGCTCGGATGGCGATCTCGCCACGGTTCGCCACGAGGATCTTGCTGAACACGAGGTCCCTTTCAGCCCGGGTTGAGGTGACACAACCCTAGTCGCGGTAACGTTGCTCACCGTGCATGTACTCAGCGTGAGCTCCCTCAAGGGTGGTGTCGGCAAGACGACGGTGACGCTCGGCCTGACCTCGGCCGCGTTCGCCAAGGGACTGCGCACGCTGGTGGTGGACCTCGACCCGCAGTCCGACGTATCGACGGGCCTCGACATCAACCTCGCCGGCCACCTCAACGTGGCCGACGTGCTCGAGAACCCGAAGGAGAAGATCGTCCGCCAGGCGATCGCCCCGTCCGGGTGGACGAAGGGCTCCCAGGGCAAGATCGACGTCATGGTCGGATCGCCCTCGGCCATCAACTTCGACGGCCCGCACCCGTCCATCCGCGACATCTGGAAGCTCGAAGAGGCCCTCGCGAACGTCGAGCAGGACTACGAGCTCGTCCTCATCGACTGCGCTCCGTCGCTGAACGCCCTCACCCGCACCGCCTGGGCGGCGTCCGACCGCGTGACGGTCGTCACCGAGCCGGGGCTCTTCTCCGTGGCGGCCGCCGACCGTGCCCTCCGCGCGATCGAGGAGATCCGCCGCGGCCTCTCGCCCCGCCTCCAGCCGCTCGGCATCGTCGTGAACCGTGCCCGCGTGCAGTCGCTCGAGCACCAGTTCCGCATCAAGGAGCTCCGCGACATGTTCGGCCCGCTCGTGCTCTCGCCGCAGCTGCCGGAGCGCACGTCGCTGCAGCAGGCGCAGGGTGCGGCGAAGCCGTTGCACGTGTGGCCGGGCGAGTCGGCGCAGGAGATGGCGAAGAACTTCGACCAGCTGCTCGAGCGCATCATGCGCACGGGCAAGATCGGCCCCTACGCCGAGGGCGGCGCCGCGTAGGCACTGCCGGAGCCCGCGCGCGGGCGCTTGGTCGCACGACCTGCCGCTCACGTTCGCGTTGGTCGCAGAACGTGTCGCCTCGGAGTACCGGTAGCGACAGCTTCTGCGACCGCAGTGATCAGCACGCGGCACGTCGTGCGACCAACTGGCTCGTCGGCCCCGCTGGCGCCTCGACCGGCGCCGAACGGGGTCGCGGGACGTGCCCCTCACGTCTGCACCGGTCGCAGAACGAGTCGGCCCGACGCCGCCGCCGTTGGTCGCAGGACGTGTCGCTCACGTCCGTGCTGGTCGCCCGACGCGTCGGGGCGGCGTCGAGGGAGCGACACGTTCTGCGACCACGACGAACGGCATGCGGCACGTCGTGCGACCAAGACCGGGCGCGACCACGACGCCGCGCGGCGCGTCAGGCAGCCACCACGTCGGAACGCCGACGGGCCGAAGTGCTGGAGGTCAGGAGGCGCGGGAGGCCCGGCGGGCAGCGAGCTCGTCGTCGGGGTCGGCGGCGGGGGCGGCGTCGAGCTCCACGAGCGACGACTCGACCTCGCGCAGGACCTTGCCCACGGCGATGCCGAACACACCCTGGCCGCGCGAGACCAGGTCGATGACCTCGTCGTCGGAGGTGCAGAGGTAGACCGAGGCACCGTCGGACATCAGCGTGGTCTGGGCGAGGTCGGACACGCCCGATTCCCGGAGCTGGTTCACGGCCGTTCGGATCTGCTGCAACGAGATGCCCGTGTCGAGCAGACGCTTCACGAGCTTGAGCACGAGGATGTCGCGGAAGCCGTAGAGCCGCTGCGAGCCGGAGCCGGCAGCGCCGCGGATCGTGGGCTGCACGAGCTCGGTGCGGGCCCAGTAGTCGAGCTGACGGTAGGAGATACCGGCTGCACGTGCGGCGACGGTGCCGCGGTAGCCGTTCTGTTCGTCGTGCTCCGGCATGCCGTCGGTGAAGAGCAGCCCGAGGTCGTACCGCGTCATGTCCGACCCGGTACCGGGGGTGTCAGTCCCACTCATGCGCTTGCCTTCCACGACGATCGAGCTCCCACCCGAAGCTTCAATGCCGGGTTGAGAGTTGTTCCGAGGTCCACGGTAGCGACTCCGAGCCGTCGCGCGCGGGACATCCGCCCCGGCGCGTCCGGCGTGTCGAGGATACGCCCCGCCCTCCGACACCCGCCAGCGCTCCGAGTACCCGGGACACACCCCACGACGGCGTCGCTCATGCGTCGAGACGACCGATCGCCGAGCGGATGAGCTGCGACCGGATGGTCTCGAGGTGCCCGGCGATCTCCCGCGCGAGCTCGGTGGCCTTCGCCTTCGAGGTGGCGTCCCCGCGGCGCGACACCGGCATGAGCGCGGACTCGATCAGACCGACCTCGCGCTCGGCGGTCGCCCGGAAGGTCCGCAGGTGCCGCGGCTCGATGCCCGACCGCTGCAGCTCGACGAGCGCCTTGAGCACCGCGACCGAGTCCTCGCCGTAGGTGTCCGTCGCCGGGAGCAGCGACGACGAGACGGCGTCGGACAACAGCATCGGCGTCGCACCCGCCGCCCGGACGGTCTCGTCACGGGTGTAGCGGCGCTCGCGCCCGAGGATCGACGGCTTCGGCGCCTCGCCCCCACCCGGCAGCGTCGGTTCGCGTCCGGCGTCGAGGTCGGCCAGGTACTCCTTGATGACCTTGAGCGGGAGGTAGTGGTCGCGCTGCAGTCCGAGGATGATCCGGAGCCGCTCGACGTCGGCCGGCGAGAACTTGCGGTAGCCGCTCGCGGTGCGGACCGGGGTGACGAGATCGCGCTCCTCGAGGAACCGCAGCTTCGAGCCGGCGAGGTCCGGGAACTCGGGCTTCAGGCGAGCGAGGACCTGCCCGATCGTGAGCAGCTCCGGCGCCGCGGACCCCGCCCGGGCCGCGGCGGACCGCGCGGGCACTACGCGTTCGCCAGGCGCGCCAGGTCGACCCGGGAGGCGTAGAAGGTCAGGCGGAACTTGCCGACCTGGACCTCGGACCCGTCGGTGAGCAGGGCCTCGTCGATGCGGGCGCCGTCGAAGTAGGTGCCGTTGAGCGACCCGAGGTCCTTCACGGTGAAGCTCGTGCCGTGGCGGAGGAACTGCGCGTGCTTGCGCGAGACCGTGACGTCGTCGAGGAAGATGTCGGCGTCGGGGTGCCGGCCGGCCGTCGTGACGTCGGAGTCGAGCAGGAACCGGGCACCGACGTTCGGACCGCGGCGGACGACGAGCAGCGCCGAACCGGAGGGCAGCGCCGTGATGGCGTCGCGCTCTTCGGTCGAGATGCCGGACTCGGGCGTGAGGGCCGCCGCCTGCTCCAGGCTGAAGGTCATCGTCGTGTCGACGAGTCGCTGCTGCTGGGTGCGACCGTCGCTGCCTGCCGGACCCTGCTGCGGGACCACTGGATCGGACATCGTGGACCTCCCTCTCTTGGCCCATCAGCGTATCGGAAACGGGTGACCCCGCGGGAGCCCAGAACGGGGCTGTGCACAACTCGGCAGTGCGCGATCAGCGAACGTCCACGAAATGCGCACTTAGACGGCCGGGAGGCTCCCCACCCGGCACGGCCGGCGCGCCGCTGGCGCGTCGGTCCGGAACCGGCGGGCGTGAGCCCAGGCGCCAGCTGGCACCGCGCCTCCCGGCCGTCATCCCGTCACCACAGGCGGACCGTCACCGCAGGCGGACCGTCACCACCTGCGGACACGGGCCGTCCGTCCGTCAGTGCTGGAGCTCCGACAGGAGCGCCTTGATCTCGGAGTCCTTGAGCTTCACCCACGGCGAGCCGTCCGGGTCGCTCGTGGACGCCTCCGGGCTGTCGCCGGTGTTCCACCACTTGGCCTGGTACGGCACACCGTCGAACAGGACCCGCGCCCCGGTGTCGTACTGCTTCGTGCCGGACCACGACGGGTAGGTGCCCGTCGGCAGGGTGACCTGCTCGACCGGCTTCTCGCCCGGCAGCACCGGCCCGATGAGCTGCCACGGCGTCTCGTAGGCACTGAGCACCGGGTCGTCCGGCAGGTCGCCGGAAGTCCACCACTTCGCCTCGTAGACGTTGTGGTGCCAGACGATCTTCGTGCCCTCGAGGTAGGACGCGTCCGCGCTCCACACCGGGTACGGGCTCGTCTTCGGGTCGTCGGTCGGCTGGACGGTCGCGCTCGGCTCGGCCTTCGTGACGTCCGAGGCCGCCGCGACGATCCCGCCCGTGAACCCCTTGCCGAGGACGTCGGCGAAGAGGACGCCGTCCTGGTCGACGCCCGAGCAGGAGTTCGACACGGTCGACAGGTTCACGTAGTTCGAGCCGCACGTGGTGTCGCGGTTGAGGGACCACATGGACATGCGGCCGAGCCCGCGCTCCCGCGCCCAGGCGTTGAGCTTCTTCGCGTCGGCGAGCGTGAAGACCTCGTCCTGGATGTCGTTCTGCCCGATCATCGGGGTCGCGCCGACCTTGTGCCAGAGCGTCGCGTCGGTGAGGGGTGTCCCGGACCGTGTGTAGAGGATGCCGAGCTGCCGGTGCACCTCCTGCAGGGTCTGGACCGAGGCCGAGTACATGCTCTGACTCGAGCCCTTGCTCTGCCCGTAGTCCATCGTCATCGCGTTGACGCCGGCGAGGTCGACGCCGGCCTTGAGGAACTGCGAGACCGCGGTGGTCCCGTCGCTCGTCAGGCCCCCGGGCGCGGCCGGCAGGGTGAGCCACACGGCGAGGGGGTGCCCGGCTGCACGACGCGCGTCCTGCAGCTTCTTGACAGCGGCAGCACGGCGCTCCCCTGCGGTGTGGTTCGTGAGGTCGTCGCCCTCGACGTCGTAGTCGACCGTGCTGACGTCGTAGCGCTTCACCACGGTCTCGTACGCACCGACGAGGTCGGCCGAGTCGGTGCACGTCGTCGCGAGCTCGTCGTTCGCCAGGCCGCCGAAGGAGACGCCGACCTCACCCTTCTGCTGCTGCAGCCGGGCGATGCGACGGTCGAGGTCGAGCGAGTCGGAGGCGCCCTGCAGCGAGTACGCGGCGCCCCAGGTCGGGGTGCAGGCCGCGTCGTGGTCGGCGACCACGAACGAGAGCATCACGTCGCGGCCCTTCGCGGACTTGACGTCCTCGAAGGCGAACGTCGGCGTGGCGGTGACGTCGGTGTACGCGGCGAACCAGCTCTGCTGGGCGTCCGCGGCCTGCGCGGACTGCCAGCGGTCGAAGCCGAGGTAGCCCCCGGCTGCGACGGCCGCGGTCAGGACGACCGCGAGGCCGACCCGCAGCGGGGAGAGTCGTCGGGTGGAGGACATCAGGCAGCGGTCCGTTCGTCGGAGGAGGCAGTGGAGGCGGGAGCGGCAGTGGTCACGGGAGCAGCAGCGGTCGCGGGCACCCCCGGGGCGGGGAGGGTGACGGAGCGCGTTGCCGGGGCACCGACCGTCCCGGCACCGTGGCGGGTGGGCAGCTCCGCACCGCCGTGCCCGAAGTAGAGGACGGCGCGCCAGTCCTCGGCGACCGGCTCGGCCTCGGGCAGCAGCCCCTTGCGGGCGGCCTTCCGGTCCTGCTTCGCCTGCCGACGTCCGGCGCGACGCGCGGCCCGGGCGGACGGGTCGTAGTACATCCACTTCGTGGCCCACAGCCAGACGTCGACGACCGAGTTCCAGATGCCGATGTACGCGACGATCGCGTAGAACGCGAGCAGGGCGTTGAAGGCGGCGAACACCGCGTTGCCCCAGTTCTGCGCCTGGTAGTCCCGCACGAAGGTGAACACCGAGAACACGACCATGGCATACGGCGCGAGGACGTACAGCGCGGGCGACGCGGTGCGGTCGCGGACCTTGGGCGTACGGGCGAACGGGATCTTCTTCGCCGTCAGCGCCTGCTGGACGCTCTTGAGCACCCCGGCGACGTTGACCGGCATGAGGATGAGGTTGAACCCGTAGATCCGGAGGATGTCGGTGCGCTTGTAGCCGCAGTACTCCAGGTCGGACGCGAAGAGCCAGAAGTACGGCAGCGCGGCGAGGAGCACCATCGGGCTGAGGAGCCGGGAGTCGTACGGGTAGGCCAGCAGGAAGATGAGGCCGAGGGAACCCCACGCGATGGACGCCATGTAGTTGACGCGGAGGGACATCTCGACGAGGCCGACCCGCTCCCCGCGCTGCCGGCGCTCCCGCACCTGGCGGAGGTACTTCGGCAGGATCAGCAGACCACCGTTCGCCCAGCGGCGGCGCTGCACGATGAGCGAGCCGAAGTCCGGCGGGGTCGCGCTGTACGACAGGCGCTCCGGGTAGTTCACGAGCGTCCAGCCGTGCATGCCGAGGTCGACGCTCGACTCCGTGTCCTCGATGACCGTGCGGTCCTGCACGTAGCGCTTGACCTCGAAGCCGCCGACGGTCTCGACCTCCTCGATGTCGCGGAGCGCCCGGGTGCGGATGACCGCGTTCGCGCCGACCCAGAAGGTCGCGTTGTGACGGGACATGCCCTGGTGGAGGATGTGCTGGAT
>NZ_JBPUGH010000119.1:0-10579 GCF_051548005.1 Curtobacterium flaccumfaciens | reverse complement strand
GTGCGAGTCGATCGGCGTCGCACCGTACGCGGAACCTCGCACGGAGCGGAGCTGACGGGGTCGACCTCGCACGGTGCGAGGCCACCGCGCGGCGGCCGCGCTGGGTCAGCGCGGGCGGACGACGGCCTCGACGAGCGCCGCGATGACCTCGCCGGGGTCGACCCCGGGCAACGCGGGGGCGTCGAACACGAGGCCGACGTTCGCCGCGATCAGGGCGGTCGCGAAGGTGTCGAGGGGGATGCCCGGGTCGATCTCCGGGTGGGCGCCGAACCACAGGTCCACGAGTTCCTGCACGCCGTCCTGCAGGCTCCGGCGCTGCGCCACGAACTCGGGCATGAGCTCGGGGTGCCGTGTGGCGTAGCCGCGGAACTCCGACAGCAGGGCGAACTGCGCGCTCTGGTCGTGGCGGCCGAAGGCCTGCCGGACGACGTCGCCGATCTGCACCGAGGCGATGTCGGCGTGCACGAGTTCCTGCAGCGATCCGAGCACGAGGTTCGTCGCGCGTCGCATGACCTGGGCGACGAGGTCTTCCTTCGAGCTGAAGTTCGAGTAGACGGCACCCTTGCTGAACCCCGCGCGCGCGGCGACGTCGTCGAGCCGGGACTCGTGCACGCCCTGTTCGGCGAAGACCTGCGCGCCTGCGCTCAGCAGTCGCTCGCGGACCTCTGCCCGGGGGGTCCGTGAAGTGGGGGAAGCGTCGTCGCTCATCTGGTCCTGGTTCGACGGTGCCCCTCGCTCGTCGTCGGGTCGACGGTCTGGAGCGCGTGGTGGTGGTCGCGACCATTCTGGCGGGTCCCGGGACACCGTCCGACACCGCCGCGTGGTGTGGACGTCCTCGACCCGCGAAGACCTGCCGCGCCGCGCGTCTGATCCCGCGCGGCATCAGCGAAGCCCCCTCGGCACGCTGCTCGTGAACCGCCGCGTTCGGGTCGCGTCGGTGCTCGGTGACACGTGCGCCGGTCTCGATACCCGGCGGTCTCGATGCTACGCCCGCGCGACCTCGCGGCGGTAGTCCGTTACGTGTCCTGGCTCTCCGCGTCCGGGTCGTGGTGCTCGTGCACACTGCCGGCCCCTGAGCGACGGCCCGGTCGGCGGAGGAGTCGCAGGGCGTCCGGCCGCACGACCCGGAGGCCCCGGCCGCGTCGCAGCAGGGAGCCGAGAGTGGACTGCGGCTGCCAGTCGCGACCGTTCGGCAGCCCCCAACCGCGCCGGACCGCGCCGTACCGCAGCGCGAGGGACAGCACGATCGCCGCGACGATCCCGATCGAGGGGGATCCGAGGAAGGACGCGACGACCATCACCGCCGAGGCGGCGACGGCGACCGTGGCGTACAGGGCGTTCCCGCCGAAGACCGCGGGGACACGACGGAGCAGCAGGTCGCGCATGGCACCGCCCCCGACCGCGGTGATCGTGCCCATGATGATCGCAGCGGGCCAGCCGAGCCCCGCGTCGAAGGTCCGCTGCACGCCGACGACGGACCAGATGCCGATGACGGCGGCGTCGAGGATCGTGAAGAGGCGGTCCCACGTCACCTCGGAGAACGACACGAAGAACGCCACGAGCGCCCCGGCGATGGCGACCGGCACGTAGAGCGGGTCGACGAGCGCGACCGGGGGGCCGTTCTGCAGGAGCGTGTCGCGCAGGATGCCGCCGCCGAGGCCCGAGACGAAGCCGACGACGAGGAACCCGAAGAGGTCGAAGTCCATCGTCCGGGCGATCGACCCGCCGAGGAGAGCCGACGCGAAGACGCCGGCGAGGTCGAGCACGTTCGTGACCGATGCCAGGCCCTCGACGGTCAGCAGGTTCATGAGAACCATCAAACCCCACGTGGCAGGAGTGGCGAGCGGAGCCCGGGTTAGGTTAGCCTCACCTACGCCATGCTCGCCACACTCGTCATCGGCCTCCGCGAAGGCCTCGAAGCAACGCTCATCGTCGGCATCATCGCCGCGTTCCTGCGTCGCAACCGCGTCCCCCTCGCGCCGATGTGGCTCGGCGTCGGCACGGCCGTGCTCCTCAGCGTCGCGGTCGGCTTCGGCCTGCAGCTCGTCGAGCAGGCGCTGCCGCAGGCCGAGCAGGAGGGGATGGAGACGATCATCGGCCTCGTCGCGGTCGTCTTCGTCACCGGGATGATCGTGTGGATGCGGACGCACGCGCGGTCGCTCGGGAAGGACCTCGAGGCCAGCGCCACGGCGGCGCTCGGTCGCGGCACGGCCTGGGCCCTCGCGGGCATGGCCTTCCTCGCCGTCCTCAAGGAGGGCTTCGAGACCGCGGTGTTCCTGCTCGCGACGTTCCAGGCGTCGAGCGACACCGGCTCGGCGGCCCTCGGCGCGGTCATCGGCATCGCGGCGGCGGTCCTCATCGGCTACGGCATCTACACGGGCGGCGTCCGGCTGAACCTGTCGCGGTTCTTCACCGGTACCGGCGTGTTCCTCGTCTTCGTCGCGGCCGGGCTCGTCCTCACCGCGATCCGTCACGCGCACGAGGCCGGCTGGATCGTCATCGGTCAGCAGCGCACGGTCGACCTGTCCTGGCTCGCGCCGAACGGCTCGGTGCAGGGCGCCCTGGTCACCGGCGTGCTGGGGATCCCGCCGGACCCCCGCGTCATCGAGGTGCTCGGCTGGGTGCTCTACCTCGTGCCCGTGCTCGCGCTGTCCCTCTGGCCTCGGGCCTGGCGCCCCGCCCCCGCACGCGTGCCGTTCGTCCGCACGGTCGTCGCCTCGGGCCTGGCGGTCGCCGCGGTCGCGCTGGCCGTCGGTGTCCCGGCGATCGCTTCCACTGCGCCGCGACTCGCCGACACCGTCCGGCTCGACGGCGACCAGACGAGCCTCACCGCCGTCGTGCACGGGACGACCGGCGAGCTCCGCACCACCGGCAACGGCTCCCAAGCGGAGATCGAGCTGCCCGCGTCCGTGCACCGCCGTGTCACCCGCGCCGGCGTCGCCGCGGACCGCTGGCAGGTGGTCGACGCCGGTGCCGCCGCGGAGCAGCCGAGCAGCCTGACGCTCGACGACCTCGTCGGCCTCTTCGGCCGCGTCCCCGTCGGCATCTCGCCGTCCACCAACCCCGGTCCGTTCGCGGCGAAGTGGGCCACGAAGCGGACCACCACCCTCTGGACCGCGGCCGGCGGCGTCCTGGACGCGACCGCCTCGGAACGCGACGTGCTCACGCTGAGCGGTGGGGGCCTCCCGTCCGCTCGCACCACGACGCTCGAACGCGACGTGTGGAGCGTCCCCGACGCCGTCGCCCAGCGAGCCGCGGAGACCGCGGCGTCCGCCGCGACGCGCGGTGCGGAACTGCAGCTCTGGGCGGCCTGGCTGCCCCTCGCGCTCGGCATCGCCGCCGCGGCGCAGCTGTTGCTCGCCCTCCGCGACCGTCGTCGCACCACAGCCACCCCTGCGCCCGACCCCGACACCACCGCGTCGCGCGGCCCGCCCGCCGACGACCCCACGAGGAGCCCCGCGTATGCCGCTCGGTAAGTCCACCGTCCGTCCCCTGATCACCCTCGGCGCACTCGGCGCGGCGACCGCACTCGCGCTGACCGGCTGCGCGTCCGGTTCGTCCCCCGCGTCGAGCGACCCGTCCGCCTCCGGCAAGGTCGCCCGCGTGACCGTCACGCTGACGAACGACGGCTCCGACGCCTGCGCCGTGTCGACCACGAAGGTGCCGGCCGGGCCCGTGACCTTCACGGTGAAGAACGAGTCGTCGACCGCCATCACCGAGGTCGAGCTCCTGCAGGACCAGCGGATCCTCGGCGAGAAGGAGAACCTCGCGCCCGGGCTCGACCCCGTGCACTTCACCGCGACGCTCACCGGCGGGAAGTACCAGGTGTACTGCCCCGGGGCGACGACCGAGCTCACCGACTTCACCGTGACCGGCAAGGTCGCGAACACCGCGAACAGCAGCGCTGCGACGCTGCTCGCGGACGGTACCAAGGGCTACGCGACGTACGTCGACGGCCAGGTCACCGACATGGTCGCGGCCGTGGAGCAGCTCCAGGCCGACGTCGACAAGGGCGACCTCGCCGCCGCGAAGACCGACTACGCGAACGCCCGGCCGTTCTACGAGCACATCGAGAGCGACGTCGACGGCTTCGTCAAGAAGGGCTACAAGGCGACCGACAACGCCGGCAACCTCGACTACCTCATCGACATGCGGGCCTCGAACCTCGACGAGTCCGTGGGGTGGAGCGGCTTCCACGCCGTCGAGAAGGACCTGTTCGAGGGCGGGAAGATCACCGCGTCGACCAAGGAGACCGCCGCGGCGCTGACCGACAACGTGCACCTGCTCGCGAAGCTCGTCCCGACGCTCGACTACAAGCCGGAGGACCTCGCGAACGGCGCCGCGGGGCTGCTCGAGGAGGTCCAGTCGAACAAGATCACGGGCGAGGAGGAGGCCTACAGCCACATCGACCTCGTCGACCTCGCCGCCAACGTCGAGGGCGCGCGGCAGGCATTCGCGTACCTCAAGCCGGGGCTGACGAAGACCGACCCGACGCTGACGAAGCAGATCGCGGAGCAGTTCGACGCGACGAACACGCTCATGGACGGCTACCGCGACGCGGATGCCCTCGGCGGGTTCAAGTCGTGGACCGGCGACGTGAAGCGTACCGATGCGAACGCGATCTCGCAGCAGGTCCAGGCGCTGCAGGACCCGCTGTCCCGGCTGGCCGAGAAGGTCGCCACCGCGTGACGAGCGAGCACGAGCACGGCGTGACGAGCGAGCATGAGCACGGCGGACCGGGCCCGCACGAGCACGGCGGACCGGGCCCGCACCGGACCAGCGTCTCCCGACGCGGCCTGTTCGGCGCCGGCCTCGCCGCCGCCGGGGCCGGAGTCGGCGCCGCGGTCGGCGTCGCCGGCGCGACCGCGGCCACCGGGGTGAACCCGTTCGCCGCCGCCGCCAACGGCGACGAGTCGATCGACCTCTCCCAGGAGCACCCGTTCTACGCGACGGCGGCCGGGCAGCCACAGGGTGGGATCCGCACCGTCCCGCAGCGGCACTGCGTGTTCATGACGTTCGACCTGTCGACGTCGGTGACGACGGACCTGCAGGTGCTCCTCGCCCGCTGGTCGGCGGCGATCGCGCAGCTGCAGGCCGGGAAGACCGTCGGCAGCGTCGAGCCCGCGCACGGGAACGGCGTCGGCGCGGACACGGGGGAGGCCCTCGACCTCGGCCCCGCCTCGCTCACCGTCACGGTCGGGCTCGGCCCCGGGGTGTTCGACGAGCGCTTCGGTCTCGCGGACAAGCGTCCGGCGCACCTCGCGGCGATACCGACCCTCCCGAGCGACAACCTCGACGAGCAGCTGACCGGCGGGGACCTCTCGCTCCAGGCGTGCGCGGACGACCCGCAGGTGGCCTACCACGCCGTCCGCGACCTCGCTCGGATCGCGCGCGGCACCGCGACCGTCCGCTGGACGGTGCTCGGCTTCGGGCGCGCCTCCGCCGGTCCCTCGCAGTCGACACCGCGGAACCTCATGGGGTTCAAGGACGGCACGAGGAACGTCTCCACCGACGAGGAGTTCAGCCGGTTCGTGTGGGTCGACGACCCGGGCGACGGCGCCGCCTGGATGCGTGGCGGCACGTACCAGGTCGTCCGGAAGATCCGGATGAACCTCGAGACGTGGGACGCCGACAACGTCAGCGACCAGCAGCGTGTCTTCGGTCGGACGAAGATCGAGGGCGCTCCGCTCTCCGGCGGATCCGAGCACACCACGCCCGACTTCCACGCGGCCCACGGTGACGGGACGACGAAGATCGACGTCCGCTCGCACATCGCCCTCGCGGCGCACGAAGCGAACGGTGGTGTGAAGATCCACCGGCGCGGGTACAACTACACCGACGGGCTCAACCAGTACGGACAGCTCGACGCCGGGCTGCTGTTCGCGGCGTACATGGACGACCCGGAGCACTTCACCCGGTTGCAGCGGAAGCTCGGCGCTTCGGACCGGTTGAACGAGTACGTCTCGCACATCGGGTCCGGCGTCTTCGCGGTCCCGCCCGCGCCCCGGAAGGGTTCGTACATCGCCGAGCAGCTCTTCCGCTGACGCCGCCACACGGTCGCGGACCGCGCCGGCGGGTGGGTGCCCTCCGTCGTTTCCCTGGAGACGGAGAGCACCCGCGCCGCGGAGTCCGCACCGAGCGGAACCACCGCCGGCGGATGAGAGATGACCCGGCGCGACGCGTCGCTGTGCGACACGGCCGAGGATACGCTGGTCCGTCCCGCAGGGACAGTGACCTGAACGGACTGGAGGCGCGGTGCCAGCCGACACCGCGCCTCCAGTCCGCCCTTTGGTCGTGTCAGTCGGTCGTGACCGGCTCGACGCGCTGTGCGCGCTTCCGCCGAGCGACCACCAGGCCGCTGATGCCCGCGAGGAGCAGCAGCCCGGCCGCGACGGCCGGCCCGGTCAGGTCCGCGCCGGTGTAGGCGAGCTCGCCGCCGGCCTGGTCCGGGACGACCACGTCGACCGTGCCGTCGCCGTCCGTGTCGACACCCGCGCCGCCGTCGACGTCACCGCCGGTGCCCGCACCGGGCGTCGTCCCCGGGTCGGACGGGTCGGCGGGGTCGGTCGGGTCGGTGCCCGGGTCCTCGGCCTCGGCGGCCACCGGGATGGCCACCGCGAGGGTGATCGACTGCCCGTTCGGCAGCTCCACGACGAGCGGCTCCTCCGTCGTGGCTGCGGCGCGCGTCGTCAGGGCGGCACGCGCCACCCCGGTCTGCTCGTCCTCGGCACCGGGGACGGTGAACGCGAGCGTCGCACGACCCTGCTCGTCCGTGGTGTCGACGACGGAGGTGTCGATCGTGGCGCGGGCGAGTTCGGTTCCGCCCGCGCTCACGGACACCTCGCCGGCCTGGTCCGCGGCGTTGCTGAAGGTGAGCGAGGACAGGTCGATCCGCACGTCGTCGCCGGGCTGGAAGCCGCCCTCGGGCTCGTTCGTCCGGACGCCGACCGCGCGCTGGTCCTCCTGGACCTCGACCGTCGGGTTGGCCGTGAAGTACGCGACCTGGGCCTCGAGGTCGACCACGCCGCTGTCCTGCTTCGCGGCGGCGCCCTTGAACGCGGCGAAGTTGTCGCCGCCCGTCGCGAGGAACGAGTTCACGGTGACCTTGTACGTCCGGGAGGCCTCGACAGGCTTGCCGTCGAGGGTCATCGACGTGATGCGGGAGCCAGCGGCAGCCTTCGGGTCGTAGGTGTACGCGAAGCCCCCCGAGGCGCCGAGCTTGAGGAACGGACGGCTCGCCGTTGCCGGCTGCCACTGCTGCTCGAGCGCCTGGCGGATCTGGTCGCCCGTGAGGTCGAGGACGACGAGCGTGTTCGCGAACGGCTGGACGACCGCGGCCTCCTTGTAGGTGACCGGCCCCGAGGCCACGTCCGCGCGGAGCCCGCCGGGGTTCATGAACGCGATCTGCGAACCCTGCCGCTGCGTCTGGCTGCGCTGGACCTCGGCGACGAAGTTCCCGAGCGTCGACTCGCCGCCGCGGTTCTCGGAGCCGTTCGTCTGCACGGCGCGCTTGAGGTCGCGGTCGACGGTGCCGAGCTCGACGGCGCCGAGCTCGTCGGCCTTCGTGACGGCGGCGTCGACCGTGGCCTGGACGGCGGCGTCCTCCGGGTAGGTGCCATCGACGAGACGCAGGTTCTCGGCCTTCGTCGCGGTGACGGTGCCGTCTGCGGCGACCGAGAGCTGCACGTGCCCGAGGTTGAACCCGTACGACCCGGTCTGGATCACCGGGCGCGTGGCCGGACCGTTGCCGATCTTCGCCTGGTGGACGTACGTCTGGTGGGTGTGCGCCGACAGGATCGCCGAGACACGAGGGTCGACGTCGCGCACCGCGCGGGCGAAGTCGGAGTCGCCGTCGAGGTCAGTCGCCGCGGTGGACTCGGCGCCGTCGTGCACGAGCAGCACGAGCACGTCGGCCTCGTCGTTCGCCGTGTCACCGTCGGTGAGCTGCGCGGCGACCTTGTTCACCTCGGTCGTGATGTCGCCCATCTCGAGGCCCTCGATGCCGTCCGGGGCGACGAGGCCCTGGCCGATCAGGTCCACCGTCGCGCCGATGAAGCCGACGCGCTTGCCGCTGATCTCCTGGATGGAGTACGGCTGGAACGCGGGCTTCCCCGTGGCCGTGTCGAGGATGTTCGCGGAGACGTAGTCCCACTCGGCCTTCCGGACGCCGGTGCCCTGGCCGCCGATCACACGATCGCGCAGGTCGTCCTGGCCCTTGTCGAGCTCGTGGTTGCCGATCGCGCTGACGGACAGGTCCATCTGGTTGAGGACGTCGATCGTGGGCTGGTCGTCCTGGATGAAGGACTCGAACGTCGACCCGCCGATGTTGTCGCCGGAGCTGACGAAGGCCGAGGTCGTGCCGTCACCGCGGAGCTGTCCCAGCGCACCGGCGAGGGTCGCCGCGCCGGCTGCGTCGCCGTCGCGGGGGGTCGGGACGCCGTCGGTCTGCGAGATGGACTGCGCGATCCGACCGTGGAAGTCGTTCACGTTGTACAGGTCGATCGTGGTGTCGCCGTCGGCCGCACTGGCGACGGATGGCACGGACAGCGCGACGAGGACACCGGCGGTGGCGAGCGCAGTGCCCGCGACCAGGAGCCCGCGACGCTTTCGGGAATGGTGGGAAGTGTTCATCGGCGACGAACCTAGGAGGACGCACAGGCAACACGCCAGACGTCCCCCGAACGCGTCACACGATGTTCACACGAGCAACACGATCAGTCCCGTCCGAGTGCGCCCTTCACCCGCTCGACGGCCTCCGCAGCCATCGCCTTCGCCGAGTCCTTCACGACGTCGAGCTCGACCGGATCGCCCTTGAGCAGGCTCTTCGCGGTGTTGATCGCGTACTCCGCGGTGATGTGCGGCGGCAGCGGCGGCACGCTCCGGCTGACGTACGCGTCGATCACCGTCACGCCCGGGTTCGCGAACGCCCGTTCGACGGCCGCGTCGACCTCGGCGTCGTCGTGCACGGCGATCCCCGTGAACCCGAGGAGTTCGGCGTAGCCCGCGTAGTCCATCGTCTCGACGTCCTGCGACCCGCGCCACATGGGGTTGCCGTCCTCGGTGCGCATCTCCCACGAGACCTGGCCGAGGTCGTCGTTGTGCATGATCACGATGACGAGCTGCTGGTTGGGCCAGTTCGCCATGTACTTCTTCACGGTGATGAGCTCGTTCATGCCGAGCATCTGGAACGCACCGTCGCCGATGGTGCACACCGCCGGCGCGTCCGGGAACGCGAACTTCGCGGTCACGGCGTACGGCATCGCGGCGAGCATGGTCGCGAGGCGGCCGGACATGTCGCCGTGCATGCCCCGGCGCAGACGGATGTGGTGTCCGTACCAGTCCGCGGTGGTCCCGGCGTCGCAGGTCACCGTGACGCCCTCGGGCAGCCGCTCGTTCACGGCGCGGATGACCCGCCGCGGGTTGACGCCGTCGCTGTAGGAGACCTCGGCCTGGCGGGCCATCTCGGCCTCCCACTCGCGCATCTCGTCGGCGAGCTGCTCCTGCCACGAGCGGTCCGAGGTCTGCTCGAGGAGCGGCAGGACCGCGTCGAGGGTCGCACCGACGTCACCCCAGAGGTTGAGCTCGGTCGGGTAGCGCAGACCCAGCTGTTCGGGCTTGATGTCGACCTGCACACCACGGGCCTGCCCCGACTTCGGCAGGTACTCGCCGTACGGGTAGTTCGTCCCGAGGAGCACGATCGTGTCGCACTCCTTGATCTGGGTCAGGCTCGGCCGTGACCCGAGGAGCCCGACCTGCTGCGTGTGGTACGGCACGTCCGACGGCACGACGTCCTTGCCGCGGAGGGCCGTGATGATGCCCGCGCCGGTCTTCTCGGCGGCCGCGAGGACCTGGTCGGTCGCGCCGCGGGCGCCGGCACCGACGAGGAAGGTGATCTTCTTCCCGGCGTTCAGGATCTCCGCGAACGTCCGGACGTCCTCCGCCGACGGGGTGATGCGCGTCGAGGCGGGGACGTCGCTCGACCGGGACACCCAGTGCTCGGCGGCGGGTTCCTCCCACGCCATCGCCTGCACGTCGTGGGGGAGGACGACCACGGCGGGCTGCTTCCGGAGCATCGCGGTGCGGAATGCGGTGTCGATCACGACCCCTGCGGCGTCCGGCGAAGCCACGGTCTCGACGTAGCACGCGACGTCGGCGAACACCCGCTCGAGGTTCGACTCCTGCTGCGTGAACGACCCGATCGAGGCCAGGCCCTGCTGCCCGACGATCGCGACGACCGGCTGGTTGTCCATCTGCGCGTCGTAGAGGCCGTTGAGCATGTGGAAGGCCCCGGGGCTCGACGTCGCGACGCACACCCCGACCTCGCCCGTAAACTTCGCGTGGGCGGTCGCCATGAGCGCGGCGATCTCCTCGTGCGTCGGCCGGACGTACTCGAGCGCGCGCTCGCTGCCGTCCGCCTTGCCGAGGGCCCCGTCGAACGCGCCGATGCCGTCGCCCGGGTAGCCGAACACCCGGGTCACGCCCCAGGACTTGATGCGGTCGATGACGAAGTCGCTCACGGTGGTGCCCATGCGACCAGCGTGCATCCCGGAGGCTGTACGCGTTCAGACTGGAGGCCCGG
>NZ_JBPUGH010000118.1:0-10732 GCF_051548005.1 Curtobacterium flaccumfaciens | reverse complement strand
CGGCGGGGATCGTCGCGAACCTGCCCGACCGGCACGAATACACCCTGCTCGTCAACGACGTCCGCCAGCTCGGGTCGCTGCCGGACGGACTGCCTCACGAGCTGTTGCCGGCGCCGACGGACGCCGGAGAGCCGGTCGTCGCGCGTCGGGTCAACCGACTCGGGCTCGACGCGGTGTTCTCACCGATGCAGACGATGGGGTCCCGCGGCCGGGACTACGCGCTCGTGCTGACGCTCCACGACCTCATCTACTACCGGAACCGCACGCCCCCGCGGGAGTTCTCCTGGCCGATCCGGCTCGGGTGGCGGGCGTTCCACCTCTCGTGGGTTCCGCAGCGGTTGCTGCTGAACGGCGCGGACGGGGTCGTGACCGTGTCCGAGACCACCGCCGGGCTCATCCGACGGCACCGGTTGACGAAGCGGCCGGTCACCGTCGCGTACAACGCCGCCGACCCTTCCGAGCCTCGCGACCCGGGTGGACCCCGCCGTCGCGACCTCGTGTACATGGGGTCGTTCATGCCGTACAAGAACGTCGAGACCCTCGCGGCCGCGCTGCCGCTCCTCGGCGACGGGTGGCGGCTGCACTGCATGTCGCGGGTGTCCGACGCCGATCGCGTACGGCTCGAGCGACTCGCTCCAGCCGGGTCGATCGTGTTCCACGACGGCGCCTCGGACGAGACCTACCTCGACGTCCTGCGTTCGGCGACCGCGCTCGTGACGGCCTCCCACGACGAGGGCTTCGGCATCCCGCTGGTCGAGGCGATGGGCGTCGGGACGCCCGTGGCGGTCAGTGACGTGCCGATCTTCCGCGAGATCGGGGGCACGGCGGCCGAGTACTTCGACCAGTCGTCACCCGCTGCGGTCGCCGCGGCCGTGCGTCGGCTGGAGGACCGCTGGGACGACGCCTCCGCACGGTCGAGGGAGCAGGCCGCGCGGTTCCGGTGGTCGGACTCGGCGGAGCGCGTCGTCGAGGCGGTCGAGCGTGCCGTGGAGGACCGCGAGGCCCGGGGGCAGCGGCCCACTCGCTGACGGAACGGAACGGGGCGGCGCGGGAGCCCTCGACTGCGCGAACGTCGCCGTCGCCGTCCCCGCTCAGCCCGTCGGCGGTTCGCTCGTGACCCGGGCTCCCGGGAAGACCGCCTGCGTGTACCCCTCCGCCTTGGCCAGGACCGCTCCGAGCCCGTTCCCGCGGCCGCCCGTCACGACGGTCACGACCTGGGCGGTCGCCTCGTCCGTCGGGGCGCCGGACTCCCAACCGCACCGCGTGCCGTACACGCCACCGATCGTCGCGACCTGCCGGGCCAGCGCGAGCCGGCGCCCGCTCACGCCCGCGTCCGCCGAGACCCCCACCCGGAGGGTGTCGATCGTCACGACCGCGAAGACGCGCACGCCGTTGCCCGAGCCCGACGCGGCAGCCGCACTGAGCGCCGCGACGAGGTCGTCCTGCTCCTCGGCGCCGAGGCCGGTCTCCGCCGTGACGACCGACACCACGTCGTAGCTCGCGAACCCGGTCTTCGTCGTCCGGTGGTCCCCGACGGTGCGGACACCGTCGAGGGCACGAGCCGCGGCGTCGAAGCGGGCTGCGGCGGCGTCGGGCCGGGGGAACACGCCGCCGACGCCGTCCTGCACGCTGCCGACGATCGTCGCGAGGACGGCGACCAGGACGCCGGCGGCGAGCACCACACCGCCGGCGACGAGCGCCCCGCGTCGGACGCGCTGCGGGCTGGTGCGTGTCTGGACCGAGGCGGTGTCCGGACCGAACGCCCGGTCGAGGTCGTCCTCGGGCTCGGTGCGTCCGGGTGGCTCCCTTCGTCCGGGTGGCTCGGTGCGTCCGGGTGGCTCGGTGCTCATGCCGTCCCCCTCTCAGGACCTCCCGGTCGCGGGGTGCGGCACGGTCCGCCGCACCCGACCCGGAGTGCCCCGGAGCCTAGTCCCGCAACAGGGAGCGGGTCAGAGGGTGATGCTGGTGCCGAATCTCGTGCTGAGCTGCGGACTGCCCGCTCGCCCCGGCCCGCGACCCGCGGCCGTCAGACGCGGCGCTCGAGCGGGTTCTGGTACTCGAACGCGTACCGGCCCGGGCCCTCCGACGCGTCGTCGATCGGGTCGTCGAACCGCACGAGCTCGGCGTGGAACCGCTCCGGGTCCCAGCGGAACGAGTGGATCGAGCCGTTCCGGATCGGCGTCCGGTGCCGGTCGGTGGTCCCGGGTGCAGCGGCGTTCACGACGCTCCGGATGACGGCGCCGTGCGTGGCGACGACGACCGATGCGCCGTCGTAGCGGATCGCGATCTCCCCGAGCTGCTCCGTCACCCGCGCCAGGAGGGCGGACCGGGACTCACGCCCGGGCACGTCGTCGTGTGGCCACCGCGCGCGGATCTCGACGTCCGTCAACCCCTCGGCGTCACCGTAGGAGCGCTCGGCGAGCCCCGCGTACGTGTCCGGGTCCGCGAGTCCGAGCCGGGACGCGATGATCGAGCCGGTCTCCCGGGCGCGGGACAGCGGGGACGCCACCACGGCGTCGAAGGTCCGTCGTGCGAGGAGCTCGGCGGCACCGGCTGCCTGCGCACGCCCGGTGTCGTTGAGGGGGATGTCGGTCGACCCCTGGATGCGGCGCTGCCGGTTCCAGTCGGTCTCGCCGTGTCGGACCAGGGACAGGTGGGTCGTCACCCGACGATCATCCCAGGCTCGGCGGTGCCGGTGCCGGTGCCGGTGCCGGTGCCCGCGCCCAGCGCGCCGAGGCGCGCAGCGAGCGCGACGAGGGTCTCGGTGGTGCCGGCATCGAGCTTCACGGCGGCCCGGCGGTCGCTGCGGGTCGTGCCGCGGTTCACGATCACCACCGGGTGCTTCCGGCGCACCGCGTGGTCGACGAGCCGCACGCCGGAGTTCACCGTGAGGGAGGACCCGACGACGAGCAGCGCGTCGGCGTCGGCGACGATCGACACGGACTCGCGGAACTTCTCGGCGGGGACGAACTCGCCGAAGAACACGACGTCGGGCTTGAGCACCCCGCCGCACACCGAGCAGTCCGGGACGACGAAACGCTCGACGTCGGTGATCTCGACGTCGCCGTCGGGCTGGAGCTGCACGGACCCGGGCTCGTCGATCCACGGGTTCGCCCGGTCCAGCGTGGCCGCGAGGTCAGAGCGCGAGAACACCTGGCCACACGTCAGGCAGACGGCACGGTCCATCGAGCCGTGGATCTCGACCACCCGCCGCGATCCGGACCGGAGGTGCAGCCCGTCGACGTTCTGGGTGATCACCCCGGTGACGATCCCCGCTCGTTCGAGTTCGGCGAGCGCGCGGTGCCCGTCGTTCGGCGCAGCAGCCGCGAAGGTCCGCCAGCCGAGGTGCGAACCGGCCCAGTAGCGCTGCCGCTTCGCCGGGTCGGACCGGAACTCCTGGAAGGTCATCGGCTTCCGCACGACACGGCCCTCGCCCCGGTAGTCGGGGATCCCCGAGTCGGTACTGAGTCCGGCGCCGGAGAGGACCGCGATGCGCTTGCCGGCGAGCAGCTGGACGGCGCGGTCGAGGTCGGCCGCGGTGCTGTGCTCGTCGCTCGGGGGCATCGTCTCCACGGTACCCTCAACAGCCGACCGTCCCGCGTCCTTCCCTCCCAGAACGGAACCCCGTGCAGCCCGTCCGCATCGACTCGCTCGACGACCCCCGCCTCGACGACTTCGCACGACTCACCGACGTGGCACTCCGACGGGTGACCGAGCCGGAGGGCGGGCTCTACATCGCCGAGTCCAACACCGTGATCGAGCGTGCGATCCGGGCCGGACACGTCCCGCGGAGCGTGCTCGTGCAGGAGAAGTGGCTCGACGATGTCCTGCCGCTCGTCGCGGAGCACGACGGTCCGGTCTTCGTGGGTCCGGACGCACTGCTCGAGGAACTCACCGGGTTCCGGATGCACCGCGGCGCCATCGCCGCGATGCACCGTCCCGAGCTGCCGACGGTCGCCGAGGTCGTCCGTGGCGCGAAGCTCGTCGTCGTCCTCGAGGACATCGTCGACCACACGAACGTCGGCGCCGTGTTCCGGAGCGTCGCCGGCCTCGGCGCGGACGCCGTGCTCGTCAGCCCCCGCTGCGCCGACCCGCTGTACCGCCGCAGCGTCCGGGTGAGCATGGGCACCGTGCTGCAGGTGCCGTGGACACGCATCGGCGAGTGGCCGGCCGCCGGGGAGGAACTCCGCGACCAGGGCTTCCACCTGGCCGCGATGGCCCTCACCGACCGTTCCGTCGATCTCGACGCGTTCGTCGCCGACGTCCCGGAGCGGGTCGCCCTCGTGATGGGGACGGAGGGGCAGGGGCTCACGGCGCGGGCGATCGCGGCCGCGGACACGACGGTGCGGATCCCGATGTCGCACGGCGTCGACTCGCTCAACGTGGCGGCGGCGAGCGCCGTCGGCCTGTGGGCGGTCGCGCACGCGCAGCGGGCGCGCTGACCGACCGGCGCGCCGCGCGCCCACCGCTCCACGTCCTGAGCGCACCCGCACGCCGACGCACGTGGGGCGACCGACCCGGCCTGGAGGCACGACTCGCGTTCTCCACAGCCGGTGCGTCCTCGCAGGGCTTGCCCGCGCCTCCCGGCTAGGCTCCCTGGCTGTGCCACGAGTCGTCCGCCGCCCCCGTTCCGCCGTCCGGCGGCCCGTGACGATCAGCGTGGTCGCGGTCCTCGTCCTGGCCGTCGGATACCTCGTGGCCGCGGCCGTCGTGCCGTTCGCCCCGGCGAGCGCGGCGACGACGACCTACTCGGCACCGAGGTCCACGGTGCCGGACCTCGCGTTCCCGGGCTACGGTGCCACCGCGGTCGAGGCGACGGGCTTCCCGGAGAGCCTGCGCACGAGCGGGGACCGCGAGCAGCGGTCGATCGCGAGCATCACGAAGGTGGTGACCGCGCTCGTCGTGCTCGAGGAGAAGCCCCTCGTGAAGGGGGAGCGCGGCCCGACGATCCGCTTCACCGCGCCGATGCAGGCGCTGTACGCGACCTACCTGGCGAAGAACGGCGAGGTCGCGCCCATGCCGGACGGGCTGCGGCTGTCCGAGTACCAGACGTTCCAGGTCATGCTGATGAAGTCCGCGAACAACTACGCGGGGTCGCTCGCGCTCTGGGCGTTCGGGTCGATGGACGCCTACGAGAAGGCGGCGGGTACGTGGCTCGACGAGCACGGCCTCGACGACACGGTGATCCACGAGCCGACCGGCCTCGACCCGCGGAACCGCTCGACCGCGACGGACCTCGTCGACCTCGGGCAGCTCGCGCTCGCGAACCCCGTGGTGAAGGAGATCGTCGGGACGAAGCAGGTCACGGTGCCGGGCGCGGGGAAGATCGAGAACTCGAACAAGCTGCTCGGGCTGGACGGCGTCGAGGGCATCAAGACCGGCACGTTGGACGAGGCCGGAGCCTGCCTCCTGTTCGCGGCGACCTACGAGCGGGGTGGGCGCCAGGTGACGGTCGTCGGCGCGATGCTCGGCGGCGTCGACCACGACTCGCTCGACGACGACGTGCAGCGGCTGCTGCGGTCGGTGGCGGACAACTTCCAGGTCGTGACGCTGACGCACGAGGGCCAGACCTTCGGCACCTACAGCACGCCGTGGCAGGACGGGGCTGACGCGGTCGCGGCGAAGGCGTCCGAGGTCCTCGTGTGGGGGAGGACCACGGTGACGGCGAAGACCCACCTCGACCCGGTGACCGTCGGTGACCGTGGGGAGCGGGTCGGCCGGGTGCGGTTCACGATCTCGGACCACGACGCGGTGACCGTCCCGCTCGAGCTCGACCGCTCGATCGTCGACCCCGGGGTCTGGTGGCGCTGGACCAACCCGTTCCGCGGCACCTGATCCTCCGCTAGCGTCGACGGCGTGACGACGACGTTCCCGCGCAGTTCCCCGTCCGCCCTCGGCATCGACGCACGCGGGGTCTCCGCGTTCCTCGACGCCCTCGAGTCGACGCCCGACGTCGAGCCGCACTCGTTCCTGCTCCTCCGGCACGCCCAGGTCGCCGCCGGGGGCACCTGGGACCCGTACCGCGCCGAGTCCGTGCACCTGCTGTACTCGCTGAGCAAGAGCTTCACCGCCGCCGGCGTCGGCATCGCCGTCCGCGAGGGTCTGGTCGATCTCGACGCGACCGTGCTGTCGTACTTCCCGGAGCTCGACGCGGAGGTCACGGACGAGCGCAGCCGACGCATCCTGGTGCGGCACGTCCTGGCGATGGCGAGCGGCCACCGGGAGGAGACCCTCGAGCGTGCGCGGGCGATCGACCCGACGAACATCGTCCGGGGCTTCCTGCTGCTGCCGCCGGACGAGGAGCCCGGTTCGGTCTTCGCGTACAACCAGCCCTGTACGTACACCCTCGCCGAGATCGTCCGCCGCGTGTCCGGCGGTTCGCTCGTGGAGTGGTTGCGTCCGCGGCTCCTCGACCCGCTGGGCATCACCGACTTCGCGTGGAAGCGGGACGACCAGGGCAACGAGCTCGGGTTCAGCGGCTGCTACGCGCCGGTCGACGCCGTCGCGAAGCTCGGGCAGCTGTACCTGCAGCGTGGTGTGTGGGACGGCCAGCGCATCCTCGACGAGGCCTGGGTCGACGCCGCCACGCGCGTCCAGGTCGAGAACCCGCAGGAGGAGAACCCCGACTGGAGCCAGGGGTACGGGTTCCAGTTCTGGATGGCCCGGCACGGCTTCCGCGGCGACGGCGCCTACGGGCAGTTCGGCGTCGTCCTGCCGGAGCTGGACGTCGTGCTCGCGCTGACCGGGCAGAGCCTCGACATGCAGGCGGTCCTCGACGCGGCCTGGCAGCACCTGCTGCCCGCGGTCGACGGTGCGTCGGTGGACGCGGGCGCGGACACCGGCCTGGAGGCACGGCTCGCCTCGCTCGGTCTGCCCCCGGTCGCGGGTGAGCGGCTCCCGGACGCCGCTGCCCACGGCCCGCTGCAGCGCGACGGTTCCGCGTGGCGCCTCGAGCTCGACGTCGAGGGCGGGCACCTGTCCGTCCCGGTCGGCGAGGGGGAGTGGGTGGTCGAGGGGCCGCTCGCCGGCAGCGCCGCACTGGTCGACGACGGCGCAGCGGTGCTCGTCGCCGTGCGGTTCGTCGAGACCCCGCACGCGGCGCACGTCCGCGTCGCGACCGACTCGGGCGACGCGACGTTCGACTGGGTGACGCAGCCGCTGCACGACGGGCCGACGACGCTCCGGCGCCCTGCCGACTGACGAGGACCGCCGAGGCTACGGCGTGTCGGAGCGGTGCTCCACCACGTCCTGCAGATCGGGGCGCTTCGGGGAGACGCCGTCGCCCGAGGACGTGTGCTTGATGCGCCGGACGACCCAGGGGACGAGGTACTCCTTCGCCCACCCGAGGTCCTCGACGCGGGCCTCGCGCCACGGCCGGGACTCGAGCGGCTCCGGGGCGAACGGCGCGAGCCCGTGGTCGACGCCGAGCGTGTCGAGGACGGCGGCGGCCACCGTCGCGTGACCGGTGGGGGAGTGGTGCAGCCGGTCCGGTGCCCACATCCGCGGATCCCGCAGCACCCGGAGCGCCCACATGTCCGCGACGAGCGCGCCGTGCTTCAGTGCGATCGCGTGCAGGTTCTCGTTGTAGATGGCGGTCTTGCCGCGGACCATGCCGAGCACCGGCGTCATGCCGACGTCCGGACCGGTGAACATGACGACGGTCGCGCCGTCGCTCCGGAGGCGGGCGATCATCGCGTCGACCTTCGCGGCGAGGTCGTCCGGGTCCGTGCCGGGGCGGATGATGTCGTTGCCGCCGGCCGACACCGTGACGAGGTCGGGCCGGAGGTCGAGCGCCGGTTCCACCTGCTCGTCGATGATCTGCTGCAGCAGCCGGCCGCGGATCGCGAGGTTGGCGTAGGCGAAGTCGCCGGCGCCCGTCGCGTCCGCCTGGTGCGCGAGGACCTCGGCCACCCGGTCCGCCCAGCCCCGGTTGCCGCCGGGCACCGTGGGGTCCGGGTCCCCGATCCCCTCGGTGAACGAGTCACCGATCGCGACGTACCTGGACCAGGGATGACGTTCTGACACGCATCGGACCCTAGTCTCGTGGCATGAGCACGGCCAACCCGATCCCCGCCGACCTCCTCGAGCGCATCGCCGCGCGGGCGCCGGGGTACGACGCCGCGAACGCCTTCTGCTCCGAGGACCTCGACGAGCTGCGCGCCGCCGGGTACCTGCGACTCGGCGTACCCGCCGAGCAGGGCGGCCGCGACCTCGGGCTCCGCGCGACGGCCGCGGTCCAACGGACCCTCGCGAGGGCGGCGCCGGCGACCGCCCTCGGGCTGGGCATGCACCAGGTGTGGGTGCAGGCGGCCCGCAGCGTGCGCGCACGGGGTGGGTCGTTCCTCCAGGCCGTCACCGACCACGCGGCGGACGATCACCTGCTCGCGTTCGGGGTGAGCGAGCCGGGCAACGACGCCGTCCTCTTCGACTCGTCGACGACGGCGGAGCCGGACGGCGACGGCGGCTACCGGTTCACGGGCACGAAGGTCTCCACCTCGCTCGCGCCGGCCTGGGACGTCCTGAGCGTCTTCGGGAAGGACACCTCCGGGTCGGAACCGGTGCTCGTGCACGGCTTCACCGTCCGCGAGGACGGCGGCGTGACGCACCGCGACGACTGGGACACCCTCGGGATGCGGGCGACGCAGAGCCGGACGACCGTCCTCGACGCCGTGCACGTCCCCGCCGAGCGCATCGTGCGCGTGTTGCCGGTCGGACCGAACCAGGACCCGCTGACCTTCGGCGTGTTCGCCGCGTTCGAGCTCCTCGTGGCGTCCGTGTACGTCGGGATCGCCGAGCGCGCGATCGAGCTGGGGGGGGCGGCGGTGCGGGAGCGGACCGCGCTCGACGGCACGTCCCGGTCGAGCGATCCGGACGTCCGCCGGGCCCTCGCCGACGCGCAAGGGGCCGTCGACGCGGTCGCGCTGCAGGTGGACGGCCTCGCCCGCGACGTCGACGACCTGGTCGACCACGGGTCCCGGTGGTTCCCGTTGCTCGTCGGGACGAAGGCACGGACCGTCGACGCGGCGCAGCACGTCGTGGACGAGGCGATGCGCGTCGCCGGCGGCTCCGCCTACCGGGCGGGGAGCGAGCTCGCGCGACTCGCGCGGGACGTCCGCGCCGGGCAGTACCACCCGTCGTCACGGGACTCCGCGGCCCGGACGATCGCAAGCGCGCTGCTCGGGCCGCTCCGCTGAGGGGTCCGCCCGCGTCGGTGCGACCGGGTGCGACGTCGATGTCGGTGGCCGGTGGCATCATCGCCGTGTGAGCAAGCAGGACGGACGCAACCGGCTCGTCTCCGACGTACCGGTCGACGACGTCACCGCCACCGTGCTGCACGTCGACATGGACGCCTTCTTCGCCTCCGTCGAGCTGCTCGACCGCCCCGACCTGGTCGGGCTGCCGGTCATCGTCGGCCACGACTCCGACCGCTCCGTCGTGACCGCCGCCACGTACGAGGCTCGTCGCTACGGCGTGAACTCCGCGATGCCGATGGCCGTCGCCAAGCGCCGCTGCCCGAACGCCGTCATCGTCGAGCCGCACTTCGAGAAGTACCGCGAGCAGTCCGCCGCCGTGATGAGCGTCTTCGACCGGTTCACCCCACGCGTCGAACGGCTCGGCATCGACGAGGCCTTCCTCGACGTCGCCGGGGCACTCCGCCTCTACGGCACGCCGTGGCAGATCGGCGCGACCATCCGCCGTGCGGTGTTCGAGCAGACCGGGCTGCACTGCTCGGTCGGGGCCGCGTCGACCAAGTTCGTGGCGAAGCTCGCGTCGAGCCGCGCCAAGCCCGACGGCCTCCTCGTCGTCCCCGCCGCCGAGACCGTCGCGTTCCTCCACCCGCAGCCCGTGTCCGCGCTCTGGGGCGTCGGCGGCAAGACGCAGGAGACCCTCGAGCGACGGGGCATCCGGACCGTCGGCGACCTCGCGACGACCCCCCTGCCGTCGCTCGTGGCGGCGCTCGGGCCGGCCGGCGGGCAGCGGCTCCACGACCTCTCGTGGGGGCGCGACCCCCGGACGGTCGAGACCGGCGTCGGTGAGAAGTCGATCGGGCACGAGGTCACCTTCGGACGCGACCTCACCGACCGCGACGACGTCGCCCGCGAGCTCCTGCGGCTGGCCGACAAGGTGGCCGTCCGGCTCCGCCGCGCCGACGTCCAGGCGCGCACGGTCGCGCTGAAGGTCCGGTACACCGACTTCACCACGCTCACCCGCTCGCGCACGCTGGCCGAGCCCACCGACGTCGCCAAGCGGATCCACCGCGAAGCCGTCGAGCTGTACGACGTCCTGCACCGTCCGGGCAACCGGATCCGGCTCATCGGGGTCCGCGGCGAGAACCTCGTCCCGGCGGCCGCGAGCAACGCGCTGTGGGACGACGACGCGCCGTGGCGCGACACCGAGACGACCGTCGACGCGGTCGCCGCACGCTTCGGCGCGGGCGTGCTCCGACCGGCGTCGCTCGTGCGGAACGCGCCCGAGCAGCGCTCCTCGCACGCTCGGCAGGACCCTGCGTGACGGTAAGATCGCGTGAAGTGAGCGCAGCGGAGTACGACGACCACCAGCAGCCCGCCACGCTGTGGGGCGATGCCTCGTCGACGCCGGACGGACATGTCCCGAGCGGAGACGACGAAGCCGCGGCCCGCCCGCACGACGAAGCCGCGGCCCGCCCGCACGACGAAGCCGCGGCCCGCCCGCACGACGAAGCCGCGGCCCGCCCGCACGACGAAGCCGCGGC
>NZ_JBPUGH010000117.1:0-10751 GCF_051548005.1 Curtobacterium flaccumfaciens | reverse complement strand
GCCGGGCCGCGCTGCGCGCGCTCGAGCTCGTCGGCCTCCGCCCCGCCGACGGCCTCGCCGCGGGCGACCATCCCGGCGACGTCGGCGAGCCGCATCTGCGGGAGGAACAGCGCGAGCACGAGGGCGACGGCGATGAACGGCAGGAGGTACCAGAACACCGGCGCGAGCGAGTCGGCGTAGGCGTTCACGATGCCGTCCTGGATCGCCTGTGGCAGCTTCGCGAGCGCGGTCGGATCGATGCTCGCACTCGCTGATGCCGCGTCGGACGCACTGCCGCCAGCGCTCGTGAACACGTCGCGGAGCGCGTCGGTCAGGCGTGAGGTGAAGAGCGCACCGAAGACGGCCACACCGAGGGAGGCGCCGACCTCGCGGAAGTAGTTGTTCGTCGACGTCGCGGTGCCGACCTGCTCCGGCGGGACCGCGTTCTGCGCCACGAGCACGACCACCTGCATGATGAGCCCGAGCCCGGCACCGAAGACGAACAGGTACACGCAGATGAGCCAGATCGGGGTGCTGGCGGCGAGTGTCGTCATCGAGAGCATCGCGAGGCCGACCAGGACCGTGCCGACGATCGGGAACATCCGGTACTTCCCGGTCTTCGTGATGAGCGTGCCGGAGAGGATCGAGGTCCCCATCAGGCCGGCCATCATCGGGAGCATCAGCAGGCCGGAGACCGCGGCCGAGGTGCCCGACGCCATCTGCAGGAACGTCGGGACGAAGCCGATCGCCGCGAACATGCCGACGCCGAGCACGAAGCCGATCGCCGTCGCGGTCACGAAGGTGCGGTTGCGGAAGAACGACAGCGGGATGATCGGGTCCTCGGCGCGGGACTCAACGAACACGAACAGCGCTGCCGCGACCAGGAACCCGGCACCCCAGGCCCAGGTCTCCGGCGCACCCCAACCGTGGTCGCGGTTCCCGCCGGACTCGGTGAAGAACACCAGGCACGCGGTCGTCGCGGAGAGCAGCAGGACGCCCAGCCCGTCGATCCGGCGCGTGGCCTTCTTGCTCGGCAGGGTCAGCGCGAACCAGGCCACCGCGAACGCCGCGATCCCGACCGGGATGTTGATCCAGAACGCCCAGTGCCAGGTCATGTGGTCGACGAAGAAGCCGCCGAGCAGCGGGCCACCGACCGCCGACAGACCGAAGATCGCGCCGAGCGGCCCGAGGTACTTGCCGCGCTCCGAGGCGGGGACGATGTCGGCGATGATCGCCTGCGACAGGATCATGAGGCCGCCGCCACCGAGTCCCTGCAGCGCACGGAAGACCACGAACTGCCAGAAGTCGGTCGACATCGCGCAGCCGAGCGACGCCAGCGTGAACAGGGCGATCGCCACGAGGAACAGGTTGCGGCGCCCGATGACGTCGCCGAACTTGCCGTAGATCGGCATGACGACCGTCGACGCCAGCAGGTACCCGGTCGTGATCCAGGCCTGGTGCGCGACGCCACCGAGGTCGCCGACGATGGTCGGCATCGCGGTCGAGACGATCGTCTGGTCGAGGCTCGACAGCAGCATGCCAGCGATCAGTGCCGAGAAGATGATCCAGATGCGCCGCTGGGTGAGCAGCAGCGGTCCGTCGGAGCCGGGGCAGGCGCGTCTCGAGCCCTGCGCGGTGGCGGTCATGCGGTGGGGTCCTGTCCGGTGGTGGTGATGGCCGCCCTGAGTTGGCGGAGGTTGTCGGTGAGCAGCGCCTCGAACGGCGGGCTGGTGGCCTCGTCGTAGGCGTCGTCGAAGTACGTGGCCGCGGTGACCTTGAGCAGGGTGCCGGCCGTCTCGGCCACGAGCTGCGCCCGACGGTCCGCCGGGTCGTCCCAGCCGAAGCGCGCACGGACCGCGCGGGCGACGGCGGCGAGTTGCTCGTCGACGACGGCGAGGAACTTCGGCACCATGGCGGGTTCGTGCTCGAACACCCGCCGCGCGAGGTCCTGTTCGGTCCGGTCGAGCCCGACGAGGTGCACCTGCTCGATCGCCAACGCGACGACGGCGGCGAGCGGGTCGAGGTCCTCCGGCACGACGGTGCGCGTGGCGAAGTCGTGCAGCAGCGCCTCGGACGCACCCTGCTCGATGCCGAGCACGGCGTCGTCCTTCGAGGCGAAGTGGTTGAAGAACGTCCGGCGGGACACCCCGACGGTCTCGCAGAGCTGCTCGATCGTGAAGCCGTGCAGGCCGTGCTCGACCGTCGCCCGGCGTGCCTCGACGATCATGCGGCGGCGGAGCGCGCGGGTGCGTTCGGTCGTGGTCACCGACCAAGAATTGCACTATATGACTGAGAGTGCAATGAGTGCTGGTGTGACTACAGTGCCTTCGCGAAGCAGAACGACCACGGCATGGTCTCCGCGTACGGCGTGTAGACCGGGATCTGCTCCCACCCGGTCTTGCGGTAGAGCGCGACGGCCTCGGGCTGCTTGTCGCCGGTCTGCAGGATCACCCGGGCGGCACCCTGTTCCCGCGCGACCTGCTCGCCCTCGGCCAGCAGTGCGGTGGCGGCACCCTTGCCGCGAGCGGCTGAGAGGACGATGAGGCGCTTCAGCTCGACCTCGTCACCGAGCCGTCGCACGGCGATGTGCCCGAGCGCTGTGCCGTCCTTGTCGATCGCGAGGAGCGACGTGATCACGTCGGCCGGGTCGACCGTCAGTACCCGGTTGCGCTCGGCGGTGACGGCGGGGTCCTCGGCGGCGTTCGCCGAGCCGTACCGCTCGTGCATCTCCTCGTCCATCGTGGCGCGGAGCGCCACTCCGCGGGGGTCGTCCCAGGCGACGCGTTCGATCGTGATCACGAAGAACGATCCTCGCACGCCGGGACGGGCGAGAGCGGCGCACGGCGCAGCTCTGCTCGCCGCCGCGCCGGCTACCGCAGGGCAGCGATCGGCCCGTCACCCGCCCGGAACGCTGCCAGCACTGCGGCCGCATCGTCGTACACCGCCGCCGCACCGGCCCCGCGGAGCTCGTCGCCGCCCACTCCGCCGGTCATCACCCCGATGCTCGTGACACCGACCCGTCCCGCCGACTCGACGTCCCACACCGCGTCGCCCACCATGACCGCGGAGTCGGCGGACACCCCGGCCCGCTCCAGCGCGACCGCGATGATCCCCGGATCGGGCTTCGCCTGCTCGACGTCCTCGGAGCTCGTCACCGCGGTGAGCCACTCCTCGGCGTCGAGCAGTTCGCGGAGTCGCACGAGCTCGGGCTCCGGCGCGCTCGTCGCGAGGACCACGGCGTGCCCGGCGTCGGAGACCGCCGCGAGCAGGTCGCGTGCGCCGGGCAGGAGCCGGAGGCGCGGCTGCTGCTCCGCGTAGTACGCCGAGTGGTACTGCTTGGCGGCGTCGCGGGTGTCGTCGGAGGCGTCCGGCAGCAGCGCCTCGAGCAGCTTCGCGGAGTCCATGCCGATCGACCGGTGGATGCGCCAGGCATCGACGGACTCGCCGATCGCCGTGAACGCCCGCCACCAGGCGTCGATGTGGGCGTAGTTCGAGTCGACGAGCGTGCCGTCGATGTCGAAGAGGACTGCGGTCGTGGGAGCGTCGGCCATGTCGCCATGCTCCTCGGCGGCCGACGTGACGTCTCCCAGGGCTGTCCGTCGGTCAGACGGTGATCGACTCCCCGGACGCCAGGATCGCCACGGGCACCGGTCCGAGGCCGTCCGGGCCGAGGAACCGGGCGGCGGACTGCTGCCCCATGTCGCTCAGCATGGCCTCGTGGATCTGCACGGCACGCTCGGGAGCGACCGCCCGCACGAAGTCGACCGCTTCGGAGGTGTGCGACCACGGACCACTCGTGGGCACGAGCAGGGTCTGCACGGGGACCCCGGGTACGAGGTACGCGTCGCCCGGGTGGAAGACGGCGTCGTCGACGAGGAAGCCGACGTTCGCGATCGTCGGGATGTCCGGGTGGATGACGGCGTGCTGCTCGCCGAACACCCGGACCGAGAACGGGCCGACCTCGAACGCGTCACCGGCCTGCACCGCCGCGACGCGGCCGTCGTGCTCGCCGAGCTGGTCGACGACGGGCTGCGGAGCACGGACGACCAGCTCACGGTTCGCCTCGAGCCCGCTGCGGACGGCGTCGACGTCGAAGTGGTCGAAGTGCTCGTGGGTGATGAGCACACCGGTCGCCCCGCGGACCAGGTCGGCCGCTTCCGGGGTGAACGCACCCGGATCGACGACGAGGGTGGCGCCGTCGCGCTCGAGGACGACCGTGGCGTGGGTGTACTTCGTCAGCTCCATGCCGCAACTGTACAACACGGTTGTACAGTCGGGGTGCGCTGACGGTGAGCGGGCGCTCAGTCCGCGTGCCGCGCCAACCGCTCGAACAGCGCCGGCAGCCGGGCCAGGAGTGCGACCTCGTCGTCGTCGAGCTCGGCGCGCATCGCCTCGGCCAGCCAGTCCGCGCGGGCGTCCATCTCCTGCTGCAGCGCCTCGCGACCGGCTCCCGAGGCGCGGATCACCGTCGCTCGGCGGTCGACCTCGGACGCGGCGCGCTCGACGAGGCCCAGGGCTGCGAGCTCGGCGACGGACCGCGACTGCCCCTGGTGCTTCACCCCGCGTCGACGGGCGAGCTCCGCGATCGTGAGCGGCCCCTCCCGGACGAGGAAGCCGAGCGACGCCGTGTGGGCGGGCGGCATGGTGTCGCCCTCGCGGCGGACGGCACGCACCACGCGCCCGAGCGACTGGCGCAGCTCCGCCGCGAGCGCATCGATCGGGTCCCCACCCGGTTCCGTGCCGCGGTCCATGCCCGGAACGCTACCGCGGGACGACCGGGCACCACCGTGGGACGGACCGACGGGAGGCCCGTGGCGGCGCCGCCACGGGCCTCCCGGCCGTCTGCTGGTCGCGTCAGCTGCTGCGCACGTCCTGCGCCGCGCCCTGCGCGTGGTCCTGCACGTCGGACGCGGCGCCCTGCGCCTCGTCCTTGACGGTCTGCGCCGCGTCCTGCGCGGTGCCCTTGAGGTCCTGCGCGTGCTCCTTCGCGACGTCGCCGAGCTGCGAGCCGATGTCCTTCGCCTGCCCCTTGACGTCCTCGACGAGCGGAGCGACCTTGTCCTTCAGCTCACCGGCCAGCTCTTCCTCCTTGTCGGACGTCGGGATGAGCGAGGACACGAGCCAACCGGCTCCGAAGGCGATGAGCCCGACGGCGAGCGGATTGCCCTTGGCCTTCGCGACGCCCTGGTGCGCGACGTCCTTCGCGTGGTCGGCGACGCCCGAGGCGGAGCCCGATGCGCTCGAACGGGCGGAGTCCGCTGCGCCCATCACGGACTCGCGGACGTTCTGGAACCGACCCTTCACCTTCTCGGTCTGCCGGTGGGCGATGGACGACGGGCTGACCTTGTCGGCGAGCGCGTCGACGTCCGACCCGAGGTCGCCCCGCGTGCGTTCGATCTCGGCGCGGATCTGGTCGGGCGTGCGGCTCTCGTTGGGGGTGCTCATGACTTCCTCCCGGTGGTGTGGGGCTTGAGTGCTTCGGGGACTTCCTTGGCCGTCTCGACGGTCTGCGGTACGCCCTGGATCTCCTTGATCTCCTTGCGACCACGCACTGCCAGCACGGCTGCGACGATCGCGTAGACGACCGCGATGACGACGGCCGACCAGGCGTTGCCGATGAGGTACCCGAGGCCCCACCAGGCGGCGATCGACAGGAAGAAGAGGGCGAAGAGCGCGGTGATGCCCGCGCCGCCGAACATGCCGCCGGCCTTGCCCGCCTTCTTCGCCGAGGCGGTCAGCTCGGCCTTGGCGAGCGCGACCTCCTGGCGGAAGAGGTTCGACAGGTCCTTCGACACGTCGGAGAGCAGCTCGCCGAGCGGGGTGGTGGCGGCGCGCTCCTGCGGACTCGGCTCGCCGAACGGCGTCTCGTGGGCGCTCGGTGGCGTCTGGCTCATGCGCCGTCCGCTTCCTTCTCGTGCTTGACCTCGGTCGCCAGCGCCTTCGTCAGGCGGCCCGCGAGGATGCCCGCGCCGGCGGCGATCGCGATGAAGGCACCCGGTCGCTTGGCGGCGAAGGACTTCACCTCGTCGAGGAGCGAGCCGGGGTCGCGTCCCTCGAGGTACCCGGCGGCGCTGCCGGCGCGGTGCGAGAGGTCGCGGACGACCTTCGCCGCGATGCCCTGCTCGTCGTCGTTCTCGGCCATGCGTCCGAGCTGGTCGCCGATGTCGCGGAGACCGGACGCGGCGCGCTGCTGCTGGTCGGCCGCCTGGGACTTCAGGGTCGCGCTGGCCTGACCGTAGAGCTGCTTGGCGTGGTCCGTGGCCTCGGACGCGACCTTGCCGGCCTGCTCCTTGGCGGTGCCGGCGACGTCCGCGGCCTTGTCCTTCGCGTCGCCCGCGACGTCCTTGGCGGCGCCCTTCGCGGCGTCGGCCTTGCCGCTGCCACCGGAGCCGCTGCCGCTGCTGCCCGCGCCGCTGCCACCGGAGCTGCTGCCCGCGCCGGTGTCGCCGCTCGCGAGACCGATGCCCGCAGCTCCGGCTGCGCTCGGCGTCGCCGGGAGCTGCTCGTCGGCGGGGAGGGCATCGAGCGGCTCGTCGAGGACGGGGTCGACGCCGGACGCGGCGTGCTGCGCAGCACCCTCACCGAACGGTGCGTCCTCGCCGAACGGGTCGTAGGTCTGCGGCGCGTCGGCGCTGCTGATCGGCAGGCCGTCGGCGCCGCTGGTCGGCAGCCCGTCCGCGGCGGCGGTGCGGTCGTGGATCGGGGTCCCGGAGTCGTTCCCGGGTGGGTTCGTGGTCATGGTGGCCTTCCGGTTCGGTACCGCGAGCACGACGCCCGCGGGTTCGGAACCGACCGTGCGCCCGTGACGCTCCACCCCGCTCCAGACCGTCCACCGAGCGCGGTCCGGTTGTCCACCGTGCGCGGCGGCCTCGCGCTCCGGCAAGGAGCGGACCCCGCCGGCACGGCGTCAGCGCAGCGCCACCCACACCGGGAACGCCGCCGCTGCGCTCCACGCCTGGGGCCGGCAGGCGGCGGGGTACGGCGCCGGACGGGAGACGTCGGTGGCGGCGTCCCCGGCGTGCAGCTCGGGCATCCGGAAGTCGAACGCGACCGCCGCGGCGAGCAGCTGCTCGGCGAGCGCCCTGGCCTCGGCCGCGTGCCCGGTCCGGACGAGTCCGCTGATGACGACCGCGGTGTCGTGCGCCCACACGGTGCCGCCGTGGTAGCTCAGCGGCCAGTACCCGGCGGCGGTGGTCGACAGGGTGCGCAGGCCGAACCCGCTCGCCATGTCCGGGGCGACGACGCGGGCGGCGACGACGGCCTCCTCCTCGGGGGTGAGGATGCCGGTGCCGAGCAGGTGCCCGATGTTGCTCGTGGCGGAGTCGACCGGGCGCTTCGAGGCGTCGAGGGCGATCGCCGGGTAGGGCCCGACCTCGTCGCGGACCCAGAACGCTTCGCGGAAGCGCTCCGCGAGCCGCGCGGCCCAGGCGCGCCAGTCGTCACCGCCGCTGCGGCCGAAGGCATCGAGCAGGTCCGCGCCGTGCTCGGCGGCCTCGTGCGCGTACCCCTGCACCTCGCAGAGGGCGATCGGCCCCTCCGCGAGCGTCCCGTCGCGCCACTGCACGCTGTCGCCGGAGTCCTTCCACCCCTGGTTCGCCAGGCCGCGGCCGGTCTCGTCGACGTACTCGAGCAGCCCGTCGCCGTCGTCGTCGCCGTGGTCCCGCATCCACACCAGGGCCCGTTCGAGTGCGGGGAGCAGCGCCTCGACCTCGGCGTCCGGCAGCCCGGCACGCCAGGCGTCGTGCAGCAGGCAGACCCAGAGCGCGGTGGCGTCGACGGTGCCGTAGTACAGCGGCGGCAGTGTGAGCTCGTCGTTGTCGATCGCGAGGGTCGCCTGGCGGAGCTCGTGCATGACCTTCCCGGGCTGTTCGGCCGTCGCGGGGTCGGTCCGGGTGCCCTGCAGCGCGGCGAGCACCCGGAGCGTCCCGCCGGCGATCGACGTGTCGACGGGCAGCAGGAAGCGCGCGGCCCAGATCGAGTCGCGGCCGAACAGGGTGAAGAACCAGGGGGCGCCCGCGGCGAGGAACTCCCCTTCGGGCCGGGTGAGCCGCAGGGCGTCGAGGTCGTCGGTCGCGCGTGCGAGCCACCGGCGGAGGCGGTCGTCCCCGACGCCGTCCGGTGCGGCGAACGGAGCGGGGGTGGTGGCACCCGTCACGACGGCGTCCGGCGCGAGGACGGCGCAGTCCCAGCCGACCTCGACGACGCGCTCGCGTGGGACGCGCCAGGTCAGGACGACGTCACCGTCGTCGAGGGCGACGTCGGCTCCGGGGGCACTCAGCGTCACCTCGACCGATCCGGCCGTCCAGGAGGCGCGGCTCGCCCCCTCGGGGCCGGCCTGCGTCGGGAGGGCGGCCGGCACCGGCGCGGGGGCGCCTCCTCCCTTCACCGCGTCCATGCCGCTCGCGTCCGGCGAGATGCGCACCGTGACCTCGATCGTCCCCGTGGCGGTCTCGTCCGGCCCGGGGTCCCCGGCGGTGCGGTCCGTGATGCGGAGGGTCTCGGCCACGCCGTCGACCCGCACGCGCCGACGGCGGTCGAGGCGGACGTCGGGGTCGGCACCGGGAGCGTCCAGCCCGCGGAGGAGCGCGGTGAAGACGACCTCTCGCGCGTCCACCGGCGCGGTCGACACGGGTTCGGCGTCGGTGCCGGCGATGGTCACACCGACCGCGGACACGAAACGCTGGTCTCCGGTCCAGTACCCGTGCACGGGGTTCGTGCCGACGGTGCCGTGCCGGTCCGACCACGCCTGCGTCGGCGCGGCGAGGACGACGACCTCGTCGTGGAGCAGCGGTTGCCGGGGCGTCGCTGACGCTGCCGCCTTCGTGGTCGTGGTGATGCTGGTCGTCGTGGTCATTCCTTGACCGCCCCGTCGCTCGTGTTCATGATCCGCTTCTGGAAGACGAAGAAGGCGATCGCGACGGGGATCGTCATCACGAACGCGGCAGCGAGCTTCACCGGGAACTGGTTGCCGGCGCTCAACGCGCCGGAGGCCAGGGAAGCGACGCCCTTCGTCAGGGTGGTGAGTGCTGGCGAGGACGCCGACACGATGAAGTGCGGGAGCTCGTTCCAAGACCCCTGGAACGACAGGATCGTGATGGTCACGACGGCCGGACGGGCCATCGGCAGCACGATCGACCAGAACGTCCGGAACACCCCGGCGCCGTCGATCTTCGCCTGTTCCTCGACGCTCACCGGGATCGACTCGAAGAAGTTCTTCATGATGAACACCCCGGCGGCGTCGACGAGCAGCGGGATGATCATGCCGGAGTACGAGTCGTACATGCCGAGCTGGTTGATCACGAGGAACTTCGGGATGAGCAGCACGACGTTCGGCACCGCCATCACGGCGATGATGAGCGCGAACACCGTCTGACGTCCGGGGAACCGGAGGCGTGCCAGCGCGTAGCCGGCGAGGGAGTCGAAGAAGATCCGACCGACGGTGACGCACACGGCGACGATCACCGAGTTCATCGTCCAGATCCCGAAGTCGGAGTTCTCGAACAGCGTCCGGAACGCCGCGCCCGTCCACGTCGCGGGGAGCGCGAGCGGGTGGAGCGATGCGTCCTCGTCGGTCTTGAACGAGTTCACGATCGCGACGTAGAACGGGAGCAGGTAGACGACGGCGATGACGGCGCCGACGACGAGCAGTGCGATCCCGCGGCCGGTGAGCCGACGTGGCCGCCGGCCCGGGCCGGGCGCCTGCGTGACGGTGGCGGCGCGGAGGTCCGGCACCGCGCCTCCCGGCCGGGTGGACGTGGCGGTCATCGCGACCCTCCCTGCTCGATCCACCGCATGCGCCGGCGGGAGACCGGACGCTCGCGCAGCGCCCAGCGCTGGAGCAGTGTGAAGACGACGATGATCGCGAACAGGATGAAGGCGATCGCGGCACCGACGCCCCACTGCTGACTCTGGAACGCCGACGTGTACGACAGGTAGGCGGGCGTGAGCGTGGTGTTCGCCGGCGCCCCCTTGGTGCCGGTGTAGATCTGGTCGAACACCTGCCACGTCCCGATCAGCCCGAGGGTCAGCACCGTGAAGAGGGTCGGGCGCAGCTGCGGGAGCGTGACCCGCCAGAACCGCGTCCAGGCACCGGCCCCGTCGATCATCGCGGCCTCGTCGACGTCGTGCGACAGGTTCTGCAGCGCCGCGATGAACAGCAGCATGAAGGTGCCGCTCGTCGTGAACACCGCCAGCAGGATGAACGCGCTCATCGCCACCGACGGGCCGGCGAGCCATTCCGACCACGGGATGCCGAGGGCCGTGTGGTCGGCGAGGAACGCCGGCGGGGTCCCGGCGCCGAGCTGGAAGATGCCGGTCGGTTCGTTGAACCAGTTCGGCCCCTTCAGCCCGATCCACCCGATGACCGCGTTCACGGCACCGGTGGACGAGAACAGGAACAGCCAGAGGACCGTGATCGCGACGGAGCTCGTCACCGACGGGAAGTAGAACGCGGTCCGGAAGAACCCGCGGCCGCGCAGGGCCCGGCCGTTCACGAGGACGGCCAGACCGAGCGCGACAGCGGTCTGCAGCGGCACGACGAACACGACGTACCAGAGGTTGTTCCGCAGGGCGGTCCCGAAGTTCTGCTCGTCGAGGCCGCCCCCGCCGAGGATCTTCGCGTAGTTCTGCCCGCCGACGAACTGCACGCCGGACGAGAACGGGCTGCCGACGCCGCGCCAGTCCGAGACGCTCACCCACGCGGCCATGACCACGGGAACGAGGAGGAACAGGCCGAGCACGATCACCGTGGGGGCGGTGAACAGCCAGCCGGA
>NZ_JBPUGH010000116.1:0-10897 GCF_051548005.1 Curtobacterium flaccumfaciens | reverse complement strand
GGCCACGGCGCCCGCGGTCAGCGCCACCGCGGTGAGGAGCAGCAGCACCTTCGCGCGGTCCGGTCGGAGGCCGAGTGCCGACGCGACCTCGTCCCCGAGGGCGAGCACCGTGAGCCGGGGCGACTGCACGAGGGCGAGTGCCATGAGCACGACGAACGCGGTGCCGAGGACGCCGACGAGGTTCCGGTCGACGGCGTTCAGGCTGCCGGACAGCCACAGGAGCGCGGTCCCCGCCTGGGTCACGGTGCCGCTCGTCAGCATCCAGCCGGTCACGGCCAGGCAGATCGCGGCGACACCGATGCCGACGAGGACCACCCGGTTGCCGGTGATCCCCCGCTGCCAGGACAGCGCGGCGATGACGAGTGACACCACGACCGCCCCGACGAGCACCGTCCCGAACAGCACGATCCCGGACGCGCCGAACAGCACGATCGCGGTGATGCCGGCGGCGCTCGCCCCCGACGTGACGCCGATGACGTCCGGGCTGGCGATCGGGTTGCGTACCACGCTCTGCACGATCGCGCCGGCGACGCCGAGGGCAGCACCGACGAACACCGCACCGAACACCCGCGGTCCGCGGAGCTGCCCGATCACGAAGTCCGCGATCGCGTCGCCGTGCCCGAGGGCCGCGGCGGCCACCTGCGCAGGCGACAGCGGGATCTCGCCGACGCCGAGGCCGGTGAGCACGAGCGCGACGAGCGCCACGAGCAACACGCCGAGCACGAGCAGTTCGCGGCGAGCTCCGACGACCCGGCGACGGCCACGGACTTCCACGGCCGTCACAGTCCCCGCACCGCCCGGGACCGGACGAGCGCGATGAACACCGGCGCCCCGATGAGCGCCGTGACGATGCCGACCTGCAGCTCCCCCGGGTACGCGACGACGCGGCCGATGACGTCGGCCGCGAGCAGGAGTGCCGGCGCGACGAGCGCGGAGAGCAGGATCGTCCACCGGTTGTCGGGTCCGGTCAGCCGTCGGACCGCGTGCGGGACGGCGAGCCCGACGAACGCGATCGGCCCGGCGGCGGCCACGGCGGATCCGGCGAGCAGCACGGTGACGACGCCGCCGACGACCCGCACCAGCACGACGCGCTGGCCGAGGGAGGCGGCGAGCTCGTCACCGAGCGCGAGCGTGTTGAGCGACCGACCGAGACCGACCGCCACGACGAGGCCGACGAGCACCGGGACGACGATGACCCCGGCGGTCCCGAGGTCCTTCCCGGCGAGCGCTCCGACCTGCCAGAACCGCAACTGGTCGAGCAGGGACTGGTTCGTCACGAGGACGGCGGTCGTCACCGAGGACAGCGCGGCGGCCACCACGGCGCCGGAGAGCGCGAGGCCGACCGGGGAGAGCCCTCGCCGGGCCACCGCGGCGATGCCGTAGACGAGCAGCGCCGCGAGTCCGGCGCCGACGAACGCGAAGGGCAGGTACGCGCCCGTGCCGCTGATGCCGAACACCGCGATGCCGGTCACCACCGCGAGGGACGCCCCGGCGTTGATGCCGAGCACGCTCGGGTCGGCGAGGGGGTTCCGCGTCACCCCCTGCATCACGGCGCCGGCGACCCCGAGCGCGGCACCGGCGAGGAGCCCGACGACGGTGCGGGGCACACGGTTCCCGAGGACGATGAGCCCGACCTCGTCGCGGCGCCCGGGGTGCAGGACGGTGTCGAGGACGGTCCCGAGCGGGATCGGCCGGGAGCCGAACGCCACGGAGAGCGCGACCGCGACGCCGAGGACCACGACCGCCAGCACGGTGGCGCGGACGAGCCGGCCGACGGAGCTGGGTGCGGGAGCGAGGACGGGAGCTGCCATGGGGGTGCAGCAACCCTAACGCGCAGGGGTCCCCGAAGATCGTCCGCGCGTTCGGCGGTCCCCGAGCGAGCCGTGAGCGTGCGCAGTGCTCGTTCATAGGGTCTCCTTGGGGAACGGGCCTGTACTGGCATCCATCGACGCCCGACCGGGCCGTCGAGGGACGACCGGAGAGCACCGATGAACGAGACCCCGAACCCCGACGCCACCCCTGGCGGGACGAACGGCGCGACGACCGACGGACCCGACGCCCGCACGCAGGGCGCCTGGGAGGCACCGCACGCCGACCGGTCGACGCTCCGCCCGGCCTACGCGTTCGACGGCAGCGGTCCGTACCTGTACGCACCCGACGGTTCCGGTCCGTACGCCTACACGCACGACGGCCGCGGCCCGTACCTGGTCGGGAGCCCCGCGCTCGACGGGCAGCACTGGTCGAACGGGCAAGGCGGGCCGAACGGGCACGGCTGGTCGAACACACAGGGCTGGGCGACCGGCGCCGCTGCCGCGAACCACAACGGGTGGGGCTCCACGACGACGAAGCGCCCGCGCCGCCTCGGACTGGTGATCGGGTCCGGCATCGCCGCCCTCGCGATCCTCGGTGCGGCCGGTGGGACGGCGCTCGGGCTCTCGTCCCAGCACACGTCGACAACGTCGAGCCAGTCGCAGGGCACCACGACGCTCCCGGGGACCGGCAGCGGCAGCAGCGACGGCAGCGGGACCAACGGATTCACCGTCCCCGGCAACGGGCTCGGCACGGGCGACGGCACCGGCCAGGGCAGCACGAGCGACGGCAGCTCCGGGACGAGCACGCAGTCCGCCGCCACCGCCGCGACCGCCGCCCAGAAGAAGGGCGTCGTCACGATCAACACCGTCCTGAACTACGACGAGTCCTCGCAGGCCGCCGGCACCGGGATGATCCTCACCTCGGACGGCACGGTGCTGACGAACAACCACGTCGTGCAGGGCGCCACGAGCATCGTCGTGACCGACGAGACGACCGGCAAGCAGTACAAGGCGGACGTCGTCGGCACGGACGCCACCCACGACGTCGCGGTCCTGAAGCTCCAGGACGCCTCCGGCCTGTCGACCGTGACGCTCGACGACGACGGCGGCGCGAAGACCGGCGACGCCGTCACCGACGTGGGGAACGCCGAGGGCACGGGCAACCTCGTCGCCGCCGAGGGGACCGTCACCGCGACCGACCAGGACATCCAGGTGCAGAGCGACTCCGGCTCCGGCACCGAGTCCCTCACGGGCATGATCCAGGTCGCGGCGGACATCGTCTCGGGCGACTCGGGCGGCCCCGTGCTCGACAGCGAGGGCGAAGTCGTCGGCATGGCGACCGCGGCGTCCTCGGGCACGGCGGACGTCACGGGCTTCGCGATCCCGATCTCGACCGCGAAGTCGATCGCGGACAAGATCCTCGCGGGTGAGTCGTCGTCGACGATCACGATCGGCCTGCCGGCGTTCCTCGGCGTCGAGGTGAGCGGGACCGCCACGACCGGTGGTGTCGCCGTCGCGGGCACGGTCGAGGGCTCCGGTGCGGCGAAGGCCGGCCTCGGTGCCGGCGACGTCATCACGGCGCTCGACGGCACCGCGGTCACGACCTCGGACGCGCTGACGAAGGCGATCCAGGCGCACAGCGTCGGCGACCGGGTGACGGTGACCTACACGGACAGCGTCGGGACCTCGCACACCGTGACCATCACGCTGACCGCGGGCCCGGCCGCCTAGCTGCCGAGCACCGCTCGCACCACCGACCGGAACACGTTGGCCGGGGCATCTGCCGAGAAGGCGGTCGCCCCGGCTTCCGTGCGTCCGACGCGGGCGAACCCCTGCCCCTCGGCGTGCACGATCGTGACCGGGTGCTGCGCCCCGGGCCGCCGCAGGTGCGAGACCGTCCACGGCGCGGCCCAGAAGCGGGCGAGCCGCGGGTCGCCCTCGGCGACGTCCGCCGGCAGGTCCGGCGCGGTGTCGCCGCCGTCGAGGCGGCGCGCCACCAGGTCTGCCCGGACCGACCCCGTGCGGAACGGGAAGGTCCACACCGGGCGGATGCCGAGCCTCCCGGCCATGACCGCGACCACGCGCTCGTGCGCGACGGCGGCGACCACCTGGTCGTCCGTCCCGTCGACGACGGTGCCGTCCCAGGCCTGGAGGCGCGTCTCGCCCCCGTCGGGCAGCCGCTGTTCCAGCGTGGTCGGCTGGGTGTCCTCGGCCCAGGGGCCGAGCAGGGACTGCGTGGCCTCGGGCAGGGTGCCGAGTCGTCCGACGAGGCCGGCGTCGATGAGCTCGCGGCCGGCGGGGCTGCGCAGGAGTCCGGGGTTCCACCGTCGACCGGCGAGGCTCCGGAGGGTCGACACGGCCTCGGCGGTCAGCCGCGGGCCGTCGAGCTCGGCGACGGCGGGCGCGTCCGGCAGGATCTCGAGGTCACGGCGCGGTCGTGCCTCGGTCGGCTCGGTCGCGCGGACGGTGTCGAGCACGGCGAACACGAGGTCGTCCGTCGCGAGCATGCGGGCCAACGGACGCTCGATCGTGAGGTCCACCCGGTGCCGTCCGGTGACGAAGACGAGGTGGGCTCCGGCGACCGCGCCGTCCTCGTCGGGGCGGACGTACTCGACGAGTCGTGCGGGGGCGCGCGCGGCGGTCCAGACGTCGACGCCGACGAGCAGCAGTCCCTCGACGGACCCCGGGAGACGCTCGAGGAGGCTCGTGTGCTCCTCGGCGATCGTGCGGTCGCTCGGGCGGGAGCGGACGGTCAGCACCACGTCGTCGCCGGTGAGCCGGAGGTCGGCCTGCGGGGCGTCCTCGCGGCGCCAGGCGTCCGGTCGGCGGAGCGTGAGGCGTGCGGTGCGGTCCTCGGTGCCGAGCGGGACGGGGACTGCCATGCTTCCGAGGCTACGTGGGCGTTCCCGCGAGGTCGGGTGCGGCGCGCCGGGCAGAGGGCAGCGGCGTCGGAGTGAGCGGCGGGGCGGTCCCATACGCACCGTGCGAGGTTCCGTGCGCGGTGCGAGGTCCCGTGCGCAGTGCGAGGTTCCGTGCGCGGTGCAAGGCCGAGCGGGTCGCACGGAGCGTGGAAGCTCGCACGCGGCGCGGAGCGCCTCGCACCGTGCGCGGTCAGCGGCGTCGGGCGGGCGGCGGCGGGACGTGCTTCGCGGCGACGACGTCGGCGAGCGCCACCTCGACCGGGCCGCGGCGCGTGTCGATCGTCACCGTGGTGCCGGACCGCCCGACCAGTTCGCCGAGGGCATCCCGCGCGCCGCTGCCGTGGTGAGCACGGACGACGAGCCGGTCGCCGAGTTCCGCGTCGTGCAGCACCCGCATCGCGAGGGCCCGAGCGACCGCGGCCGGGTCGGTGGTCATGCTGCCCAGGGTAGGGCGGGCGGGGCGTCGTAGGGTGTCGGGATGGAGAAGGCACGGGTCGACAGCTGGATCTGGGCGGTCCGCATCACGAAGACCCGCTCCGCCGCGACGGCCGCGTGCAAGGCCGGACACGTGCGGGTGAACGGGGAGCGCGCGAAGCCGGCGCAGCCGATCGGCCCCGGCGACGAGGTCCGGGTGCGGCAGAACGGCTTCGACCGCATCGTCGTGGTGCGCGGGATCATCCTCAAGCGGACGAGCGCACCCGAGGCGGCGAAGCACTTCGAGGACACGACCCCGCCGCGACTCCCTCGCGAGGAGGCAGGGTTCGTGCCACAGCGCGAACGGGGTGCGGGGCGTCCGAGCAAGCGGGAGCGCCGCGACCTCGAGAAGCTCCGCGGCTACTGACCGTCGCCGGGGTCGTCCTCAGACGAAGCGGACGGTCTGCTGCAGGCGGTCGCGGACGTCGAACACGTCGACCGACCCGACGGGTGAGAGTGCGCCGGACAGCACGTACGCCAGGGCGCTGCGCTTCACGACGAACGCGGTGGGCTTCCGCTGCGAGCCGACGAGCTGGACGTCCTCGTCGACGGCGGAGTCCGGCACGACGAGGATCCGGCCGGTGAAACGGACGCGGGTCTGCTTCTGCACGGCACGGGCAGCGCGGACGAGCTCCTTGACGGGGCGCTCCCCCGGCGCGAGCGTCTCGCCCACGATCTCCCCGCCGTCGACCTGCACGGGGCCGCCCCAGTCGATGGACTCGAGCGCCCACAGGCCGGACGAGGTCAGGACGGCGTGGTCGAGCTTGCCCTCGGGTCCGGCGTCGAGGTCGTGCCAGACGGTGACGCCGATGCCCATGTCCGCGACGATCGACGCCGTTGCCTCTTCCGCGAGTGCCTCGCCGAGGAGGCGGCGGATGTGTCGGGGTGCGGAGCGGACGAGCGCGGGGTCGTAGGGGTCCTCGATGGGGTCGCCCAGCCCGACCCACTCGCGCTCGGCCTGCAGGAACACCTCGCGCGACCGACCGCCGGGATGTCCGTGGGACCGGGCGCGGGGGCGGGAGTCGCGACGAGCCGACGGAGGTGCGTAGGCGTCGCGGGGTGATCCGTGCCTCCAGGCCGAGGAGCCGGACCCTGCTGACCCGGCCTCGTACGTCGGGGCCGACCCGGGGCGGGATCCCGCGTCGTAGGCGCGGCGGGCGGCGGGGGTGCCGATGCGCTCCCAGGCGAGCTGGACGCGGCGGAAGGACTGGGCGTCGCCGCCGAGGTCGGGGTGGGACTCGCGGGCGGCCCTCCGGTAGGCGCGGCGGAGCTCGTCGTCGTCGGCGGTCGCGGGGACGCCGAGGACCTCGTACGGGGTGGCGTCGGCCGGGCTGTCGGTCATGGCCCTGCGACATTACCCGAGGGAGCGTCGGGGCCAGCCGCACGCATGCTGGGGGCTCGCTGGACAGCACGGTCGGTCGGGATTGTTCGGCCGGGGCTGTTCGGTTCAGGCGACGGAGAACGTCACCGGAGCGCCGAGCCAGCGGGCGTACCGGTCCGTGGCCGCCTCGAGGGCTCGGACGGTCGACGGGTCGAGCGGGGCGAAGGGCGTGACCGTCACCCGGACCCCGGCGGACCGCTCCGTCCGGGTCCAGGTCCCGACGACGACCCCGCGGACGACGGCCATCGGCAGGAAGACCCCGTTGCCCCCGGGCACGACGCGGTCCTGGTGCTCGACGGGCAGCTGCGCGGAGCGGTCCGCGTAGCCCAGGAGGTACTCGTCGAACCCGGGGAGGAGGTGCCCGGTCGGGATGCCGCCCGCGGCCGGGCGGTCGGCGAGGGCGAGGAGACCGCCGCCGAGGTGCTCGACGGCGTCCCCGGCAGCGGCGAGACCACGGCGGACGTCACCGAGCGGGAGCTTCGTCCACGCGGCGGTGTCGACCTCGGTGGCCGGTCCTCTCCCGCGCAGGTGTCCGGTGACCACCCGACGCAGCGCCTCGTCACGGTCGGGCACGGGTTCGGTCGCCGGCGCCCACTCGTCGAGCAGCACGATGCCCTGGCCGACGCGTGCGGTGGGACCCCAGACCACGAGCCCGTCGAGGGCCAGCCGGAGCAGGAGGTGGTAGCCGCGACCGCCGGCGGGGTCGATGCCCGTGGCCCGCCAGCGCTCGAAGAGGTCGTCCCGCACGAGGGACCGCCCGCCGGAGAGTGCATCGACGGTGGCGTCCCGTGCCGTGGTGACGAGCGCTTCGTCGATCCCGAGCTCGGCCGCACGGCGGGCGATCGAGCGGACGGTGCGCTCCGCGGTGAGCGAGGCGATCAGCCGCAGGTCGTCCGGCCGGAGGGCGTGCAGGGTGCCGCGCATCGGCCAGCCCCGGACGAGCTCGCTTCGGTCGAAGGCGGCACGGGCCTCCTCGCGCGTGGACCCGGGCGCGCGGACCCCGATCGCCCAGAGCACCTGACCGAGGTCCTGCCCCTGCACGGCGGTCATCCGGGCCACCGCGTCGGTCGGGGTCGTCCCGGTCGCGCCGACGCCCTGCGCGGCGAGTCGTTCGGACCGGATGCGCGCGGGCGTCAGCGTCACGGCTCAGGCCACGGCGGCGGCGATGGCGTCCGCGTGCTCCTCGATGAAGGCCACGTCGGCCCGGTAGAGCTCGACGTGCCCGTGGTGCAGGTCGCTCACGAACTTCGGGTCCCCCGCCGCGGCCTCGGTCTCGATCGTCGTGACGAGCGCCACGAGCGAGGAGACCATCGTGTCGACGAGGACCGACCGAGAGCGGGCGTCGAGCCCGTAGGCACGGCAGAACTCGGCGGCGCGTCCGAGGCGGACGTCGAGCGACGTCGTCCCGCCCTCGACCACCCCGGTCGTGAACGGCGCGAACCGGTAGACGGCGCTCGCGACGTCCCACACCCGGGGACCGGGGTGCGCGGTGTCGAAGTCGATGATCCCGACCGCCGCGATCCCGTCGTAGACGCAGTTGTACGGGGCGAAGTCGCCGTGCACGATCGTCTCGACCGGGGCGCGCTCGGCCTGCGACCACACGTCGGTGTCGGCGCGCGGGAAGTCGGCCGCGGCGTCGTGGTAGTGCCGGAGCATGCGGGCGGTGGTGACGAGGGCGGCCTCGCTCGCGATGTCCTGGGACCAGGGGTAGTCGCCCGCCGCGCCCGGGACGAAGGACACCGTCTCGAGCGAGTCCCCGAGGGAGATCGGTTCCGGGACCCCGACGAACCCCATCCCGTGCACGTACTCGAGCAGCCGGTGGACGGTGGGCGTCCACGGTCCTGCCGGGCGGTGGACCCGGTCGTCGGCCCTGGTGATGCGTTCCATCAGGGGTCCCTCCTGTCACGCGTCGTCGTTGACGTTGGGCGCCAGCGTACCGGTGCCGCGTGGGCAGCGCCGGAAACGATGTCGGGCCGTCACGCGACCGTCACGGACCGGAAATGCGTGCATCCTTGCATGCAACGCGTAGACTCGCTGGACGTGACAGCTCCGATCAGCACGGCGGCGGCGTCCGACCGCGCCTACGACCACGTGAAGCGCGCCGTGATCCGCGGCGACCTCCCCGGCGGGACCGCGATCAGCGAGAACGCGCTCTGCCAGGAGATCGGCGTGTCCCGGACACCGGTGCACGAGGCGTTCCTGCGGCTCGCCGCCGAGGGCCTCATCACGCTGCAGTCGCGGAAGGGTGCCGTCGTCCGTCCGATGTCCCCGAACGAGGCAGTCGACGTGCTCGAGATGCGGGAGGCGATCGAGTCCACCGCGGCGACCCGGGTGGTCACCGACGGCAGGTCGGCGGAGCTCGTCCCCGTCCTCCGGTCGATGCTGGCCGAGCAGGAGGACGCGGTCGCCACGGGAGACGTCGACCGCTTCGTCGAGGTCGACGCCGAGTTCCACGGCGCGGTCATCGGCGCCTCGCGGAACGGGATCGCGGTGATGTTCGCGCAGACGCTCCGGGATCGCCAGCAACGGCTCCGCCACCACCTCATGCGGCTCCGCCCCGAACAGCTGCGGGCGTCGCTCGACGACCACCACGCCCTCGCCGCCGCACTCGAGGCCAGCGACGCCACCCGGTACGCCCAGGTCCTGCACGCCCACGTCGCGTCGCACCGGGGCGCACTGTGAGCGCGGCCGACGCGACCACCGGCAGCGTGCCGACCACCGGCAGCGTCGGGACCACGGGTCCGGTCGCCGTGCCGCGGACCCGCGCGCACGTCCTGCCGTGGGTCGCCGCCTGGGGTGCCGTGTTCGTGTGCTCCTGGGGCGGCAACCAGTTCTCGCCGCTGCTGCTCATGTACGAACAGCGGCAGCACTACTCGTCCGTGCTGGTGAACGTGTTCCTCGGGGTCTACGTCCTCGGGCTCGCGCCGGCACTCCTCGTCGCCGGCTCGTTGTCCGATCGGCACGGCCGCCGCCCGCTCCTGCTCGTGGGCATCGGCACCGCGGTGGTCGGGAGCGGGCTCCTGGCACTCGGGCCGCTCGGCGCCGCGTTCCTCGCCGCCGGGAGGCTCTTCTCCGGCGCCACGGTCGGCATCGCGATGGCGGTCGGGAACAGCTGGGTGAAGGAGCTCTCGCAGGGCCGCTTCGACCCCCGTGCGGACGCCGGCGCCGGAGCCCGACGGGCGTCGCTCGCGTTCACCCTCGGATCCGCGTCGGGGGCGCTCGTCGCCGGGGTCATCGCCCAGTGGGGGCCGATCCCCGAGGTCCTGCCGTTCCTCGTGCACATCGCGGTCGCCCTGCCCTTCGCGGTCGTCGTCTGGCGCACCCCGGAGACGAACACCGCCGGAGGCCTCCCGGGCCCCTGGTGGCGCCAACTGCGCATCCCGAGTGCCGGACACCGGCGGTTCACCCGCGTCGTGCTCGTCGCGGCGCCGTGGATCTTCGGCTCGGCGGCGATCGGGTACGGCTACCTGCCGACGCAGCTCGCCGGCGCGACCGGCACGTGGGGGCTCGTGTTCGCCACCACCGCGACCGTCGTCGCCCTCGGCGTCTCGAGCGCGGTGCAGCCGATCGCGAAGCGCGTCCACCGGGTGACGTCCGCACGGGGTCTCACGGTGGCGGTCGCGCTCATGACGATCGGGATCGGGTTCGTCGCCCTCGCGATCGCCCTGCAGTCCGTGTGGGTCGGGCTCGGCGCGAACGTCGTCATCGGCGCGGGCATCGGCCTCGCGCTCGTGTCGTCCCTGCTCGAGGTCCAGCGCATCGCCGGCACGCGCGACCTCGCCGGACTGACCGGGGTCTTCTACGCCGCGGCGTACGCGGGCTTCCTCGCGCCCGCCGTGATCGCGGCGGTCGCCGGGTTCGTGGCGGTCCCGGTGGTCCTCGCCGTGGTCGTCGCGCTCGGCGTGCTCTCGTGGATCGCGATCGCGGCGTCGTCCGGGAGGCACATCCCGGCTTGACCACGCCGCCCCGCGCCGGCGGCCGGTCGCCAGGACCGTCGCCACGGCATGGTGACGTCGCGTTCCGTCCTGCGGGTGGCAGTCCCGGTGCACGATGCCCCGGGTTCGCGCACCGGGACTGCCACCACGTGCCCAGGCCGCGGCCGGCCACCAGGTCGCGACTCGGGCGACTGCGGACAGACGCGACCCGCACCGGCCGCGGTCCGCCACCAGGTCGCGAACGGGCGACTGCGGCCAGACGCGACCCGCACCGGCCGCGGTCCGCCACCAGGTCGCGAACCGGGCGACTGCGGCCAGACGCGACCCGCACCGGCCGCGGTCCGCCACCAGGTCGCGAACCGGGCGACTGCGCAC
>NZ_JBPUGH010000115.1:0-10910 GCF_051548005.1 Curtobacterium flaccumfaciens | reverse complement strand
GTAGTAGATCGTGTTGTTGACGTGCCCGAACATGTCGTTGTCGTTCCACCGCGTGGGGTAGGTGCGGGCGAACGGGTACTCGTCGATGGTCATCGGTCTCCGATCGGTTGCGCGGCTCGGCTGGTCCCGTGGCCGGCGCCGGACCGACCGTAGTCGGCCGCGGCTCCGTGACGCCTGATGCTCGGGAGTCCGGATTCCGTCATCGGGTCGAGCGGGTACAGCGTGGCGGCCGTCTGCACAGGGCGTCGTCCGTACCGTGGCGTCCATGTGCGAGTCGGTCCAGTGCCCGGTGTGCGGCAAGTCCTCGTGGACGGGCTGCGGCGACCACGTCCGCGACGTGATGCGAGGCGTCCGTCGGCGAGACCGGTGTCGGGGACACGGCATCCCGCAGCACCTGCTGGAGACCCGCGGCTTCCGCTGATCGTCGGGCGCTGTCCGGTCGCCGCACCGCACGGGTGCCCGTCAGGCCGTCGGCGTTGCCTCGACGGGTGCCGGTGACCACCGGCCGCCCGACGCACCACGAGGAGCACCCCGCCGTGACCGAGTCCTTCGCCCACCCCACCGCGCTCGCCCACGTCCGGGTGACCGTGACCGACATCCACCGGAGCAAGGCGTTCTACGAGCAACTGCTCGGCGTCGCACCCGCGATGGACTTCAGCGAGCACGCCGACGAACCCGGCATCGAGCAGGACCGCGAGCGGCTCTACGGGGGATGCATCTTCCCGCTGGGGGATCAGCTCTTCGGTCTCCGGCCGGTCGCGCCGCGCGGGCAGCGGTTCGACCCGGACACCGTCGGACTCGACCACGTCAGCTTCACCGTGGGTTCGGTCGAGGCGCTCCACGACGCTTCCGCCCGCCTGGACGCCGCGGGCATCGAACACGGCGAGGTGACCGACCTCGGGGACGCCGGCATCGTGATCTTGTCCGTCCAGGACCCCGACGACATCAACCTCGAGTTCACCGCCGCGAAGGGCTGACACCGACACTCCTCCGACGTCAGTCGACCGGTGCCGGTACGGCGGCGGGACGGAGGACGTACTCGAACGCGGCCCGGGCGCGGGCCGCGTCGGGTGTCTCGCCCGAGATGAGGTCGGCGTACGTGAACGATTCCGAGATGCGGACGAGCAGCCGCGCCAACTCCTCGCTCGACAGCGGTGCGGGGTCGAACGCGCCGGACGACCGCTCGGCGTCGACCAGTGCCGTCACCCGCGCCACGAAGCGGCTCTGGACGTCGCTCTCCGACGTCGTCAGGAGTCGGAGCGCCCGCGCCGGTTCGCGGGTGAGGAACGCCCGGAAGTAGGGCGCGCGGATGAGGTCGGCGGTGAAGCGGTCCAGCACGTCGACGATGCGAGCGGCCCCCGACGGCGCAGCTGCTGCGGCAGCGCCGTCGAGCGTCGGGACCGCGAGCGACCAGAGCACCTCGGACAGCAGTTGGTCCCGGTTGCCCACCCACCGGAAGAGGGACGTCCGGTCCACGCCGAGCGACGCTGCCAGGGTGCCCATGTCGATCCGAGAGCCGTCGATGAAGGTGTGACGGGCCTCCCGGAAGGCGCGCAGCGCGGAGTTCGATGTGTACATGCATCCCTCTCTTGCAACGTTTTCGAGAATGATGCACGATCGGGGGTATGTCAACGACGGCAGCCACCACGCCCCTGCTCGAATCGGACTTCTACGGCTTCCAGGCCGGGCTGACCGAGCGGGAGCGTGACTCGCTCGGACGGCTTCGCGAGTACCTCGAGGCCGAGGTCCGCCCCATCGCGGACGAATACTGGGCGCGCGCCGAGTTCCCGATGCAGGTCATCGCGCCGCTCGCCGAGCTCGGCATGTACGGACCGGGCGTCCCGCTCGTGCGGCAGTTCGAGAACTCGGCCGTGTACCGCGGATGGGCTGCCCTCGAGCTCGGGCGCGTCGACGCGAGCGTGGCGACGTTCATCGGTGTGCAGTCCGGCCTCGCGATGAACTCGATCGCGGTCGCCGGGAGCGAGGAACAGCAGCAGGAGTGGCTGCCCCCGATGGCGCGCGGCGAGCTCGTCGGGGCGTTCGGCCTCACCGAGCCGCTGTCCGGCAGCGATTCCGCGCGAGGCCTCCGGACGACCGCCCGACGCGAGGGCGACGAGTGGGTCCTCGACGGCGAGAAGCGGTGGATCGGCAACGCCACGTTCGCCGACGTCGTCGTCATCTGGGCGAAGGACGTCGCCGACGACCAGGTGAAGGGCTTCCTCGTCACGACGGACAGCCCCGGGTTCACGGCGACGAAGATCGAGGACAAGATCGCCCTCCGCGGGGTGCAGAACGCCGACATCACGATGACGGGCGTCCGCGTCCCCGAGGCTCGGCGGCTGCAGCGCGCGGACTCGTTCCGGGCGACGGCGGAGGTGCTGCGGCTCACCCGCACCGAGGTTGCCTGGCAAGCGATCGGAATCGCGGTCGGAGCCTACGAGGCCGCGCTCGACTACGCCCGCACCCGCATCCAGTTCGGCAAGCCGATCGCCTCGCACCAGATGGTGCAGGACCTCCTCGTGAAGTCGCTCGCGAACATCACGGCGTCGATCGCGCTCTGCACGCAGGCCTCGGCCATGCAGGACGCCGGTGTCGGTGGGGACGAACACTCCGCGATGGCGAAGGCCTTCGCCACGGCGAAGATGCGCGAGACGGTCGGCTGGTGCCGTGAGGTCCAGGGCGGCAACGGGATCGTGCTGCAGAAGGGCGTCGCGCGGTTCTTTGCCGACGCCGAGGCGATCTACTCCTACGAGGGCACGCGAGAGGTGAACACCCTCATCGTCGGGCGCGCGATCACGGGGCAGGCCGCGTTCGTGTAGGGGGTGAAGCTCGGCCGGGGCGCGGCGTGCGCGCTCGCTTCCGGTCGGTTCCGCGTGCGACTTCGGGTGTCGCTGCGGAAGGACGCGGCCGGTGTCGGACGACACCGGCCGCGTCGTTGCCCGCGCCTGCAACGGTTGCGTACGTACGTACGTGCGGGAGCGGCGCGGTGGTCGTCGTGCGACATCGGTGGCGTCGATGCTTGCGCGTGCAACGGTTGCGCACGCGGGGGAGCGACGCGGTGGTCGTCGTGCGACACCGGTGGCGTCGTTGCTTGCGCGTGCAACGGTTGCGCACGCGGGGGAGCGGCAGGGTGGTCGTCGTGCGACACCGGTGGCGTCGTCCGACAGCGGCGCTGGAGTGCGGGGCACGACGTGGGGCGTCCGGCGTGCGCGCGCGGCAGGGGTCTGGTGCGGAAGGCGCACACGAGTGCGACCTTGCACGCGTCGATCGACACGCGCAACGTCGCACGGGCGGCGCGGAACCCGAGGCACGCGCACGGTCCGACGAACCACACGTCGATCGACGTGTGGTTCGTCGAAGCGCGCGTGTTTCCCGGACCATCCGCCCGCGTCCGGCGACCGGCGCCCGGACGGCCTGGCTCGGCGCCCTACCCGAGCAGCTCGGGCCGCTCCCACTCCTCGTCGAGGACGTGCTGCGCGAGGAACGCGAACACCGTCTCGTACCAGACCTTCGCGTGCTGCGGCTTCAGCACCCAGTGGTTCTCGTCCGGGAAGTACAGGAACCGGTGCGGCATCGAGCCGTCCTCAGCCGCGTGGTGCTCCGCGAGCTCCGACCACAGCCGCAGCCCCTCGCCGATCGGCACGCGGTAGTCCTTGTCGCCGTGGATCACGAGCATCGGTGACGCGATGTCGGCCACGAACCGGTGCGGGTCGTTCTCGCGCATGCCCTCGGCGTCGAAGATGGACTGCCAGTACTGCGACGAGTCCGTCGTGCCGTTGAACTGCTCGAGCGCCCAGAGGCTCGCGTGCGTGACGATCGCCCGGAACCGGTCGGTGTGCCCGGCGACCCAGTTCGCCATGTACCCACCGAACGATCCGCCCATCGCCGCGGTCCGGGTCTCGTCGATGTCCTCGCGTGCCTCGACGGCGTCGGTGATCGCCATCAGGTCGGTGTACGGCGCCTGCCCCCAGGCGTTCCAGCCGCGGTTGATGAAGTCGAGGCCGTACCCGGTCGACAGGGCGGGGTCGGGCAGGAGCACGGCGTACCCGCGCGCGGCCATGAGCTGCGGGGTCCACCGCCACGACCACTGGTTCCAGGAGTTCAGCGGTCCGCCGTGGATCCAGAGCAGCAGCGGGTGCGGCCCGTCGCCCTCCGGCAGGACGAGCCACCCGCGGACGCGCGTGCCGTCCGTCGTGGTGGTCTCGACGTCCTCGATCGTGCTGGGGACGTCGGGGAGCGGCGCGGGGGTCGCGAGGACCGTCACCGAACCGTCGGCGGCGATCCGGACCGGGTGGAGCGGCGCCTGCCAGGAGGCCCGGAGCGCCACGACCTCGCCGGTCTCGGCCGCCACGTGCAGGTTCGAGTACGCCCAGTCGTCGTGGGTCAGCTGCTCGACGGCACCGCCGTCGAGCGGGATCCGGAACACGGGTGCCCGGCCGTCTTGGTCGGCGGTGACGAGGAGCGCGCCGTCGCCGTGCTCGAAGACGAGTTCGCTCGGCCAGCGGTCCCAGTCGGACGCGATCCGTCGGGCTCCGGCGACGTCGACCGTGCCGTCCGCGTCGATCCCGGCGACCCAGACCTCCTGCTCGTGCGCACCGGCAGGCGTCGAACGCTCCGTCCGGACCCACGCGACCGTGCGACCGTCGTGGCTGACGCGCGGCATCTCGTGGTCGACGTCCGGCTCGTCGGAGACCACGGCACGGGTGCCCGTGGCGACGTCGATGGCGACGAGGGCGGCGCGGAAGCCCCGGGCCTCCTGCACGCCGACGGACGCGACGAGGGTCCGGCCGTCGGGGGTCAGCGCGCCGTCGACGTGGTCGAGCGTGCGTGTCGGCGCCGGGGTGAGGTCGACCGGGAGCGGGAGGTGTGCCGGGTAGTCCGGCGCATCGTCGCCCGGAGCCGGACGGTCGGCCTCGTCCCGCTCCCGCAGCCCTCCGAGGTCGAGCGCGAGCACGTGCGGCTCGTCCGGGCCGAGGTCGTGGTCCCAGAAACGCGCCGGGTAGGTCTCGTGCAGGATCGCTGCGACCTTCTGGTCCTTCCGTCGCTTGCGCAGCGCCGCGTCGGCTGCGAGAGACGATGCGGGAGCGTCGGTCGAGGCCTGCGCGCCCGGGAGCAGCGACGCCGTGAGGGCGACCACGTCGGCGCCGGCGGCCGTCGCGAGGACGCCACCCGCGCCTCCCGGCAGGGCGGTGACCGGACGGGCCTCGCCACCTGCCGCGGGGAGCAGCCAGAGCTGCGCGGCGTCGTCGGCACCGGTTTCGTCCGGCCGACCGGAGACGAACAGGACGTCACCGGACCGGGTGACCGCGACGCCGCCCTCTCCCTTGGCCGACCGGGTGAGCCGGACGGGGGAGCCGGAGCCGTCTGCGGGGACGCTCCAGACGGAGCGGCGGTACCCGGTGCGGTCGTCGTCGAGCACGCTGACGGTGAGGACGACCCGAGACCCGTCCGGAGCGACCGCGATGCCGTCGACTCGTGGGAGGGCGGTGAACTGGTCGAGGTCGGAGAACGGCGTCGTCATGACCCCACGCTATCCACGTCCGGGGACACCGCGGGGACCTACGCCCAGAACGCGGCGATCTGCTCCGCGACGGTCGAGCCCTGGCGGTGCCCCTGCTCGGCCGAGGGCGCCTGCGTCGACAGGGCGAGCGAGTTCGTGCCGAACGCGTGCTGCGAGGCGCTGTCGGCCACGACGGTCTCGACGGAACTCCCGCCGGCGCGGAGGCTCTCGACGGCGACGTCGAGCCACGGTCCGAGCGGCGACGGACCCTCCGGCCCGCACGCGATCACGAGGACGCGCTCGTACCCGGCGGCGACGTCGGCGTTCGTGGCCGACCGCAGCCCGCCGTCGATGTGCGGGACGCCGTCGATCGAGACGGGTGTCCAGACGAACGGCACCGAGCAGCTCGCCGCGACCGCGCGGGCGAGCGGCACGCCGGACTCGGCGGTGAGCACCCGGAACGTGCCGTCGGTGGCGTCGATGGTCGTCACGCCGAGCGGCTTCGACGGCCACCCGGAGCCGGGGATGGTCTCCTCGAAGGTGGCGATGCGCTCCTCGTCGGTCTGCCCGCCGACGGACTGCTGCGCGACGGCGCCGAGGCGGGCTCGGGCGTCCTGGTCGTCCTGCGCCCCGGCGAGGACCTGCTCGAGGCGGGTCTGGAAGTCCTCCGACGCGATGACCGGGGGCTCCTCGTACGTCGACGGCAGCGGTGTGTGCTGCTGCGCGTAGGCGTCGGCGACCGCACCGGCGCGGACGAAGGTCCCGACGACGCTGCCGGCGCTCGACCCGACCACGAGGTCCGCGGCGTCGAGGTCGACCCCGGCCTCCTGCAGTGCGGCGAGCACCCCGAGTTCCCAGGCGATGCCGGCGACGCCGCCGCCTCCGAGGACGAGTGCGCGGGTACCGGGAGCGGGTGTCGAGACGTCGGTCATGGGTCATGCTTACCAACCCCGCCTGTCCTGGCGGGCCGCGGCGCGCGGCCTGTGGGCAGCGAACCGCGCAGTCTCGCGTGTGCAGGAGCGGCGGGCGGAGACGGACGGGAGGCCCGTGGCGGCGTCGCCACCCCTCCCTCGCAGGCTCGGTCGGCGCGGCCCGCGTGACGCTGGCGCGTCACTGCTGAGCGGGCCGCGCCCGTCCGCCTTTCGGGAGGATCGGTGAGCGTCGGTCAGACGCCTGCCGTGCTGCTGATCCAGCTGGCGCTCTGCGCCAGCACCGCGTAGTTCGAACCGGCGTGCGTGTTCGCTCCCGGGTCGGCCACGTCGCCGGTGGAGCACACGCCGACGACCTTGCCGTTCACGAGGAGCGGGCCGCCCGAGTCGCCGTGGTTCGAGGCGCCGGACACACCGGTCACGTGCTGTGCGGTGCCGTTGTACGCGTCGACCGAACGACCGGTGAGGTTGACGCTCGCCTGGTAGAGGCCGGTGCTCGGGACGCTGTTCGCCCGGTTGCCGTAGCCCATGATCGTGCCCGTGCCCGACGACTTGGTCGTGTAGGCGAGGTCGAGCGGGGCGTACGACGAGAGCGTCTTCGCGGTGCGGAGGTGCACGAGCGCGATGTCGCCGGACGGCGCCGAGTACAGACGGTCGGCGGCGGTGGCGGTGCCGCGGTCGGTGGTGCTGTTCGAGTGGTAGACGTTCATCGCGGTGGTGCCGTCCACGCAGTGGTTGGCGGTGAGCACCCACGAGGCGTTGATCTGCTCGCCGGTGCACCCGTACGTGCCGGACCCGCCCTGCTGGAAGACGAGCTGCACCTCCCACGGCGTGCTGGGTGCCTGCTCGCCGCCGATGACCTGGGGGGACACCGTGGCGGCGTTCGCGGCGGAGGCTCCGAAGGTGCCGCCGAGGAGGACGATGGCGGCGGTCGCGAGGAGCGCCGTTGCTCTGGTCTTGAGTCGCTGCTGCATGGGGATGATGCTCTTCCCACCCTCGTTCGGGGGGCAAGTCGGCGTTGCAGGGGACAACATCCGTACCCTGGTCGCGCAGCCTGTGGACAACCGCCCCGGCGTCGGTGGGGTGACCTACCGTCGTCGTCATGACAGGGGAGCGAGACGTGAGCGACCGCCGACGGCGTCGTGCCGGCGCGGTCGGGTGGCCGATCGTCGTCGCGACCGCGCCCACCGCCGCGTTCCAGCTGCCGAACCTCGTCGCGGCTCCGGGGCTGAAGGTCGCGCTCGTCGTGTTCGGCCTCGCGGTGCTGCTCGCCGCGGTCGTCGTGCAGGTCGTCCGCGCTCGTCGGGCCGCGTCCGCCGTGGCTGCTGCCGCTGCCGTCGCGCGGTCCACCGAGCTCGAGCAGGGGACCGCCGTCCGGTACGCCTTCGGCCAGCTCGCCTCGAGGCTCGCCCGGTTCGCCGAGCTCCGGCGGCACGAGCGGCGGCAGGAGCTCCCGGTCTTCGCGGACCGCATCGCCGTGGCGTTGGCGTTCTACCTGCTGCCGGGCGTCCCGGACGTCCGCGCGAACGTGTACCAGCTGTCGGCGGACCTCCGCGCGCTCGAGCCGATCGGACACGGGGGAGCGGAGGACACCGCCGGCGTGTTCCGGGCCGGCACGCCCTACGGCGACCGCAACCTCGACTGGGTGTTGGTCGGGGGTGGCCCGCGCGTCGTCGGGGACCGCGCCGCCGACGTCGACGTCGACGAGGACCTGCCCGGCTTCGAACCCCGCTACCGCTCGTACGTGTCGGTCGTGATCCGCTCCGAGGAGTACTCGTTCGGCATGCTCACCGTGGACTCGCCCGTGCCGGACGCGTTCACCGACCTCGACGCCAAGTACGTCGCCCTGATGGCGTCGTTCATGGCCGTCGCCTTCTCGCTCGCGTCGCCGTTCCCGGACCGCGACCGCAACCACCGGAAAGGCCCGTGATGCGCACACGATTTGTCGGACGCTCGACGTACGATCCACGCATGACCATCGTGACCCCCGAACCGAAGCCCTTCGGTCGGTCCCGGGTGTACACCCCCAACTGGACCGACGACACCACCGACGCCGACTACGAGGACCGAGCGGTCATCGCCGCGAACATCGAGCGTGAGCGGGTCGCTGCCCGCCGTCGCTTCGAGGCTCGGCTCGCCGCGGCACTCGCTCGCTGACCGAGCCCTTCCCGACGTCCACGGCGCGGACCGAGCGCCACGACGACCACCGACACACGACCGAGCGCCGCGCCCACCGGATCCCCGGCAGGCGCGGCGCTCGGTCGTTCTCCTGTGCTCCGTCGCCCTCGTGCTCCGTCCCCCTCGTGCTCCGTCGCCCTCGTGCTCCGTCGCCCTCGTGCTCCGTCGCCCTCGTGCTCCGTCGACCTCGTGCTCCGTCGACCTCGGCACAGGGTGCGGCGCTCACTCCGCGCTGACGTCGATGAGCACCTTCCCGACGGCGTCGCCTTCGACGGCGTCGTGTGCGGCAGCCGTCTCCTCGAGCGGGAACCGGGTCAGCGGGAGCCCGGCCTCGTCGCCCACCGGCAGGACGCCGTCGTGCAGCGCGGCGGTCACATCCTCGGCGGCTGCGGCGAGGGCTTCGTCGCCGATCGTGTAGAGCAGCAGGAACTGGTAGCGGGCGTTCACGCTCATGTTCGGGCGGATCGGCAGCGTCGCGTCGTCGCCGCCGTTGTTCGCGTAGATCGACACGACGCCGTGGTTCGCGAGCACGTCGGCGACGAGCCGGGCGTTCTGCGGGATCGACACCTCGACGACGATGTCGACGCCGTCGGGGGCGATGCGCCGGATCTGGTCGGCGGCGTCGTCGTCCCGGTAGTTCACCGTGTGGTGCGCGCCGGCGGCGGTCGCGAGGGCCGCCTTCTCGTCGGAGCTGATCGTCGACACGACCGTCGCGCCGGCCCAGCGCGCGAGCTGGATCGCAGCGTGCCCGACCGCACCGGCGCCGCCCGCCACCAGGACGGTCTTGCCGTCGAGGGCTCCGGGAGCGAGTCGGTCCGGACCGTGCTCGTGCGTGGTGAGCGCGCGGTGGGCGGTCATGGCGGGGACGCCGAGCGACGCACCGACGTCGTGACCGATGCCGTCCGGCAGCGGGACGGCCCGCTCCGCGGGGACGACGGTGTACTCCTGTGCGGTGCCCGTCGGGCGACCCGACGCCGCCATGAAGAGCCAGACGCGGTCGCCGACACGGAGCTGCCCGACGCCCTCGCCGACCGCGTCGACCACGCCTGAGCCGTCCTGGTTCGGCGTGATCTCGGGGAACGCCAGACCGTCGCCGTAGGTGCCCCCGGCTCGGGCTTTCCAGTCGGTCGGGTTGACCCCGGAGGTGACGACGCGGACCCGGACCTCGCCGGGGCCGGGCTCGGGGAGCGGGCGCTCCTCGAGGGTCAGGACGGACGAGTCACCGGGCTTCGAGTAGACGACTGATCGCATGACACCAGGCAACCACCCGGCCCGGACGGAGATTCCAGCCGGTCGTCAGCCGAGCCGTGCGTCGTACGTCACGCGTGACCCTGCCACGTCGTCCATGTGCTCGGTCGCCCAGCGTTCGAGCGGCTCGAGCACGGCGCGGAGGGACCGGCCGCGCTCGGTGAGCTCGTACTCGACCCGCGGCGGGATCTCCGGGAAGACGGTCCGGGTGACGAGCCCGTCGCGCTCGAGGGCGCGGAGTGTCTGGGTGAGCATCTTCTGCGAGACGCCCTGGACCCGGTTCGCGATGGCCGAGTACCGCTGGGGGCCGTCGACCAGCGAGCCGATCGTGAGGACGCTCCATCGATCGCCGATGCGGTCGAGGAGCTGGCGCGACGGACAGTCGGCCGCGTAGGGGGTGTACTCGAGGGCGGACACACTGACCTCCGTTACGCACTGCAAGGTGCCTACTTACCGATGGAGAGTAACACCCGTACAGTGAGTCACGAAAAGCAACCGCTCCACGAAAGGACTGCCATGACCAGCATCGTCGTCTTCGGAGGCACCGGGTACGCCGGCTCCGCCATCACCCGCGAGGCGCTGTCCCGCGGCATCGCCGTCACCGCCGTCGCCCGCGACACCTCGAAGCTCGAGCCCGCGGACGGCCTCACCGTCGCGCAGGGTGACGCCTTCGACGAGGGCTTCGTCGCCGAGGTCACGAAGGGTGCGGACGTGGTCGTCGTCGCGCTCCACGCCGTGCAGGCCGACGGCTCGGAGTTGAAGGACCGCTTCCAGCACTTCGTCGACGCCGCAGCCGCAACCGGTGCCCGACTCGGCATCGTCGGCGGCGCTGGCTCGCTGTTCGTCGCCGAGGGCGGTCCGCGCCTGTTCGACACCCCGGACTTCCCGGACGCGTTCAAGGGTGAGGCGAAGAGCCACGCCGCGATCCTCGACGCGCTCCAGGCGTCCGACACCGAGGTCGACTGGTTCTACGTGAGCCCGGCTGCGGCCTTCGGCGGCTACAACCCCGGCGAGCGGAAGGGCACCTACCGCACGACGGACGACGTGCTCCTCAC
>NZ_JBPUGH010000114.1:0-10933 GCF_051548005.1 Curtobacterium flaccumfaciens | reverse complement strand
AACGCCACCAGGAGACAGCCTGGAGGCACGGTGCGGGCCCGCCCCGCGCCTCCAGGCCGGGAGGGCGGAGCCGGCTACTCCGCGCCGCGCAGCTCGGCGGGGTCCTGCAGCAGGTCCGGCCGCACGCGCCGCGTGCGCTCCACCTGCTGCTCGTGCCGCCACGCGGCGACACGGGCGTGGTGCCCGCTGAGCAGGACGTCGGGCACGTCGAGACCGCGCCACGACGAGGGCTTGGTGTACGAGGGGTACTCGAGCAGGCCGTCCTCGTGGGACTCCTCGACGAGCGACTCGGGGTTGCCGACGACGCCGGGGACGAGTCGCCCGACGGCCTCGATCATCGCCATCGCCGCGACCTCGCCGCCGTTCAGCACGTAGTCCCCGAGGGAGAGCTCGACGACGGCCGCCCGGGTCGACGCCCACTCGAAGACGCGGGCGTCGATGCCCTCGTACCGCCCACAGGCGAACACGAGGTGCTCCGACGTCGACGCGAGGGACCGTGCGATCGACTGCGTGAACGGGGTGCCGGCGGGGGTGGGGACCACGAGCGTCGACGAGCCGTCCTCGCGGAACAGCGACTCGAGCGCCTGGGCCCACGGCTCGGGCTTCATGACCATGCCCGCTCCCCCGCCGTACGGGGTGTCGTCGACCGTGCGGTGCCGGTCCGTCGTCCACGCGCGGAGGTCGTGGACGTGCAGGTCGAGCAGCCCGTCGACGCGCGCCTTGCCGAGCAGGGACACGTCGAGCACCGAGAAGAACTCGGGGAAGATCGTGACGATGTCGATGCGCACGCGGACTAGTCCGTGACCGTCTCGGGGCGCGAGGTGTCCTCGGGGTCCTCGAAGAGTCCGGTCGGCGGGGTCACCGTCACGGTGCCGGCGGCGATGTCGACCGCGGGCACGATGGCCGAGACGAACGGGACGAGCACCTCGCCGCGGTCTGGCGTGTCGATGGCGAGGAGGTCCTGCGCCGGCAGGTGGTCGACCCGTGCGACGGTGCCGACCTCGACGTCGTCGCGGAGCACGCGGAGTCCGACCAACTGGTGGTCGTACCAGGCGTCGTCCTCGCCGGTCTCGGCGTCGGTGTCCTGCTCGACCCAGAGGATCGCCCGCGCGAGGGTCTCAGCGGCGGTGCGGTCCTCGATGCCCTCGAAGAAGGCGACCGGGTGGCCGTTGTACCAGCGGAGTTCGTCCAGCGTGATGGTCTTGCCCGACCACGGGGAGTCCTCCGGGACCTGGAGCGTGAACGTCGCTCCCGACGTGAACCGACGATCCGGGTCGTCGGTGTAGAGCTCGAGCTTGATGCCGCCCTTGAGCCCGTGCGCCTTCGTGATGCGACCCACCCGGAGCTGGGTCGTCTCCCTAGGAATCGGTGTCGACCACGTCGACCCGCACCCGCTTGCCGTCGGCGAGAGCCGAGACGAGGGTGCGGAGCGCCTTTGCGGTCCGTCCGGCGCGACCGATCACGCGGCCGAGGTCCTCGGGGTGCACACGCACCTCGAGGACCTCGTCCCGCGCGGAGGTGGAACTGGCGACGCGCACGTCGTCCGGGTGATCGACGATCCCCTTGACGAGGTGCGTCAGCGCGGATTCGAGCAAGGAATTACGCCTCGGTCGTCTCGGCTGCGTCGTCGGCCGGAGTCTCGTCAGCAGCGGCCGGGGCCTCCGCCTTCTTCTCCGACTTCGGCTTGAGGACGGCCTTCTTGGCCGTGTCCGCGACGAAGGCCTGCTTCGGCTCGCGGGCCTTGACCTTCGACTCGGTGTCCTTCTCGCCCTTGAACTTGGCCCAGTCACCGGTGAGCTTCAGCAGCGCGGCGACCTGCTCCGACGGCTGCGCGCCGACGGAGAGCCAGTACTGCGCACGCTCGGAGTCGATCTCGATGAACGAGGGCTCCTCGGTGGGGTGGTACTTGCCGATCTCCTCGATCGCGCGACCGTCGCGCTTGGTGCGCGAGTCGGCGACGACGACACGGTAGTACGGCGCACGGATCTTACCGAGACGCTTGAGACGGATCTTGACAGCCACAAATGCTCCTGTTGCGTGTTGTTGTGGTTGAACCGGACCGCGGGCGTGGGGGCACACACGGTGGAAGCTCGATGGAAAGCGTGGACTGCTGGATAGAGGGTCGAGCAGCCACGATTCGACCGTTCATTGTTGCAGATTCCGCGTCAGGGCGCGAGTCGACGCACCGCTTCGAGTGCCTCGCTCGTCGCGCGGACGGCGTCGACGCTCCGGGCGTCGCGTGCACCACCGACCACCTCGCACGGGGTCCCCGCGGAACGCAGGCCCTCGACGAGCTCGTCCGCACCGCTCCGGCGCTCCTGTCCGGCGCACACCACGACGGTGTCCGCCGGGACCGCCCGTTCGACGCCGTCCTCGTCCCGGATCCACAGCGCGCCGGGCTCGATGCGGAGGTACTCCTGCACGCCGCCGACCATCCGGACCCCGGCGTCGCGGAGCCTCCCGATCGCCACCCAGCGGGACGTGATGCCGATGCCGGTGCCGAACTTGCCGCTGCGGCGCAGCACGGTCACCTGGTGCCCCGGACGCAGCACGCGGTCCGCCACCGGGATCCGCTGCGGGACGTCCCCGACGACCTCGTCGCTGACGTCGACGTCCCAGCGCCGCCCGAACTCCGCCGCTCGGGACGCCTCGTCCGGCGACTCGACGAGGAACGCCGCGGTGTCGACGCCGATCCCGCCACCGCCGATGATCGCCACGGAGCCCGCCGGCACGCCCTCCCGGAGCGCCCGCTCGTACGACACGACGTGCGGCAGCGATGCTCCGGGGACGTCGATCCCACGCGGCACGACCCCCGCGGCCACGACGACCGCGTCGCTGCCGGCGAGGTCGTCGACGGTGACCGCACGACCGAGGTGCACGGTGGCCCCGCGTTCGGCGAGCTCGGCCCGCGCGGCACGGACGGTCGCGGCGTAGTCCTCCTTGCCGGGCACGAGCGAGGCCAGCTCGAACTGCCCGCCGAGCCGGTCGGACGCTTCCCAGAGCGTCACGGCGTGGCCGCGCCGTGCGGCGTCGACCGCGGCGGCGAGTCCGGCCGGCCCGCCGCCGACCACGTCGACGCGCTTCGGGGCGTCGCTCGGGCGCAGCGGGAAGGCGAGTTCGCGGCCCGCGCGGGGGTTGACCAGGCAGGAGACCGGCGCACCGACGATCGATCGGTCGAGGCACGCCTGGTTGCAGCCGATGCAGGTGTTCACGAGGTCGTAGGCCCCGGCGAGCGAGCGGTCCACGATGGCGGGGTCGGCGAGGAACGGGCGCGCGAGGGCGACGGCGTCGACCAGACCGTCGGCGAGCACGGCCTCACCGTCGCGGAGGTCCGTCATCCGGTTGGACGCGATCACCCGGACGTCCGGGTACGACGAGGACCGGACGACCCCGGCGATGCGCTCCGCGTAGGAGAGCCACGCCCCGTGCGGCACCGCTGCCTGCACGGTCGGGGTGCGGGACTCGTGCCACCCGATGCCGACCGAGATCCCGTCGAGCCCGACGGGCAACAGCTCGTGCACGAGCGCGTCCACCTCGTCGTCGGTCGTCGAACCCGGCATGAGGTCGGCGCCGGACAGCCGGATCGTCACCGCGAGCTCGGGGACCGCCGCACGGACGGCCCGGACCACCTCCACCGCGAAGCGCCGCCGCCGCCCCGGCGACCCACCCCACTCGTCGTCGCGCAGGTTCGTCAGCGGCGACTGGAACTGGTTGACGAGGTACCCCTCGGACGCCATGATCTCGACGCCGTCGAAGCCGATGTCCCGCGCCGACCGGGCGGCCGCGGCGAAGTCCTCGATCGTGCGCTCGACCTCGGCGCCCGTCAGCTCCCCGGGGACGACACCCCGCGCAGCGGCCCACGGCAGTGCCGACGGTGCCACGGCCCGCTGGGGCCGTCCGTGGCGGTCGACCATGCCGCCGACCAGCGCGTAGCGACCGGCGTGGAAGAGCTGCGCGAGCACCGCGCCGCCGGCGGCGTGCACGGCGTCGACCGCGACGCGGAAGCGCTCGTCGGCCCCGTCGACGCCGAAGACGGCGAAGTCCGGCCCGCCGCGGGCCTCGTCGCTCACCGCGATGCCGCCCGTCACGATGAGCGCCGCACCGCCGGTCGCCCGCTCGCGGTAGAACGCCGCCATGCCGGCACCGCCGTCGTCGTGCACCTCGAGTCCGGTGTGCATCGACCCCATGACCACCCGGTTGCGGAGGGTCAGCGGTCCCAGGGTCCACGGCGACGAGACGACGGCGAGGTCGGGCATGGCGACGGTGCTCATGCCCCTACTCTGCCGTGTCGGCGGCCGCAGCCGCAGCAGCGGACGCCGGGTCGGCGGGCGCGGCCGGGGGCAGGACCGCGTCCCGGAGCGGCGACGTCGTGTCCGCCCAGTACGGCGGCGCGATGACGGTGAGCCCGCCGTCGACCGAGAGCGTCTGGCCCGTGATGTACGACGCCCGCTCGGACAGCAGGAAGTCGATCGCGTCCGCCATGTCGTCGGCGGTGCCCGGGCGCTGGAGCGGGAGCTTCTCGAGGACCGACGACATCGGCGCCATCCCCGGCACGGAACCGTAGAAGTAGTCGAGCGAGTCGGTGTCGATGAGACCGCCGTTCACCGCGTTCACCGTGATCTGCCGGGGGCCGAACTCGACCGCCATGTACTTCGTGTACGCCTCCGTCATGGCCTTCGCGGCGCCGAGCGCGGCGTAGGTCGGGAACGCCCGGAGCGACCCGTACGAGGTGACGACGACGATCCGCCCACCCCGGTCCATGAGTCCGGCGGCGCGCTGCGCACCGAGCACGAACGAGCGCGCGTTGGTCGCGTAGCTGCGGTCGAGGTGGTGCAGCTTCAGGTCCGCGACGGGCTTGAACGCGCTCGCCGCGGCGTTCGCGACGAACATGTCGAGCCGGCCGTAGGTGTCGCGGACGACGTCGAACAGCGCGTCGATCGACTCCGGCTGCTCGATGTCGACCTGCGCGGTGATGCCGTCGCCGCCGGCCGCGCGGACGTCGGCCAGCGACTCCTCGGCGAGGTCGGCGTTGCCCTTGTACGTCACCACGACGGTGACGCCGCGCTGGCCGAGCTTCTGCGCGAGGAGGCGGCCGATGCCGCGGGAGGCGCCCGTGATGAGGGCGATGGGAGCGGTCGTGCTGTCGGTCACTGCGGTCCTTGTCGTTGCGTTGGGTGCGTGGGATCGGACGGGAGGCCCGTGGCGGGGCCGCCACGGGCCTCCCGTCCGCTGCTGGGTCGCGTCAGAACCCGGCCTGGCCGGTCACGACGGCGCGGCCGACGACCAGCTTCTGGATCTCGTTGGTGCCCTCCTCGAAGCGCTGCGCGCGCGCGTCGCGGTAGACGCGCTCGATCGCGTTGCGCTTCCAGTAGCCCTGGCCGCCGTGCACCTGGAGTGCCTTGTCGGTGACCCGGGCGAGCATGTCGACCGCGACCATCTTCGAGGCGCTGGACAGCGTGCCGGCGTCGGGACGGCCCTCCTCGTAGGCGCGGGCTGCCTCGAGCACGAGGGCGCGGGCGGAGGCGATGTCGGCGTAGTTCTCGGCCAGGTAGAACTGGATCGCCTGTCGGCTCGAGAGCTTCTTGCCGAAGGTCTCCCGTTCGTTCGCGTACGCGACCGCGAGTTCGTTCGCCCGCTCGGCGAGGCCGACGGCACTCATCGCGACCGACACACGGCTCGGCAGGAGGAACCCGCCGAGCGCGACCTCGAGGCCTTGCCCTTCCTCGCCGAGGCGGGCGGAGGCCGGGATCGGGGTCTCGGTGAACCGGAGGATCGCGTGGTCGGTGCCGCGGATGCCCATGGTGTCCGAGTCGTCGATCACCTCGGCGCCGGGCAGCCCGGAGTTGGGCATCAGGAACGCGATCGTGCCGTCCTGGCCGGAGGTGCCCTCGAGCCGCGCGGCGATGAGCCAGTAGTCGCAACGCACCCCGAACGTGATGAGGTGCTTCTCGCCGTTCATCACGTAGGTGTCGCCCTCACGGCGGACGGTCGTGCGGAGGTCCGCGCCGGTGCCCGCCGTGGCCTCGGTGAGCGTGAAGGCGACGAGCTTCTCGCCCGCCACGCTCGGCTTGACGACCTCCTCGATCTGCTCCGGGGTCGCGTACGGCGCCATCGCCCGCCAGGTGCCGTTGATGACGTGCACGAGCATGCGGATCGAGGCGTGCGAGCGCGAGATGATCTCCATCACCTCGAGGTACCTCGAGAACGGGATGCCTGCGCCACCGAGCTCGGGCGGGGCGGCGAGGCTGAGCCAGCCGCGCTCCTTGAGCTCCTGGAACAGCTCGGGGGCGACCCCGCCGGTGCGCTCGATCTCCTCGGCCCACTCCTCGCCACGGCCGCGGACCCACTCGGTCACCTCGGCCTTGAGCTGCTGGAAGTCCTGCTCGGTTCCGGTCTCCGTCACCAGGGTCATCGTGTCCCGTCCTCCTTCGTCGTCGCGTCGGACGCGACCCGTCCCGCCGCGTCCGTCGCGACGAGCTCCGCCGCGCGCTCGCGCAGCACGTTCTTCTGCACCTTGCCGACCGCGTTGCGCGGCAGCTCGTCGATGTACTCGAGCCGCTCCGGCCAGTAGTACTTGCTCACACCGGCGTCGTCGAGGTACCGCTGCAACGCCCGGTGGTCGAGCCGCTCCCCCGCAGCCGGCACCACGAAGGCGCAGGCACGCTCGCCGAGCCGCTCGTCGGGCATCGCCACGATCGCGACGTCCGTGACGAGCGGGTGCTGGTAGAGCAGGTTCTCGATCTCCACGACCGGGATCTTCTCGCCACCGCGGTTGATGACGTCCTTGACGCGCCCGGTGATCGAGAGGAAGCCCTTCTCGTCGACCGTCGCGAGGTCGCCGGTGCGGTACCAGCCGTCCTCCGTGAAGACGTCGTCGGTGAGGTCCGGACGGTCGAGGTAGCCGTCGAACATCGTCGGCGAGTGCAGCTCGAAGTTGCCCTCGGTGCCGGCGGCGAGCTCGTGGCCCTCGTCGTCGACGATGCGGATCCGGATCCCCGGGAGCGCCCGGCCGTCGTGACCGTACGCGTCGGCCGGGTCGTCGGACGGGCTGGACAGTGCGCCGAGGCAGGTCTCGCTCGTGCCGAACGCCCCGAGGATCGCGCTCCCGAGCACCGTGCTCGCCCGCTGCGCCAACGCTCGCGGGACCGCAGCGCCGGTCGGGACGAAGACGCGCAGGCTCTCCGGTGCGGGAGCACCGCGCTCGACGAGGTCGACGAGGTCGGTCAGGAACGGTGTCGCGCACTGCACGAACGACGCCTTCGCGACGCCGAACGCCTGCTCCAGCGCGACCCGGCCGTCCCACACGGGCTGGATGACCTGCGGCGCGCCGAGCCGGAACGCGAGCAGCATCCCGTAGAGGAAGCCGGTCTGGTGCGCGAGCGGCGAGGGGATGTAGATCCGGTCGTCGGCGGTGAGCCCGGACTGCGCGACGTGCATCGCGGTCGCGAGGCCGAGCGTCCGGTGCGGGTGCTGCACGCCCTTCGGCTCCCCGGTGGTGCCGGACGTGAAGAGCAGCTGGCAGACGTCGTCCGGGCCCGGCGCGCGGGAACGGATCTGGTCGACGTCCACGTGCACCGACCCCAGCGCCGCGTCGAACCACCGCCAGTTCCAGTCGCTCGCGGCGACCCGCTCGGCAGCATCCGCCGGCAGGGGCGCCTGGTCGTTCGGCACGTCACCCTGGCCGCGGGCCTCGGCACGGAGGACGACGACGTGCTCGACCGACAGCCGACGGCGCTGCGCCCGAGCCTCGTCGACGACGTCGAGGAGTTCGAGCGCGGGCCGGCGCTTGCGGAACACGTTCGGCAGGAACACCACGCGGGCCTTCGACCGGGCGAGCGTCATGGTCGTCTCTCGGGGACCGAAGACGGGCATGATCGGGGTCGCGACGGCACCGATCTGGATCGCGCCGAGCGTGATGGAGACGAACTCGCGCCAGTTCGGCAGCTGCATGGCGACGGATTCACCCCGCCGGACACCGAGCTCGAGCAGGAGCGCCGAGACCCGGTCGGCCTCGTCCTGCAGCTGCTTCCAGGTGGTCTCGACGGGGGCCGTGCCGCCCACCTCGACGACCGCGAGGCCGTCAGGGTCCTGCTCGGACAGCGCCCGGACGCGCTCGCTGAGGACGAGCGGGTCGGCGTCCACCCCGGCGAGCGCGGGAGCGTCGGGGGACGTCGCGAGCGCTGCGTCCGGGGATTCCGGCGCGGCGGGCGTCCCGGTGTCCTCGCCGAGGTCGGTCGGCTCGGACGTGGCGGCGTCCATCCGGTCGTCCCGGTCGGCGCGGGCGAGCAGGGCGTCACCGACCTCCATGTCGAGCCCGACGCCGTTCATCGCCTCGAGGAAGGTCGGGTACGAGATGCGGTAGGCGCGCGGGTACGTCAGGGAGCTGGCCCCCTCGGCCTTCGACGCGGCGACGGCGAGGGACATGAGCACGCGGTGGTCGTTGAAGGACGACATCGGCGAGCCGTGCAGTCCGCCGGGCCGGACCCCGGTCACGCGGAGCTCGTCGGTCCCCTGCTCCGCACGGCCGCCCATGCGGTTGAGCTGGAGCATCGCGGCGACGCGGTCGGACTCCTTCAGCCGGATGTGCGCCACGTTCCAGAGACGGGTCGTGCCCTCGGCGAAGGTCGCCATCGTGGACAGGACGGGCAGGAGGTCCGGGATCGGTCGACAGTCGATGTCGAGCGCCCGGAGCGGCGAACCGTCGTGCTGGATCCGGACGAACCCGGTCGCCTCGTCGATCCGCATCGGCACCCCCATCGCGGTCGCGAGGTCGAGGAACTCGCTCTCCGGGTGGTCGGTCCCCGCCGTGGTGGTCGTCGTCATGCCGCGGAGCAGCAGGTCCGACTCGCGGATGCCCGCGGCCGCGATCCCGAAGGCGGCGGAACCGATGTCCGGCGGGATGACGTAGTCGTGCGGTGTCGCCTGCTGCCCGGCCGGCACCCGGTACTCGAGCCAGTCGTCGGACACCTCGACGGTGAGCCCGAACTCGCGCATCATCCGGACGGTCAGCTCGACGTAGGGCTGCTCGTTCAGCCGACCGCCCGTGATGTGGATCCGGGTCTCCTGCTCGGCGAAGGGCGCGACGAGGAGCAGTCCGGAGATCCACTGCGAGAGCGTGCCGGCGATCGAGACGTCTCCGCCTCGTGGTCGCCTCGGCTGGACCGTGACCGGCGGGCAGTCGTTCGTCGCCTCGAGCTCGATGCCCATCTGCGTGAGCGAGGTCAGCAGCGCCCCGATCGGTCGGCGCTGGAAGTACTTCATGCCGACGAGCGTCATCGGGCGGTCGGCCAGCGAGGCGAGCCCGGTCATGAAGTACAGCGTCGTCCCGGACGACCCCATGTTGAGGATGCCGTCCGCGCCGCGCGAGCCGTGGTCGACGACGTCCGTCGCCGCGTAGCGACCGCCGAGGCCGGTGACGTGGTACTCGTCCCCACGACGTTTGACGTCGACGCCGAGGGCCCGGAGCGTGCCGACGGTCCATTCGACCTGCCGGGTGGAACTGATGCCGGAGACGATGCTCGTCCCCTTCGCGAGTGATGCCAGCACCAGCGCTCGGTGCGCGTGGTACTTGGAGACCGGCACGTCGATCTCCCCGACGAGTGGTGCGGACGAACCGCGCACGACCAACTGCATGCGGACCTCTTCCCTGTGAGCGATTCCACGGTAGTACCGTGATGGAACAACTTGGTGGAGCGAGGTGCACGATCGGTGACGGCGTTCCTTGTGCATGTCCGACAACCGACCGGCAGGATGGCCGCATGGACATCCGCTTCACAGAGTCCCACCCGTCGACCATCGGTGTCGAGTGGGAACTCCCCCTGGTCGACCGGGACACCGGCGATCTCACCCCCCGGGCCCCGGCGGTGATCAGGGCGGTGCAGGAGCGGCTCGGTGACCCGGACAAGGTCACCGAGGAGCTCCTGACGAACACGGTCGAGGTGGTCACCGGCGTGCACACCACCGTCGAGGGCGCCACGTCCGAGCTCTCCGGGATCATCGCCGAGGTGATCGACGCCGCCGAACCCCTGGACGCGCAGGTCATGTGCTCCGGCACGCATCCGTTCGCGCTGTGGGACCAGCAGGAGATCACGGCGGACAGCGAGCACTACACCACGCTCATCGACCGCACGCGCTGGTGGGGACGGCAGATGCTCATCTGGGGCGTGCACGTGCACGTCGGGATCGACGACCGCGACAAGGCCGTGCCGATCATGAACGCGATGCTCGCGTACGTGCCGCACCTGCAGGCGTTCACCGCGTCGAGCCCGTTCTGGGCCGGCACCGACACCGGCTACGCCTCGAACCGTGCCCTCATGTTCCAGCAGTTGCCGACCGGTGGGCTGCCGCCGGGCATCGACGACTGGGGCGGCTTCGAGACGGTCGTCGACGACCTCACCAAGACCGGCGTGATCGACGGGTTCAAGGACCTCCGCTGGGACATCCGCCCCTCACCGGGCTGGGGCACCCTCGAGAACCGCGTGTCCGACGGCATCTCGACCCTGCACGAGGTCGGCGCGGTCACCGCGTTCGTCCAGTGCCTCGTCACCGCCTTGTCCGATCGGCTCGACCGCGGCGAGGTCCTGCCGTCGATGCAGCCGTGGTTCATCCGCGAGAACAAGTGGCGGGCGGCCCGGTACGGCATGGAGGCGGAGATCATCACCAACGCCGCCGGCGACGAACGACTCGTCACCGTCGAGGTGCACGACCTCGTCCAGCGGCTCGACCCGATCGCGGAGCGGCTCGGCTGCCAGCAGGAGCTGCACCACCTCGACACGATGATCGAGCAGGGGGCGTCCTACCAGCGGCAGCTCCAGGTGGCGCAGGAGAACGGCGGAGACCTCCGCGCCGTCGTCCGCCACCTGGTCACCGAGCTGCGCGACTCGCTCTAGTCGCCACCAGACGAACGGACGGGAGGCACGGTGCCAGCTGGCAC